>JAEUJP010000860.1 GCA_016793725.1 Myxococcaceae bacterium | reverse complement strand
GTGCTCGTGGCGGCGGCCGACGCGCGTGCGAAGTCGCTCGCGGGGCTGGTCGAGCAGGCGGCTGAGGGCGCGCTCGACGCGAGCGACCGGTTTCAGGCGCTGCGCGGCATCGATGCGTTCGACGCGACGGCCGCTGCGGCTCGCGCGACGAAAGAGAACGAGGCGCGCGGGCTTGCGGCCGACGCGCAGAAGGCGCTCGAAGAGCTCGACTCGGCGAAGGCGACGAAGCTGTACAGCGACGCGGTCGTCGCGTGGAGGTCGGGCGACCTGAGCCGGAACCTCGACGCGCTCGTCGAGGCGCAGCTCGGCAAGGCGGCGGGCCACGCGACCTCTTCAGAGAACCCGCAGGCGAAGGCCGAGCTCGACAAGGCGCTGCTGCTCTCGCCGAAGGCGAAGCTGTCTGACGCGAACTTCACGCCCGAGCTTCTGAAGTACGCCGACGGGCAGCGCACGAAGCTCGCGAAGGCGAAGGGCAAGCTGACGGTGCGCACCGAGCCGCCGGGCGCGCGGGTGTGGGTCGATGGCTCGTTTCGCGGCGCGAGCCCGGTGACGGTCGAGGGCCTCGGCGCGGGGCCGCACGTGGTGAACGCGGGGCTCACGGGTTGGGCGCTCGCGACCGAAGAGCTGGCGCTCGGCGATCACCTCGTGAAGCTGAAGCCGGCCGAGGCGCAGGCGCAGGTTCAGGCGGGCCTCGACCGCATCGTCGCCGACCCCGAGGGGCCGGGCCGCGACTCGGCGGCGCGCGAGCTGGGTCAGGCTGCCCGGGCCGACCAGGTGCTGGTGCTGGTGGTGAAGAAGGGCCAGGCGGCCGAGCAGCTCGAGCTGGGAGCCGTTCGCATCGACCCGGTCGACGGTCACGTCTTCGCGTCGAAGCCGGGCAGCACCGTCGTGCCGAACGAGCTGAAGGGGCTGACCGACTTCGTGAGCACGGTGCTGGCCACCGACGAGCCGAAGCCGGGCGGGTCGTCGTCGGCGAGCTCGGGGGCGAAGGGGCGCGGCGGCGGCGGTTTGAGCGGCATGCGCATCGCGGGCATCGGTCTGCTCGGCGGCGCGGTGGCCGCGGCGGCGAGCTGGGCGATCTTCGGTATCAGCGCGCTCGGCAAGGCCGACCTGTACAAGTCGACCTTTCAGGTCGAGACGATGAAGGCGAACCAGGCGATCAGCGACGGTCGCACGTTCGCGCTGGTCGCCGACATCTCGTGGGCGGTGGGCGCCGCGTTTCTGATCGCCGGTGTGTTGCTGGTGATTCTCGGTGGCAGCAGCTCGGGTGGGGCGCGCGGTGGCCCGGCCGCGAAGCCCGCGGGGGGCGGCGACGACGCCATGCAGGAGTATCGGCGCCACCAGGAGGAGCAGCGCAGGGCCGAAGAAGAGCGGCAGAAGAAGGCGGCCGAGACGCCTCCGGCTGAAGAGAAGAAGCCCGAAGAGGCGAAGCCGGCCGGCACCGACGAGAAGAAGCCCGAAGAGGCGAAGCCCGCGGCTGCGGAAGAGAAGAAGAAGCTGACGCCCGAGGAAGAGAAGGCCGAAAAGAAGCGGCTCGCCGACGAGGCGAAGAAGAAGGCCGAAGACGAGAAGGCCGAGAAGAAGCGCCTCGCCGACGAGGCGAAGAAGAAGGCCGAGGAAGAGAAGGCCGAAAAGAAGCGCAAGGCCGACGAAGAGAAGGCCGAGAAGAAGCGGCTCGCCGACGAGGCGAAGAAGAAGGCCGAAGAAGAGAAGGCCGAGAAGAAGCGCCTCGCTGACGAAGAGAAGAAGAAGGCCGAAGAAGAGAAGGCCGAGAAGAAGCGCCTCGCCGAAGAAGAGAAGAAGAAGGCCGAGGAAGACAAGGCTCGGGCCGAGGAAGAGAAGAAGCGCGCGGCCGAGGACGAAGAGAAGAAGAAGAAGGAAGACGAGCAGCGCAAGGCCGACGAAGAGGCCCGGCGCATGGACGAAGAGCGTCGCGCCAAGGACGAGGCCGAGAAGCGCCGCGAAGAAGAGCGGAAGAAGAACGACGACCGGCCGAAGGAGCCGAACAAGAAGAACGATCTCGAAGAGGATCTTCGAGACGACCGGTAAGTCGCGACTGCGCGACTGCTCCTTGCCCGAACTTCGTGGCCCTCGTCGGGGTGCCGAATTGCCTCAGCCCCCAGGCCTGCTTCTCCGCCTCGACTTCGCGCAGCCTCTCGTCGGCCAACAGAGATGCGACAGCGCGTTGCGCTCGCTTCGCCCAGCTCGGGCCCCCAAGCTCCCCAACGAACCCGAACCGCTGCAGCACACCCTTACGTTTCAAGCGAAATTCACGGCCGCGCCCCCGCCCGACAATCCGCCATGGCGGGCCCTCGCCTCATCTCCCCGAGCCACAAGGTCGGCCGCGAATGGCTCGTGCGCACGGCGAAAGACCAGGGCGCAGACTCCCTCGAGCAGGCCAGACGCGCCGCCCAGCAGGTGCCTGGGCCCGAGAAGTCGCCCTCGATGCTCAGCACCGCGCTCAACCTCTTTCAGCACCACCTCGCCCGCGCCAGGGCGTACCAGGGCCTCGAGCTCCCCGACGCCACCCAGAACGAGCTCGTCGGCGCCCTCCTCACGTCGGCCTCCGCCGCGCTCACCCAGCAGGGCGTCAAGCACACGGCCGTTGGCCGCACCCTCGTCATCTCGCCCGAGGGCACCCACCCGCTGAACCTCCAGGCTGCCAAGATCTCTCGCCAGTGGCACGGCACCGTTCGCTACGCCCCCGAAGATCTCGTCGGCAGGGGCTGGGCCGCCACCTTCAGCCCCGCCTCCAACAGCCTCGGCATCGACCACGCCCAGATTCTTCAGCCCGACGTGCTCACCAACGGCTTCAAGCACGAGCAGATTCACATGGAGAGCGACTTCGCCATTCGCGCCGGTCGCCCCTGGGCCACCTCGGGCTACCTGCTCGGCATCGACGAAGGTGTGCTCCCCCAGGCCGTCGCCGGTCTCGACCACTACCGTGCCTTTCAGTCCATCGACGAGCTGCCGGCCTACCTCGTCAGCCTCGAGCACTGCACCGAACACGCGCTCGCAGCCTCGACACCCGCTGAGCTCCGCAAAGCCGTCGACGCGCTCCGCTACGACACCGTCAACCTGCTCGATGTCGCGCTTCGCACCGAAGGCGTTCTGCGCCGCTCTGTCTCACGCGTGCAGAAGGGCGACTTCGACCTCTTCAAAGATCCCTCCGGCCGCGTCGCCGTCGAGGTTCGCGACACCACCCACTCCGACCGCGCGCACGAGGTCTTCCTGCCGCAGCCCGGCGAGGCCCAACCCGCCGAGTCTGCGCTCGACGCCCGCCTCGCCGCCGCCACCACCCACCTCGCCATGGCCCGCCTGTCGCAGAGCGTCGTCGACGCGCTGCCTGCCGACACCGCCAGCGCCAAGGTCATGCTCGCCGCGCTCGGAGACCTCTTCCGCGAGGTCATCGCCGACCGCGACGCCGGCAAGCGCCGGCTCACCTTCCCCGAGGCCGTCGCCCGCTTCAACGCCTCGGTCGAAGCGGCCCAGTCGAAAACTCGACGGGGTGTTACAGACCTGTAGCCTCCGTTGCTGGCACCGCACCTGCTTTGTACGCATGCAGGCACTTTCAGCGCGGCCAGGAGGCCACAGCACAATGTCTCAGAAGATCGGCGTACTCATGGGTGGGTGGGGCGAAGAGCGTGAGATCTCGCTCAAGACCGGCGAGGCCATCGCCTCGGCCCTCGAAGCCAACGGCCACGACGTCGTTCGTGTGGCTGCCGGCCCGCGCTCCGGCCTCGACGAGGCGCTCCGCAAGAGCCGCATCGACGTCGCCTTCCTCGCCCTCCACGGCCGCATGGGCGAAGACGGCAAGGTTCAGGGCCTGCTCGAAGTGCTCGGCATTCCCTACACCGGCAGCGGCGTCATGGCCTCGGCCCTCGCCATGAACAAGCCCGTCGCGAAGCGCCTGTTCCGCGACGCGAACCTCGCCACGCCCGTCGGCTACACCGCGCGCCCCGGCGACGCGACCTGCTCCCTCGGCTTCCCCTGCATCGTGAAGCCGTCGCTCGGCGGCAGCTCCGTCGGCCTGAGCCTCGTGCAGAACGAAGCCCAGCTCGGCCAGGCCATCGCGAACGCCGCCCGCTTCGGCGGCGAGGCCCTCGTCGAGCGCTGGGTCGACGGCAGAGAGATCACGGTCGGCATCGTCGGCGGCGACGTGCTCGGCTCTCTCGAGGTCTCACACCCGGGCGGCGCCTTCGACTACCAGACCAAGTACCACTCGGGCACCGCGCGCTATCACCAGCCTCCGCGCCTCAACCCCACCCGCATCGAGAACATCGAAGCGATGGCGCTGCGCGCCTACACCGCGCTCGGCTGCCGCGGCTACGCGCGCGTCGACTTCATCGCGTGCGACAACGGCCACTCGAACGACGTGCTGCTCGAGGTGAACACGCTGCCCGGCATGACCGCGACCAGCCTTCTGCCCAAGATCGCAGCCAGGGCCGGCCTCGACTTCGGCGACCTGTGCGAGCGCATTCTGTCGCTCGCGACCCTCGACGTGGTCGACCCGATTCCCGAGTCCATCGCCGCCTGACGTAAGCTCGAGAGCGCCATGACCCTCGCGCTCGCCCTCGCGGTCTCCCTGTCGCTCGCTCCTGCCGGCAGCTCCGAAGTCATCAAGCTGAGCCCCGGCCAGCAAGAGGTTCTCAAGTACTCGGGGCTCCGTCGCGTCGCCATCGTGCGCGAAGACTACGCCTCGGTGCGCGTCACCAAAGAGGGAGAGCTGCTCATCACCGGCGTGCAGCCCGGCAAGACGTCGATGACGCTCTGGCTGCAAGACAAGATCGTCTACAAGACCATCGTCGTCGACAGCGGCCGCGGCGGCGAGCTCGCCCGGCTCGTTCGTGAGCAGGTCAGCCCGACCCTCAAGGTCGAAGAGTACGGCTCGAAGGTCATCATCGACGGCACGCTCGACGCGGTCGAAGAGCTCGAGCGGCTGCGCATTCTGGTGGGCGATGATCCCAACGTGAAGATCATGGTGCACATGAACCCCCGCGTGCTCCCCGTCGTGGCCGCCCAGATTACCCAGGCGCTCGACAAGGCCGGCCTTCGCACCGCCCACGCCGTCGCCATCGGGAACAAGATCTTCCTCGAAGGCTCCGTCGCCGACGCCGCCGAGTCTCACAAGGCCGAGCAGATCGCGAACGCCATCTACGGCCAGAGCGTCGTCGCGCTCGCCCGCTGAGCGTCACCGGAGCTCCGTTTCAGGCCGGTAATCCGCGGTCAGACGCGAGATTGGCGTTTGACATGGCGGCTTCGTGCCCATAAATGGGCGGCCACCCAACCCGGGAGGGGAAGTCGGTGTTTTTCCGGGGGGTTTGAAAGGGCCGCACGAAGCAATGAGCACGCTCGAGATCGTCTTCCTCGCCTTGTACTTCGGCGTGTTGACCATCCTTGCGACCTACGGCTCGCACCGGTACCGCATGGCGTACCTGTACTACCGGCATAAGTTCATGCTTCCGACGCCCAAGGGTCGCCTCCACGCGATGCCCCGCGTCACCATTCAGCTGCCCATCTTCAACGAGATGTACGTCGTCGAGCGGCTCATCGACTCGGTCTGCGCCATTCGCTACCCGCGCGAGCTGCTCGAGATTCAGGTGCTCGACGACAGCACCGACGAGACCTGCGGCATCGCCCGCGCCTGCGTCGAGCGCCAGCTCGCGAACGGCATCGACATCGTCTACGTGCACCGCGACAACCGCTTCGGCTTCAAGGCCGGCGCCCTCGAGCACGGCCTGAAGATGGCGAAGGGCGAGTTCGTCGCGGTGTTCGACGCCGACTTCGTGCCCGCCCCCGACTTTCTCGAGCGCACCGTGCCGTTCTTCGCCGACCACGAGGTCGGCATGGTGCAGGTGCGCTGGGGCCACCTGAACCGCGACTTCTCGATTCTCACCCAGGCCCAGAGCATTCTGCTCGACGGTCACTTCATGATCGAGCACACCGCGCGCAACCGCAGCGGCTGCTTCTTCAACTTCAACGGCACCGCCGGCATCTGGCGCAAGAAGACCATCGAAGACGCCGGCGGCTGGCAGCACGACACGCTCACCGAAGACCTCGACCTCTCGTACCGCGCCCAGATGAAGGGGTGGAAGTTCACGTTTCTGCCCGAAGTCGTCTCGCCCGCCGAAGTGCCCGTCGACATGAATGCCTTCAAGAGCCAGCAGCACCGCTGGGCCAAGGGCAGCATTCAGACGATGAAGAAGCTCCTGCCTTCGATTCTGAAGAGCAAGCTGCCCTTCGCCGTGAAGCGCGAGGCCTTCTTTCACCTCACCAACAACTTCGCGTACCTGTTGATGTGCGTGTTCTCGCTGCTGATGCCGCTCAGCATCATCGTGCGGTTCAAGCACAACCTCTACAGCACCCTGCTGCTCGACCTGCCGTTCTTCGTCACCGCCACCTTCTCGGTGTGCTTCTTCTACGTCGCCACCCAGCGTGAGCTCGGCATGAGCTGGGGCCGTCGCCTCAAGTACCTCCCCTTTCTGCTCTCGCTCGGCATTGGCCTCGCCATCAACAACGCCAAGGCCGTCATCGAAGCGCTGATGAATCAAGAGTCGGGCTTCACCCGCACGCCCAAGACCGGCTCCGAAGGCAAGACCGCCCAGGCCGTCAAGAAGGCCTACCGTGGCAAGAAGAGCTGGCTGCCCATCGTCGAGCTCGCCTTCGGCGCGTACTTCACCTTCGCCATCTGGCTCGCGTGGTCGCTCGAGGTCTACACGTCGCTCCCCTTCCTGGTGCTGTTCCAGGGCGGTTTTTTGTACGTCGGGCTCTCCAGCCTGCTGCAAGAGCGCTTCGCGAAGGCCGAGCCTCCGAAGACCGACACCCACGTCGGTTCTGAAGCCGCCGGTTTGAGCTAACTTCCCCGGGCGTTGCCCTCGACGCCCAAGCTCGCCCGTTACCAGGTACTGGGCCGTCTCGCGACGGGCGGCATGGCCGAGGTCTGGCTCGGGCGCGCGCTCGGCTTCGGCGGGTTCGAGAAGCTCGTCGTGCTGAAGACGATTCTGCCGAACCTGGTCACGAACCCGCAGTTCGTGCAGATGTTCATCAACGAGGCGCGCGTCGCCGCGATGCTGAACCACCCCAACTGCGTTCAAATCTTCGAGCTGGGGAAAGAAGACGACGTGCTCTACATCGCCATGGAGTACATCGAGGGCTTCTCGCTCTCGCGGGTGCTCAAGCGCGCCAAGGCGAAGGGCGAGAAGGTCGGCCTCGACGTCATCGCGCGCATCGCCGCCGACGCGCTGTCAGGTCTCGAGTACGCGCACCGGCTCACCGACCGCGAGGGCAAGAGCGTCGGCCTCATTCACCGCGACGTCTCGCCCGACAACCTGCTGTTGAGCTTCGCCGGCCAGACCAAGCTCGTCGACTTCGGCATCGCGAAGGCGTCGCTCAACGCCGCGCAACAGACGCGCGCCGGCACGGTGAAGGGCAAGTTCGGGTACATCGCGCCCGAGTACCTGCGCGGGCAGGCCATCGACGGCCGCGCCGACCTCTTCGCGCTCGGCGTCGTGCTGTACCGCGCCGTCACCGGCAAGCGCCCGTTCGTCGGCCCCAGTGAGGCCGCCGTGTCGCTCGCCGTGCTGCGTGACGAGCCCGTGTGGCCGACCGAGATCGACGGGGCGCTGCCGCAGGCGATGTCGGCGGTGGTGATGATGGCGCTCGAGAAGCAGCCCGACGCTCGCTTCGCCTCGGCCAAGGCGATGCGCCAGGCGATCGAAGCGGCCGTGCGCCCCGCCGACTCCGAAGACGTCGGGGCGCTGCTCAACCGTCTGTGGCCCCCGGGCGACCCCGAGCGCGTCGCGCTCGAGACCCTCGCCGCCGGCCGCGCCGAAGAGATGTCGGAGCCCCTGCTCGAGTCGGTCGTCTCGAGCGGCTTCGAGCTGCCCGAGGGCGTGCGCGCCACGCCCCACGCGAGCGTGCTCGAGCCCGAGCCCCCCAGCGACGTCTCGGGGGCGACGCCTCCGCTGCCGATGCCCGCCGTCGCGCCGCCGTCGGTGCTCGGGCCCGAGCCGACGACGGGGGCCACCGTGGTCGAGAAGAAGGTGCCGGTGCACCCGGCATCGGTCGCCGAGCAGAGCGACGAGCTGCCGCGACGGCGCAGCCCGCTCGTGTGGGTCGTGCTCGGGCTGTCGGTGCTCGCCGGCGGCGGGCTCGTGTGGAAGCTGAAGGCCGCGGCATCGAAGCAGGCCGGCGCCGGCGAGGCCAAGGCGGCGAAGGGCAGGGTGCGCGTCGAGGTCGACCTGCCCGTCACCGTGGTGCGCGGCGACGTCGAGCTCGGCAAGGCGCCCGGCACGTTCGAGCTCGAGCCGGGGCCCGTGAAGCTGCTGCTCAAGGGGCAGGGCGTCGAGCAGACGTTCGAGCTCGACGTGAAGCCGGGCCAGACCGCGAACATCACCGAGCTGCGCAAGGGCACGCTCGCCGTGAAGGTCGAGCCCTGGGCGTACGTGAAGATCGACGGCCGGCCCGCCGGGCAGACCCCCGTGCGGCGCGAGCTGTACGAGGGCCCGCACACGGTCGAGCTCTCGAACACCGAGCTCAACATCACGAAGCGGCTCGACGTCACCGTGAAGGGTGGCGACACCCGTCAGCTCAGCGTGAAGCTCGAGTGACGCCGTCGCCCGCTTTTGGCAGCGAGGCCGTCGACGTTTCGCGCCAGTCACGCCGACGAGCTCGCCGTCGTGCCCGAGAACCGCAGGTGAAGCGCTTCACGGGCTCGCCGCGGCCGGCCGGTGACCCCGGCACCGACCGCGTCGCCGCGTACCGCGACCTGAAACCCCGACGGCGTCTACTCGGCCTCAGAGCAGGCGTTCGCGCGGCGCAGCGGCGTCACCGCGACCGAAATTCTCTTCACGTCGGCCGCTCGAGCCCGAGCTCCAGCGGCTGCACGCACCTGACGCCCGGCAACGTCGACGCGTTCGTGCGTGCCGTCGACGACACGCGCGTCGCACGGGTCGCCCGTCACTTCTTCTCGATGTCCCCGCGGCGGTTCTTCGACCACGCCTCGGGCGTGTGGTTCGGGTCGAGCGGCTTCTCTTCGCCGTAGCTGACCGTGTCGACGCGCTTCGCATCGACGCCGAGCCGGCTCAGGTACGTCTTCACCGCGTCGGCGCGCTTCTGGCCGAGCGCCAGGTTGTACTCTTCGGTGCCCAGCTCGTCGGCGTTGCCCGCGACCTTGATGTGAACCGCAGGGTTCGCCCGCATCTTTTCGGCCAGCACGTCGAGCCGCTTCTGGCTGTCGGGCGTCAGCTCGGCCTTGTCGAACTCGAAGTGAATCGCGAAGCCGTTGATGAGGGCCTCGATGTCGTCTTTGACGTCGGCCTTCTTCTCGGGCTCGGCGGCCTTCGCCGGCTGCGCAGGCGCGGGGTCTTTCTTCTCGGGCTCCGGCTGTGGCTTCGGAGCCGTGGCACACGCAGCGACGACGACGACGGACAACCCGATGATCAACTTCTTCATGGCGGCCTCCAAAGGTTTGAGCTCAAACTAACTACTCCTGATGGCGATTCCGCACAACCCCGCCCCCGACAGCCTCGAGCTCATGCGGGTCATCTGGGCCCTGGACCATGCCCTGCAATCCCGCAGCAAGGCAATGACTCGAACGCTCGGCGTGACCGGCCCCCAGCGGCTGGTGCTCAGGGTGGTCGAGCAGCGCCCCAACGTCGTGTCGGGCGAGCTCGCCGCGTACCTGCATCTTCACCCGTCGACGCTCACCGGGGTGCTGCAGCGCCTCGACGAGCGCGGGCTGATCACGCGCACCCGGGACCCCGATGACGCCCGGCGCATGCGGCTCACGCTCACCGCGAAGGGCCGGCGGGTGCTGGCCAAGAAGTCGCCGTCGGCCGAAGCGCTCGTGCGCGCCGCCATCGCCCGCGAGCGCCCGCGCGACGTCGAGACGGCGGCAGAGGTGTTGAAGAGACTCACCTCGGCGCTCGAGACCTGAAACAAGACGTGTGAAGGTGCGTCGCTCGCGCAGCGCTTCGGCGATCTGCTTCGCAAGCAAGACGACTGGGGCCTGTTCGCATCAACCCGCTCGCCTTCGCCCGGGAGAACGGGCTCACGCCCGGCACCGCGCTCGACCTGTTCGTGCACGGCGCGCGCAAGTTCGTCACCGGCAAGGTGCTGCTCAACAACCAGAGCTTTCGTGACCTCTTCCGCGTGCAGTCGCTCGCGCCCGACCTGAAGCTGAACCTGAAGAGCTTGACGTTGCTGTTCACCGACCTCAAGGGGTCGACCGAGCTCTACGACCGCACCGGCGACGTCTCTGCGGACGGCATCGTGCAGGAGCACTTCAGGGTGCTCGCCGAGGCCGTTCGCCGCCACGACGGCGCGATCGTGAAGACGATGGGCGACGCCATCATGGCGAGCTTCTCGACCTCACGAGACGCCGTCGCCATGATGAACGCGATGGAGGCCGTGAACCAGAAGGTGAAGGCCGACGGCTACGAGACGGGCCTCAAGGTCGGGCTGCACGAGGGCAGCGCGCTCGCGGTGAACGCCGAGTCGCGGCTCGACTACTTCGGGCAGACCGTGAACATCGCGGCGCGCGTGCAGGCGGTGGCGTCGAGCGGCGAAATCTGGGTGACCGGGGCCGTGCTCGCCGCCGAGGGCGTGGCCGAGGCGCTGCGCGAGCTCAGGCTCGGCACCGAGCGCAAGGTCGTCAGCCTGAAGGGGGTCGGTGCGCCGACGCCCGTGTTCCGCCTGGCTGCGCAGCCCAGCCAGGCCGTCAGCGTTCTGCGCGCGTGCCGCTGCGGTCGAAGCACGACACCAGAAACGGCTGCTCGGGCCGCGCCACCGCCTTGATGTTCACCTTCGCCTCGTCGCGGCACGCCTTCGACACGTACCGCCCCTCGAGCGCGCCGGTCGTGGGGTTCTTCTTCAGCGTGTACCGGTCGATGAGGCAGAAGACCCAGCCGTCTCGCGGCGCGTTCTGCAAGAAGCGCTCGTCGCTCAGCAGCAGCACGTCGCCGTCGACGTGGCCCTTCAGCTCGCGCACGTTTTCGCCGCTCCGGCCCGACCACGCGAGCTCGCCGCACACGGTGTTGCCGCGCCGGCACAACATCATGCGCGTCTTCACGTTCGGGTCGTTGCCCCACATGCTGCCCTGCCACAGGTCGCAGGTGCCCTCGGCGAGCGGAGCCCCCGACAGCAGCACGGTGACGAGCGTGGCCAGCACGCCCGGCAGGCTACACGCCTTCGACGCCGACCGCCGCGATGTCTTGCTCGACGCCGCCCTCGCCGCCGATCTCGCGGTGGAGCTTGATCACCGCCCGCCGCACGTCGTGCAGCAGCTGGTCGCGGTCGGCGGGCTTGAGGCCCGCAGTCGAGATGGGCTGCCCGACCTTCATGCGCACCTTCGCCGGCCGCAGCTTCCACACCTGGTGTTTGCCCGACACCTTGCCCGAGCCGTCGATCGCAACGGGCACGATGGGCACCCCCGCCGCCAGCGCCAGCACGAACGGCCCCTTCTTGAACGGCTGAACCCTGCCGTCGGGTGACCTCGTGCCTTCGGGGTACGCGATGATCGACTTGCCGTTGCGAATGCGCTCGCCGGCCTTCTCGAGCGACGCGACGGCTTTGTTTCGCCGGCTGCGGTCGACGAAGACCATGCCGGTCATCCAGATGAACCAGCCGATGAACGGCACCCACTTGAGCTGCTCTTTCGCGACGAAGCGAATGTTCACCGGCAGCGCCGCGAACGCACAGGGGATGTCGATCATCGACTGGTGGTTCATCACGAAGATGTGCGGCCTCGACCAGTCGATCTCGGGCAACGGTTCGAGGTGAAAGTCGGCGCCTGCCCGCTTGATGAGCGGCGGCGCCCAGAACCGCCGCGCCATGACGAGCGCGATGTCCTGGCTGAAGGTCACCAACGTGACGACGCCGGCCGCCGAGATCCAGAACGCGCTGTGCAGAAACGTGTACAGCATCTGCACGACGTTGATCAGCAGCCACATCGGGTCACTTCTTCGCGCGCTCGATCTTGATGCTGCGCTCGCCGTGCTTCTTGCCCGTCGCGCCCTCGAACCCCGCGGCGTCGCCCTCGGGCACGAACACGTACGAGAAGGCCCCCAGCAGCTCGACGTGCTGCACCTTGCCCGCCGGAGCCCCCGCCGCCTCGAGCGCTGACGTCACGCCCGCCGCGTCGAGCCCGCTCGCCTTGCCGAGGTTCACCCACAGCCGCACCTGGCCGGGCTCGGCCGCGCGCACTGCCCCCGCACCTTCTGCCCGCCGCGGCCGCCGCGCGCGCTTCTCGACCGCCGCGCTGCCCGCCGGGTCGGTCGGAGCGTCTGAGCTCGTCGCCTCGACCGTCAACGGTATCGGCCTGCCCGCCTGCATCGCCTCGAACATCTCGCGGTCAGACGCGCCGCTGCGCGGTGCGGGCCGGTCTTGCAGCCCCGCGGGCGCGGCGATGATCGCCGTCGCGTCGTCGGTGCGCTTCTCGTAGCGCGGCCCCCGGTCACGGTCACGGTCGCGGTCGCGCTCACGGCGCGGGCCGCGCTCACGGTCACGGTCGCGGTCTTTGCGATCGAACTTCTCGCGCCGCGGCTCGGGAGCGGCCGCCGCCCCGGCCGGCGCCTCGGCGGTGCCCCCGCTCCGCGCCTTGTCGCGGCGGCGGTAGGCGAAGAAGCTGCGCAACATCGACGCGATCAGCGCGTCGGCGTCGGGCCGCTGCTTGATGGCGGCCGCGAGCGGCAGGTAGCCCTCGTAGATCGACCCCGCCGCCGCGTCTTTCAGCTCGGCGACGTGTCTTTCGGTCCACCGCTCGAGCGCCTTCTCGGGCGACGGCATGTCGCGCTTGTCGAACTTGATGCCGTACTTCTTCTCGAGCGCGGTGAACGTCGCGAGCTCTTTGCCCGAGATGAGGTTCAGCGCCGTGCCCTTCTTGCCGATGCGGCCGGTGCGGCCGACGCGGTGCAGGTAGACCGCGGGGTCTTCGGGCAGCGAGTAGTTCACGACGTGCGACAGGTCGCTGATGTCGATGCCGCGCGCCGCGAGATCGGTGGCGACCATGAACGCGACCTCGCCGCGCTTGATCTTCGCCATCACCCGCTCGCGCTCTTTCTGCGGCAGGTCACCGTTCAAGAGCTCGGCGTCGAACCCGTTGCGGTTCAGCACCGCCGTCACCAGCTCGGTGTCGGTGCGCGTGTTGCAGAACACGATCGCCGAGTCGGGCTCGTGCAGCTCGAGCATGTAGATGAGGTTGCGCGGCTTCGGGTACGCGTCGCTGATGTCGTAGCGAATGTGGTGAATGTGCTCGACCGTGTACACATCGCCCGAGAGCAGCAGCGTCTCGGCGTCGGTCGTGTACTTCGCGATGAGCCGCTGAATGTCGTCGGGCACCGTCGCCGAGAACAGCAGCACCTGCCGGTCGTCGGGCGTGCAGTCGAGAATGCGCGTGACCTCTTCGTAGAAGCCCTGGTTCAACATCTCGTCGGCTTCGTCGAGCACGGCGAACCTGCAGCCGTCGAGCTTCAGGTTCTTGCGGCGAATGTGGTCGTAGACGCGGCCGGGCGTGCCGACGACGATGCTGGCGCCGCCAGCGAGCGCGTCTTCTTGCTGCTTCATCGAGGCGCCGCCGTAGATGGCGATCACCGCGATGTTGCGGTACTTCGCGAGCGCCTCGAGCTCGGCCGCGACCTGCATGGCGAGCTCGCGCGTCGGGCACATGATGAGCGCGCGCACGCCGCGGTCACCGATGGGGATCTTCTCGAGCAGGGGGATGCCGAAGGCCGCCGTCTTGCCGGTGCCCGTCTTCGAGCGAACGATGATGTCTTTGCCGGCCATCACGGGCCCGAACGCCTTGGCCTGCACCGGGGTGGGGTGGGTGTAGCCGCGCTCGGAGATGGCCTTCATGAGCTCGTGCGAGAGGTTCAGGTCGGTGAAGCCGACGTCGGCCAGGTATTCCTGCGGCCGTTCTGACGGTGCTTCAGGGAGTGGAGCAGTGCTCATGGGTGTGATGCCGTGTAGCCGTGGTGGTCGTGTGTGGCAACCGCTCGTTGCTTCCGCTATTGGAGCGACCGTGCCCGGGCGCCCCAGAAAGACCCCGAAGAGAGAGGTCGTCGTCGACGCCGAGGTGGTCGAAGACGCCCCGGCGCGGTCTCGGGGCACCGACGGCGACGAGCAGGCCGCCGACGTCGTCGACGAGATCGAGCCCGCCCCCCAGGAGCTCGAAGAGCTCGACCCCAAAGCGGTCGACGAAGAGCTGAAGGCGAAGGCGCTCGCCCCCCGCAAAGACCCCCTCAGCGCCTACATGGCCGAGGTCACGAAGCACCCGCTGCTGACGCGCGAAGAAGAGGTGGCGCTCGCGCGCAAGTACCGCGACACCGGCGACGTTCGCGCCGCGTACAAGCTGGTCGCGAGCAACCTGCGGCTCGTGGTGAAGCTCGCGCACGAGTACCACCGCAACCCGCTCGCGCTGCTCGATCTGGTGCAAGAGGGCAACATCGGCCTGATGCAGGCGGTCAAGAAGTTCGACCCTGAGCGCGGCGTGAAGCTGTCGAGCTACTCCGCCTGGTGGATCCGCGCGTACATCCTCCGCTTCATCATGGACAACTGGAAGCTGGTGAAGCTCGGCACGACCGAGGCCCAGCGAAAGTTGTTCTTCAAGCTCCGGCAGGAACAAGACCGTCTGCAGGCGCAGGGCTTCGAGGTGACGCCGAAGCTGCTCGCCGAGCGCCTCAACGTGACCGAACAAGACGTCGTCGAGATGGATCAGCGCCTCTCGCACGACGAGCTGTCGCTCGACGCGCCGCTGCGCGAAGACGACGACAAGGCCACGCGCGCCGACCGCTTCGTGCCCTCGGGTCAGGTCGCGGTCGACGAGACCCTCGGCAACGAAGAGCTGAAGGCGACCTTCAAGCAGCACCTCGCCGAGTTCGCCAAGACGCTGAACGAAAAAGAGACCTACATCTTCGAGAAGCGCCTCATCAACGACGAGCCCCAGACGCTGCAAGAGATCGGCGCCCACTTCGGCGTCAGCCGTGAGCGCGCGAGGCAGATTGAAGCGGCGCTGATCGAGCGCATGAAGAAGCACATGCGCGCCAAGATCCCCGACTTCGACCTCGTCGCCGAAGCAGACCGCGATTAGGCGGGCGTTCGAGGGCAGGCGCCTGCTATGCGTCGCGCCCATGCTCCGTCAGCTCACCCTCATCGCGTTGGCGTCGCTCGCAGCGCTGTCGACCGGCTGCGACCCGAAGATCGAGAAGACCGAACCCGGCACCTTCATCACCGCCCGGTTCGACCCGTCGGCGAGCCCCGCCGTCGTGCCGTCGCCGAACGATCTCGCCACGAACCCGGCGACCGGCCTGCTCGTGGTACCCCGGCCAGAGGCCGCGACCGGCGCCGACCTCACGTTCTTCGACTGGCTCGAGCAGCTGAACGGCTTCCCCACGTCGGCCGGCGCCAGTGCCACGTTCACCGGCGACCTCGCTGCCTCTTCAATCAGCCCGACGACCGTGCGCGTGTTCGACGTGACCAACAACCTCACGCCCGTCGTGACCTCGCTCGCGTACAGCCCCGACGACGTCGGCGACGCCCTCAGCACCCTCACCATCGGCGCGCCCGACGGCGGCTGGGTGCAGGGCCACACCTACGCGGTCGGCCTCGTCGCCGGCACCGGTGGCCTCATCGGCCTCGACAACGTGCCGGTCATCGCGAGCGCGACGTGGTCGCTGCTCCGGTCTGAGAAGTCGCTCGTCGCCGGCTGCACCGACCTCACGGCCCCCGACTGCCGGCCCGCGACCGAGCTGATTCCCTCGCTCGAAAAAGAAGACGCGGCCGCGCGCTACCTCGACCAGCGCGCCAAGGCGATTCAGCTCGAGCAGCTGCGCCTCAAGTACAAGCCGGTGCTCGACCGCCTCGTCGCCGTGGGCGCGAAGCGCGAAGACGTGGTGCTGGCGTGGACCTTTCGAATCGCCGACCTCGCGCAGCTCGTCTACGACCCCACCGCCTCGCCGCCCCGCGTGCCGACGCCGAACGACGCGGCGATGCACCCGCAGACGGGCCTGCTCAACATCGACCCGAACACGCCCGGCTACAGCCCCGCGTACCGCGAGTTCATCACCGACTACCTCAACACGCTCGACGGCTTTCCCGTCACCGCCGCCGCCGCCGCCGTCGCGAGCACCGATCTGGACCCGGCGACCGTCACGCCGAGCTCGGTGGTCGTGGTCGGCATCGATGGCCAGCCGGCCCCCGGCTACACGGTCTCGTGGGCCGACAGCACGAACACCATCAACGTCGCGCCGGCGAACGGCTCGTGGGGCAAGGGCCGCCACCTGGGCGTCGTCATCTTCGGCCGCCGCGCCAAAGACGTGCCCGCCGCGACGAAGCCCGAGGCGGTCGAGCGCATCGGCGGGCAGGCGGTCGTGGCGTCGTCGGCGATGGCGCTCTTGCGCAGCCCGGAGCCGCTGGTGACCTGCCCGAACGGCGACCTGACCTCGCCCGAGTGTGCGCTCGCCGTCACGGCCGCGCCGCTGAGCCTGACGTCGGCGCGGGCGCTCGAGTCGTTTCGGCGGCCCGTGAACGAGGCCATCATCGCGGCGACGGCCGGCGGGCGCGGCCGCGACGAGGTGGCGCTGGCCTGGACGTTCAAGACCGTCAGCTACCCCGAGGCCGTGTTCGACCCGTCGGCCTCGATCATCCCCTTTCCCAACGACCTCTTGCGCACCACCGGCGCGAACCCGCGGCTCACGCTGCCCGTGCCCGACGGCGGCTCGGCGCTGCAGCAGCAGCTCATCACCGGCCTCAACACGCTCGACGGCTTCTCGGTGACCGCCGCCATCGTCTCTGAGGGCTCGGCCGACCGCGGCGCCATCGACGTCGGCCGCATCGACCCCGCGACCCTCGACGGCGGCGCGTTCTTCTTTCGCCCGGCGGGGGCTCCTGCGCCTTCGGTCATCGCGTGCGTCGACTGCACGTCGAGCCTGCTGCCCGACGGCGGCGCACCGTCGACGCCCCAGCAGCTGCAGTTCGTGCCGCAGCTGCCGCTCGCCGAGCAGGTGACCTACGCGGCGTACCTCTCGACCCGTTTGAAGAGCCTCGACGGCAAGCCCGTGGTGCCCTCGTCGGCGTTCGCGCTCGCCCGCCTCTCGGTGCCGCTGTGTGAGAACGGCGCGAGCACCGTGCCAGTGCTGTCGACGGCCCAGGCGTGCGGCACCATCGCCTCGCCCGGCGGTCTCGAGGCGCTGAGGGCAGGCCTGCAGCCGCTCATCGCGCTCATCGCGACGCGCGGCACGCCGCGCAACGAGCTCACCCTGGCGTGGACCTTCACGACCCAGACGACCGTGAGCCAGCTCAGCACGCTCGTCGGCGCGGTGACGGCCGGCATGGTGCCCAACCTCGGCACCACCGTGACGTCGGGCCCGCTGCCGGTGGCCGCCGTGTTCGGGTCGCTGCCGAGCGCCAACGTCGGCGCCGTGTACATGGGCACGATGCCGCTGCCGTTCGGGCTCGTCGGGCCGGGCGGCACCATCTTGCCGCCCAACAACTGGGTGACGCCGCAGAAGTCGGCCTACGTGCTGACGATACCGGGCGCTCCGCAGGTGATGCCGACCGCGGGCTGGCCGGTGGTGCTCTTCGGCCACGGCCTCACGTCGAACCGCACCACCATGGTCGCGATCGCCAACGCGCTCGCGGGCGCGGGCTTCGCGTCGCTGGCCGTCGACGTCGTGTTCCACGGCGAGCGCAACACGTGCACCGGCGTCGGCGCGTACGTT
>JAEUJP010000824.1 GCA_016793725.1 Myxococcaceae bacterium | reverse complement strand
CGACGCGATTCGGGTGTCCCTGAACTCCGCCTCGAAGTCGCTCTACGAGGCGTACGACCAGCCCCAGAAGTACGGGTGGGAAGACGTCGAGGCCTCCATCTCGCTGGCGCGCGACCGAGGCGCCTACCTCGCGCTGAACCTGCTGCTCTTCCCGGGGGTGACCGACCGGCGGGGCGAGGTCGATGCGCTGAAGCGCCTCGTGAAGAAGTACCGCGTGAACCAGGTGCAGACGCGCAGCCTGTGCATCGACCCGCTGCAGTACCTCGAGACGGCGCGCGACAAGGGCGCCGGCGGGCCGGCGATCGGGGTCGGGCAGATGATGCGAGAGCTCAAGGCCGCGAGGCCGGGCCTCGTCATCGGCAACTTCGCGCGCGGCATGTCTGAGCGGCGCGGCTGAACCGCATACCCCGCGTTTCTCGTGGCGGGCTCCGGCGACAACGGCTGACGCCTCTACGCGAAGCGCTTCGCGCTTCACAACGGTCGCCGTACCCCGCAAAACAAACGGGACTCCGGCCAAAGGGGGAAAGCCGGAGTCCCGCTCGAGGTTGGCCCTATGCCGCCCTCTGACAATGACGTGGCCTTCTTCAAGTGGCGCGCCAGCGTTTCACAGTTTCAACGCCGCGAGATCGCTGGCGACTTCGACGTAAGAGCTTTTACAGGGGCGCGCCCACGCTCCAGCGCACATGGAGCGCTGACCGCCGTCAGGTCAGCTCGTCCAAGATCACTTTGGCAATGAGCGCATCTTTCTGCACGTAGCCGTCGGCCCCGGCTTCGCGGCAGATGCGCTGCAGCTCGCTCTCGTTTTCGCCGGAGCACAAGAGCACCTTGATGCCCGCGAACAGCGCGTTCGACTTGATGAAGCGGCAGAACTGCTCGCCGTTCACGTTCGGCATCTTCACGTCGAGCAGCACCAGGTCGGGCCGCGTCTTCTTCTTCAAGATGATCTTGGTCGCCTTGTCGGCCGAGTCGGCCGTCTGCACCTCGAAGCCCCGCGCCGACAGCTCGGCCTCGAGCAGCTTCGCCGTCGCCTCGGAGTCATCGACCACCAGCACCTTGCGCGGCCGGTGAGAGGTCTGCAGTGCTTGTGCGACACGCTCGACCGCCGCCTCGAGCCCGCTCGACTTCGTGATGTAGCCGTCGGCCCCCGACGCGATCGCCTTCTGCTCGAGCTCGTTTTCGGGCAGGTCCGAGTAGAGGAGCAGCGTCGATTTGATCTGCCGCGTCGCCCTCAAGAACTCGATGACGTCGTCGCCGTACATCTCGGGCATGTTCACGTCGACCAACACCAGCTCGTAGCTCTGCGCGTTCAGCTTCGCGTCGAGCGCGGCCAGATCGGAGGCCGCATCGGCCTCGATGCCGGCGTTCGCCAGGGCCCCTTTCAGCAGATCGACCGTCATCGGGCTGTCGTCGATGACGAGAACGCGCGCCGCCATGGCCGCCGGTTGTAGCCGAGCCCACGCCGCCTGAACAGTTTGTTGACTCGCACTCCCGGTGGTTTCGATACTCGAGATCTTGGTCACGCCGACTCCGCTCCAGCGCGCCCTGGGCGCCGCTCCCGACCGTGCCACCGTCGCCGCAGCCCGCCCCGAACAGGAGTTCTTCATGTTCAGCCTGGGCGACCTGCAGCTCGGCGTGCCCTCGCAGAACGTGCGTGAGGTCACCCGCATGGGGCCGCTCACGCCGCTGCCGCGCATGTCGGCTGCCGTGCTCGGCGTCGTCGGCCACCGCGGCGAGGTGCTGCCCGTCGTCGATCTGCTGCGGTTTCTCGGCGTCGGCGAGCTGAAGCCCTCGCCCCGCGCCCGGATCTTCATCGGCGTCGCCGGCTCGCTCTCGGCCGCGTTCATGGCCGACTCGGTCATCGGCCTGCGCAAGGTCTTCACCGCCGACATCTGGCCCGCCCCCGTCACGGGGCACGTGCCGGCCGAGCTCTTGCTCGGCATCGTGACGACCGACCGCGAAGGTGAGGGCGCGATCAACCTCTTGAACCTCGTGCGCGTGCTGCAGTCGGCGCGGCAGCGGGCGGTCGCGCGGTGACGTCTACCGTCGACATTCTGGTGTTCGAGGTCGCAGGCGTTCGCTTCGCGGCCGACGCGTCGCAGGTGGTGCGCATCGACCGGGCCGTCGACGAGGCGTCGGTGGGCGCGCCGCTCGGCATGCCGGCGGTCGGCCTGCGGGCGCTCGTGTTTCGCGCCGGCGACGGCGGGCTGAGGCGCCTCGACATCGACAAGGTGTCGGGGGTCAAGACGGTCGCGATCGAGAGCTTGCGAAGGCTGCCGCCACCGGCGAGGGTTGGGCACGTGCCGATCGGTGCGTGGTTGGACGGCGACGAGGCCGTGCTGTTGGTCGACCTCGAGCGCATGGCGGGCACCTGAGGGAGAGGGCAATTCATGTCGGCAGAGACTCCAGAAAATCCGAACCAGCCGCCCGCGCCGAAGAAGAAGGGCGGGGCCTCGAAGAACGGCAGCATCGGGCTGTTGCCGCTGACGAACGCGCTGAAGGCTGCCGCGAAGGGTGACTTCTCGGCCCGCGCCGAGGTCGAGCGGCTGACCGGCGAGAGCGCCGAGGTCGCCGCGCTCCTGAACCAGGTGCTCGACCAGGTCGCGAACCGCAACACCGAGTTCGAGGCGCGCAAGCAGCAGACGGTGCAGGTGGTCGACCAGGCGCTCGACGCGCTGATCGCGCTGGTGCGGCAGGGTGAGCTCAACCGGTGGACGTCGAGCAACACCACCGACGACCCCCTGCTCGGGCCGCTGCTCGAGGGCTTCGGCAAGGTGATCGAGACGCTGCGCACGTTCGTGCGCGAGATCAACGAGGCGGCCTTGAGGCTGTCGTCGTCGGCGAACGAGGTGCTCGCGGCGAGCACGCAGCACGAGTCGTCGTCGACCGAGCAGGCGGCGGCGATTCACGAGACGACGGCGACGATGGAGGAGCTCAAGCACGCGTCGGCGCAGATCGCCGAGAACGCGGGCGCGGTGGCGCGCGTCGCCGAAGAGACCCTCGAGTCGGCGCGGTCGGGCCGTGGGGCCATCGGCGAGTTCATTCAGGCGATGCAGCAGATTCGCGCCGACAGCGCGGCGGTCGCAGACTCGATCGCGAAGCTGTCGAAGCGCGTCGAGCGCATCGGCACCGTGGTCGAAGTGATCGACGAGATCGCCGACCGGTCAGACCTGCTCGCGCTGAACGCCGCGCTCGAAGGCTCGCGTGCGGGTGAGGCCGGAAAGGGCTTTTCGATCGTCGCCGCCGAGATGCGCCGCCTCGCCGAAAACGTTCTCGACTCGACGAAAGAGATCAAGAACCTCATCACCGAAATTCGTGAAGCGACCGCGGCCGCAGCCGGGGCCGCCGACGCCTCGAAGTCGGCGACCGAGTCGGGCGAGAAGCTGGGGTCGGCGGCCGCGTCGGCGGTCGAGTCGATTCTTGCGGGCGTACAAGAGACGAGCGACGCGGCGCGCGTCATCAACCTCGCGACGCAGCAGCAGCGCACGGCGACCGAACAGGTCGTGGCGTCGATGGCCGAGATCGAAGACGTGACGCGGCAGACCACGCAGGCGAGCAAGCAGGCCACGGGGGCGGCCGCCGAGCTGACGCAGCTGGCCGGCCGGCTCGCCGAGCTCATCAAACGTTTCAAGGCGGACTGACGCATCGACACCGAGGCCCTCAAGAAGTCGCTCATCTCAAAGTTCCTCGAGGTGACGAGCGACCGGCTGCAGACGATTCAGCTCGGCGTGCTCGAGCTCGAGAAGCCGAGCGCCGAGAAGGCCTACGACAACGTCGCGCGTGAGCTGCACACCATGAAGGGCGAGGCCCGCATGCTCGGTCTCGGCGCCTTCGGCCAGCTCGCGCACGCCTGCGAAGACGTGCTCAAGGCCCACCGTGAGGGCAAGGTCGCGGTGAAGCCGGCCGTCGAGGCGCTGCTGCGCGCCTGCGACACCTTTCAAGAGCTGCTCGACGACATCGAGGCCGCGAAGAACGGCTCGACCGCGTCGATCGAGATGGCGCAGAGCCTCTCTGATCTCGCGGGTGTGCCGCTGCCGCCGATGAAGCCGACGGCGCCGCAGGGCATGAAGCGGGGGCTCGTGAAGGCCCCGCCCAGGCCGAGCGGCGAGGCGACCCGGCCGACGCCACCGCCGCCGGTGCGGGGCGCGGCACCGACTCCGCCCGCTCCGCCGATCGCCCCTGCCGCGCAGGGCGCTCTGACCGAAGCGCCGGCCATCGAAGAGGCGGC
>JAEUJP010000795.1 GCA_016793725.1 Myxococcaceae bacterium | reverse complement strand
AGCGCGACGTGAGGCGCTTCGTCGCGGCGGCGGTGCCGAACCTCACCGCCGAGCGCGTGGTGGTGCTCGTCGGCGACGAAGAGGCACATGAGCACACGTTCGAGCGGCCCGACCCGTTCGTCAACATCGTGGGCGTGTGGGTGGCCCGGTCGAGCGCTGCCGACGCGAAGGCGCTCGTGATCGGCGTCGCGCTCGCCATCGCTGCGCTCGCCGGCCTCGTCTCTGTGCTCGCGGTCAAGCTCACGCGCGCGCGAGGTCAGGTCACGCCGTGAGCCGCCGGCGCTTCACTTCCACAGCCGGCCGACCGTCTCGAGCAGCCGGTCGATGCTGAGCGGCTTCGGAATCACGACGGCGCCCTCGGGCGCGTGCATCGGCGTCGACGTCGACACGATGACCGGTATCTTCTTCAGCTCGGGCTCGCGCTGCATCGTCTCGTACACCTGCGCCCCACCGACGATGGGCATCACCATGTCGAGAATCACCGCGTCGGGCCGCTGCTCTTTCACCGCGAGCAGGTCGAGCGCCTCTTGCCCGTTGCTCGCGCGCACCGTCGAATAGCCCTCGTGCTCGAGCACGTCGCTCAGCGCGTCGCGCACGTCGGGGTCGTCGTCGACGATGAGCACCTGGCGCCGCGCGCCGTTCGCCACTGCCGCCGCCGCCGCCGTCTGCTCGGCCGCCTTCACCCGGGGCAGCCGAACCACGAAGCGGGTGCCGTCGAGCTCGGTCGACGTCACGCGCACGCTGCCGCCGTGCGCCTGCGCGATCTGCTGCGCGATGAACAGCCCCAGGCCCAGACCCTCGCCGCGCGACTGCGCTTCTTTCTGCCGGCCGCGAAACGGGTCGAACAGCGACGGCATCAGCTCGCGCGGAATCGTGCCCGCGTTCGCCACCTCGACGCGCACCTCTTCAGCCGTCGACGACACCGTCACCTCGACCGGCGTGCCGGGCGTGCCGTGCGTGAACGCGTTGGCGATCAGGTTCGAGAACACCTGCAAGAGTCGATCAGGGTCGCCCGTCGTCGCTGCGTCGCCCGTCACGTCGACGCTCAGGCCGCGCTCGGGCTGCGCCACGTGCAGCTCGTCGGCCGCGCGCCGCGCCAGCGCCGCCACGTCGAGCGGCTGCCGCGACCGCACGAACCCGATGCCACCCGCGAGCCGCGCCCGCGTGAGGTCGAGCATCTGCTCGATCATGTCGGTCATGCGCGCCGCCGCGTACTGCATGCGGTTCAGGTTCTTCTGCTGCTTCTCGTCGGCCAGCTGCCGCTTCAGCACCTGCACCCCGGTCACCATCGCGCTCAGCGGGTTGCGCAGGTCGTGCCCGAGAATGCCGACGAACATCTCGTTCAGCTTCAGCGCGTTCTGCAGGTCTCGCCGCTGTCGGTACAGCTCGAAGAACACGTCGGCCTTGCTCTGCAGCACCACCGGGTCGAACGGCTTGTAGAGAAAGTCGACCGCGCCGCGGTCGTAGCCCTTGAACATCACCCGCGGGTCGCGCGAGCCGGCGGTGAGAAAGATGATGGGTATGTGTTTGCTGCGCTCGGTGCCGCGCATCAGCTCTGCCAGCTCGAAGCCGTTCATCTCGGGCATCTGCACGTCGAGCAGCGCGAGCGCGAAGTCGTGCACCAGCAAGAGCTCGAGCGCCTCGCGCCCCGAGCGCGCCTTCATCAGCTGCAGGCCCTCTCGTTGCAGCAGGCCCTCGAGCGCGACGAGGTTGTCGTCGATGTCGTCGACCATGAGGAACTTCACGGGTTCTGAGGTCACTCGGGGGCTCCCAGTGAGGTGAGGTACGGGCCGAGCTCGGCGCTCGACAGCACGCGGGTCGGTGTGAAGCGGGCGAGCGCCGCCTCGGGCATGTGGGGCATCTGGGCGCTCTTCGGGGCTTGAACCACCGTGATGCCCCCGGCGCGCGAGATGGCCTCGAGGCCTCGCGCGCCGTCTTCGTTGCCCCCCGTCAGGAGCACGCCCGCGACGCGCGATCTCAGCGCGACGGCGGCCGACTCGAACAGCACGTCGATCGAAGGCCGCGAGAAGTGCACCGCGTCGTCGACCGAGAGCGACAGCGAGCGGCCGCGCTCGATGAGCACGTGGTAGTCGGGCGGGGCACAGTAGAGCGTGCCCGGCTGCAGCGGCTGCTTGTCTTGCGCCTCTTCGACGCCCAGCGCGGCCCGCGCCTTCAGCACGTCGACCAGGTAGCTCGGCTTGCGCGGCATCACGTGCAGCACCAGCACGATCGGCACCGAGAAGCCCCGCGGCAGCTGCGGCAGGAGGTTGAGCAGCACGTCGAGCGCGCCGGCAGAGCCCCCGATGACGATGGCGTCGAGCGTGCTCATCTCTTGCGGTAGATGCGTTCTTTCGGCGCGGCCTCTTCGAACGCCGCGTCGTGTGAGGTGAAGCGCAGCGTCTCGCGACTGCCGAGGCCCAGGTAGCCGCGCCGCCGCAGCGAGTCGCGCATCAGCGCGATGGCCCGGTCTTGCAGCTCGCGGTCGAAGTAGATGAGCACGTTGCGGCACGAGATGAGCTCGACCTCGGCGAACACGCTGTCGGTCGCGAGCGAGTGGTCAGAGAAGAGAATCGACTTGCGCAGGCTGCGGTCGAGCATCGCCGAGTGGGCCGACGTCGTGTACCAGCTCGAGAGCGACTTCTTGCCGCCGGCCTTCAGATAGCTCTTGCTGAACAGCGCCATGCGCTCGAGCGGGTAGATGCCGGCCTCGGCGGCGCGCAGGCTCTCGGGGTTGATGTCGGTCGCGTAGATGAGCGTGCGGTCGAGCAACCCCTCTTCGGCGAGCAAGATGGCGAGCGACCAGGCCTCTTCACCCGTCGAGCAGCCAGCGACCCAGACCTTGAGCGTGGGGAAGGTGCGCAGCCACGGCACGACCTGCTCGCGAATCGCCCGAAAGTACGACGGGTCGCGGAACATGTCGCTCACCTGCACGGTGAGGAAGTCGAGCAGCTCGGTGAAGACCTTCGGCTCGTGCAGCACGCGCGCCTGCAGGCCCGAGATGGTCTCGCAATCGAAGTGAACCAGCGCCGCCGCCACGCGCCGCCGCAGCGACGCCTCGGCGTACTCGCGAAAGTCGTAGTGGTAGCGCTGGTAGATGGCGTCGAGCAGCACCTGCAGCTCGACGTCTTCCGAGCTGGGCTGCGTCATTTGGGCATCCACACCCGGACCAGCGAGAGCAGCTTGTCGAGGTCGAGCGGCTTCGCGATGTAGTCGTTCGCGCCCGCCTCGAGGCACGCCTCACGGTCGTCGGCCATCGCCTTCGCGGTCAGCGCGATGATGGGCAGCTTCTCGTGCTTCGGCTGCGCCCGAATGGCACGCATGGCCTGCAGCCCGTCCATCTCGGGCATCATGATGTCCATCAGCACCAGGT
>JAEUJP010000788.1 GCA_016793725.1 Myxococcaceae bacterium | reverse complement strand
GGGGACGCCTGCCGGGCTCGGCATCGGCATCGGGTCTCGCTCAGCCGGCCTTTCGCTTTCTGACTTCTGCCGTCACGTGCGGCGTCTCGCCCGCCGCTCGCGCCATCATCGAGACCTGCGTGACCTTGGGGCCGAAGCGCTCCCAGCGCGTCTCGCCCGTGCCTCGCACCGCCAGGAACTCGTCGCGATTGGTCGGCAATGCCGCCGCCAGGTTCTTGAGCGTCGCGTCGTTGAAGATGAGGTACGGCTTCATCTGCAGCGACGCGCTGAGCTGCGAGCGCCACGTGCGCAGCGCCTCGAACGCGATCGCGCTGAACGGGGTGCCGTTTTCGCCGAGGCCCTGGGCGGGTGCCGCGGTCACGAGCTTGAGCTTCGCCCCCGTGCACGCGTCGCAGTGGTTGCACGGCTGATCGGGCGGGCGGTCGCCGAAGTAGCGCAGCACGAACGCGCGCCGGCAGCGGTACGTGTACGCGTAGTCGGTCATGCGCCGGAGCAGCAGCAGCGAGCGCCGCTCTTGCGTGCGCACCTGCGCGAGGTCGAGCCCGAGCTCTTCGAACGGCACCACCTTCGCGGCGTGAATGATGCGGCCCGCGAACGGCCGCTTCACCGTGAGCAGGCCCGCGCGCTCGAGCAGCGTCACCGCGTGCTTCAGCGGCTCGAGGTCGAGCCCGCTCTTCTTCGCCACCGCGTCGAGGTCGAGCGAGGTCGGCAGGGCGTCGGGCGTCAGCTCGCGCAGGGCGATGAGCGCGGCGCGCGCGGCTCCGCTGCGGGGCTGCGCTTCGGCGGTGCCGTCGGCGAGCGTGAAGGTCCACGCGCCTTCGCCGCGGCCCGAGCGCGTGAGAAAGCCCGACCGCTCGAGAATTTTCACCGCTGCGCCGACCTCGAGGTCTGACGCGCCGAGGTTCTTCGCGAGCGTCGCGACGCCGCGGTCGTAGCTCTTCGCGCGAGAGAGGTGGTTCCACACGTCGGCGATGAGCGTCTGCGGCGGGTGGGAGCCCTGAATGAGCCGCTCTTGGGTGAAGACGTCGGCGTGGTTGAAGAGCAGCACGGCGCGCGCGTGCTGGCCGTCGCGGCCGGCGCGGCCGATCTCCTGGTAGTAGGCCTCGACCGCGCGGGGTATGCCGGCGTGCGCGACGAAGCGAATGTCGGGCTTGTCGATGCCCATGCCGAACGCGTTCGTGGCGACGGCGACGGCCCGCTGCGATGACATGAACGTGTCTTGGGCACGGCGGCGCGCGTCGTCGTCGAGGCCTGCGTGGTACAGCACCGCCTCGACGCCGTTTTTCTCGAGCGCGGCGTGCAGGCTCTCTGCCGACTTGCGCGTCGGGCAGTAGACGAGCCCCGAGCCGTGCTCACGGGCGAGCGCGAGGCAGGCCTGGCGCTTGTCGGCGTCGCCCGCCACGTTCACGACCTCGAGGTAGAGGTTCGGGCGATCGAAGCCGGTGACGAACACGCGCGGCTCGCGCATCAGCAGCACCTTCACGATGTCTTGCCGCACCTCGGGCGTGGCGGTGGCGGTGAGCGCGACGGTGCGCGGCGGCATGAGGCGCCGGCGAATCGAGCCGAGCTGCGCGTAGTCGGGGCGAAAGTCGTGCCCCCACGCGCTGATGCAGTGGGCTTCGTCGATGGCGAAGAGGCTGACGCGCCCCTGCAGCTGCTCGAGCAGGGCCTCGCTGCGCAGCCGCTCGGGGGCGACGTAGAGCAGCTTCAGGCCACCGTCGGCGAGGCGGCGCATGACGTCGATGCGCTGGCCGTCGCTGAGCGACGAGTTCAAGGCTGCGGCGGGCAGGCCCTTCGCGGTGAGCTGTTCGACCTGGTCTTTCATCAGCGCGATGAGCGGCGAGACGACGACGGTGACCCCGTCGAGCAACATCGCGGGCAGCTGGTAGCAGAGGCTCTTGCCGGCGCCGGTCGGCATGACGGCGACGGTGTTGTGGCCTTCGAGCACGGCGTCGATGACGTCGGCCTGGCCGGGGCGGAAGCTGCTCAGCGAAAACCAGCGGGCGAGGCCTTCGAGCGGGGTCACGGCGACACCTCGGCCGAAGCGCCGTCGAGCAGACCGCGGGCCAACATCGAGCACCACACCAGGTCGCCGACGACCAGGTGGTCGGTGACGCGCACCGCGAGCGCGCGGCCGGCGCGCGCGAGCTGGCGGGTGAGGGCGACGTCGTCGGCGCTCGGCGTGGCGTCACCGCTCGGGTGGTTGTGCACGAGCACGACCGAGGCGGCGCGTGCCTGCAGGGCGGTGTGAAAGACCTCGCGGGGGTCGACGGTGCACTGGGTGGCGGTGCCCTTCGCGACGCAGCGGTGCTTGAGCAGCACGTTCGACGGGCTCAAGGCCAGCACGTGCATCTCTTCGTGGGCGAGGTGCATGAGGTGCGGGCGCATGAACGTGTAGATGTCGGCGGGCGAGCGCAGGCGAACGGTGGGCTTCGTGGGGGGGAGCACGAAGCGCCGCGCGAGCTCGAGCGCGGTGAGCAGCCGGGCGGCCTGCCCGGGCGAGAGGCGCGGGTCGTCGAGCCAGTCTTCGGCCGGGGTTCGGGCGAGCGCGCGCAGGTCTTCGGCGCTCAGCGAGTCGGAGTCGAGCAGCACGTGGAGCAGCTCGGCGTCTGAGAGCGAGCGCGCCGAGAGGCGGAAGAGGCGTTCGAGCATGGGGTTCATGCCCGCGCTGCCGTTTCACCCCGCGTGCGCGGCTCAAGTGTGCGGCGCGGCAAGGTCGAGCGCAGGTGGCACGCAGTTGAGGCGAGACGAGCGTAGACGCTCCAGTTCTCGGGCCCTGAGAACGCGCGAGGGGCCGTCAGCGGCGGGGCGTGAAGAGGTGACAGCCGACACACTGCTGCGGCGGGGTCGGGTGGTTCTTCGCCGACGGCGCAGGGTGACACGTCTTGCACGTCGGAGGGCCGACGCCGGGCTCGGGCTCGTGGGGCCGGTGGCAGCTCTCGCACTGCTGGTGCTTCTTGACGGCGTGAAGGCCCGGGAGCGGCTTGTCGTGGCAGTCGGTGCAGCGCTTGATGACCTGCGCCGAGTGGCTCTGGTGGCAGCTCGCGCACTGGGTGTGGCCCTTCTGCGGCGGCGTCTTCTGAGCGTGGCAGGTGAGGCAGGGCGGGGGCTCTCGCGGCGCGTGCGGCAGGCCCAGGTGACAGGCGTCGCACTTCGCGTGGCCGGCGTTGTTCTTCACGAGCGCGTGTTGTTCCCGATGGCAGCTCTCGCACAGGCCGGCGCGCGAGGGTTTGCCGGCGTGTTGGTCTTTGTGGCAGGCGAAGCAGGGCACGTCGTTGGCGTGAACGACGTCGCCGAGCGCGTGGCAGGTCGAGCAGTCGGCGGCCTTCGTGACGGTGGCCGAGTGCACCGGGTGGCAGCCGAGGCACGTCTGGCCGGGCAGGGTCGGCGGGTGCGCGACGTGCACCTTCGTGTGGCAGCTCTCGCAGGTCTTCGGTGCGGCTTTGCCCGAGTGCGGGTCGTGGCACGTGGTGCAGGCGCCGTGCTTCTCGGACGCGATGACGTGCTGTTCGGCGTGGCAGCCCCTGCAGTCTTTCGCCGTGCCCTTCGTGAAGGCGTGCGAGGTGTGGCACGTGCTGCAGGCCGTGTGCCCCTTGGGGAACAGGGCGGCCTGGTTCGCGGCGTGGCAGCTCGTGCACCGCGCGGCGGCGACGGTGGCCTTGGTGTGGTGCGGGTGGCACGTCATGCACGTGCCTGCGACGTCTGCCTTCTCGCCCTTGCCGTGCTCGACGGTGACGTCGTGGCACTGGCCGCAGTCGGCGGCGCGCGTGAACGGGGCGCCGTGGGGGCGGTGGCAGGCGCTACACCGGTCGGAGTGCACGACGGTCTGCTCGGAGTGGCAGCGCGCGCAGCCCCAGCGGCCGGGGCCCTGGGCGCGGAAGATGTGGCAGCTGAAGCAGGTGAGCCCGACGCCGGCGCCCAAGGGGTGGTGGTGCTGCTGCTGGCGCTCGTGGCACTCGGCGCAGGGCTTCACGGCGGCGGCGCTGAAGCCGGCGTCGGCGATGAAGTGGCAGTCGTGGCAGAAGAGCTGCTTTTCGCCCTCGAGGGCGAGGTGGGCGCGGTGGCCGGGGGAGCTCCTCGCGTCGAGGTACGAGCCAGGCACCTTCGAGTGGCCGCCGTCGTGTGGGCCGGGCAGCAGCTCGCAGCCGGCGAGCGACACGAGCCCGAGCAGCACCCCGGCGGCGCGCTTCACTTCTTGCCTGCCTCGGCGGCGACGGTGACGGCGTACAAGAAGCCCGCGAGCACGCCGAACGCCTGCGAGACCGACATCGAGGCGACGACGGGCAGCGACGTGCCGTCGAGCACGCCGGCGACCATGATGGCGATGGCGACGAGGCCGAGCACGCACGCGGCGCGAAGCGCCTTCTCGGAGGGCCACTTCGAGAGGAGGCGGACGAGGCGCCTCACAGCTCCTCCGGGCGTTTGTTGAAGGGGTGGGCGACGCCGTGGCAGCCGGCGGAGGCGCACGAGACCCGGTTCTGTTCGAGCTCCTGCGCCATGGCGCGGTGCTCCTTCGCGTCTCTGAACGAGGTGAGGGTGCCCGAGTGGCACTGGCGGCAGTTGGCGTTGGGAAACGGCTTCGCGATGCGCACCTCGGCGAGGAACTTCTCGAGCGGCCAGTCGCGGTAGCCGCCACCGTAGTAGTACCAGACGTGCCCCATGCCGGTGAGCTTGGTCATGGGGTAGCCCAACATGCCGTAGTCGGCGTGGCAGGTGTAGCAGGCGTGGCCGCCGAACATCGGGTTGCGCGCGTGGCGCGAGGCGAGCGAGGTGCTGGTCGGGTCTTCGACGTCTTTGAGGTGGGCGCCCATGACGTGGCAGCTGCCGCAGAACTCGCGCTCGGTGGTGCGCTGCATGCCCGAGCCCGTGGTGGCGACGGCGCACAAGAAGGGGAAGACGGCGAGGCCGAGGAGCAGGCGCAGGCGCGTGGCGAGCGTGAGGGGCGGCCGCGCGACGAGGTGGTGCACGAGCAGGGCGGCGGCGATCGCGGCGGTGGCGAGGGCGAGCGCTCCGAAGGGGGTGGCGGCGCTGCCCACGGGTCAGGGCCCCATCGCGTGAGCCGAGTCGACACCGGCGCTGCGGCCGGCGGCGTGGCAGACGGCGCAGGCCTCGAGGCCGGTGCTGGTGGTGTTGAGCAGCGCGTGGGCCTGCGCGGCGAGGGAGCCGTGGCAGGCGGTGCAGGCGGCGGTGGCGGGCGGCACGAAGCTCGAGGCGCTGACGACGGCCGCGGCGACGCAGGTGCCGTTCGCGAGGGCGTTGGTGCCGCCGTCGGGGTTCGGCCCGCAGGTGCGGGTGTCGCTGCGCGAGGGGAGCTGGCCGTCGCTCAAGGGCAGGCCCCAGCCGGTGGCGGTGTGGCACTTCGTGCAGTGGTTCAGCGGCGAGGGGT
>JAEUJP010000784.1 GCA_016793725.1 Myxococcaceae bacterium | reverse complement strand
CGCGTCGTCTTCGGCGCGGCGCAGCACGAACAGCGCGAGCTCGGGCTCGCTGTCGACGCGCGGGTGCCGGCCGCCGCGACCGAAGCCGAGGCCGCGGTTCACGTACAGCTGGTTGCCGTTCACCTCGTAGTGCCCGCGCAGGTACGGCTGGCCGAACCGGCGAAAGAACGCCGCCGTCAGCCCCGCCACGTGAATCTGCCCGCCGTGGGTGTGGCCTGACAGGCAGAGCAGGTCGCTCCACGGCGGCAGCTTGCGAACGCCGGTCGGCGTGTGCGTGAGCACGAGCCGCGAGCCGCGCGTCGGTGCGCCCTTCCACGTCTTGCCGACGTCGTCGCTCTTCGTGGTGCTGTCGTCGAGGCCGAACACGGTGAGGTCTCGGCCCTTCACGTTCACCTTCGTGTGCTCGTTGCGCAGCACGCTGATGCCCTTCTTCTCGAGCGACTTCTCGATGTCGTCGGCGTTCGTCCAGTGGTCGTGGTTGCCGAGCACCGCGAACGTCTGCACCTTCAGCTCGCCCAAGAGCTCGCCGACCAGGTCGCGCGGGTCGCTCTTCACCGTCACGAAGTCGCCCGTCATCACCGCGAGGTCGGGCCTCAGCGCGTTCATGCCCGCCACCGCCGCACGAATGCGCTCGTCGGGCGTCGCCGAGCCGACGTGCAGGTCAGACAGCTGACCCACCACCAGCCCGTCGTGCGCCGGGTCGAGCCCGCGAATGAACACCTCGGTGCGGCTCGTCTCGAAGTACTCGTAGCCGGGCTTCTGCCCTGCGGTGACGACACGCGGGAGCATCGCGGCCCCGACCAGCGCAGAAATCACTCCGCGGCGAGAGGGGCGACGACGTCGGGCCATTTCTTCGAGCTCCTGGGAGGGGAGGGTAACGCTCATGCCAGACGACCGGAACAGCCCCCCCGGAGGCGCTATTTCCGACCCGGGCTCCTGGGTCGCTTCGCTCCCGTTTCCGCGCCAAGGGCGCGGAGCTTCAGCGGCACCACGTACTTCTCGGCAGTCAGTGCGTTCGAGACCGACACCACCTTCACGTCGACGAGGCCTGAGGCCTTGCCCGCCGCCATCGTCTCTCTCTCTGACACTGGGGCGTTTTTGCCCTTCTGCCGCAAGAGCCACAGCACCTGGTCGCCCGCTACCTTCGGCAGCCGCTTCAGGTCTGCCGGCGCGGTCACCTCGAAGAAGATGACCTCGGGCGCATCGCTCACCAGCTCGGCCCCCGACCTCTCGAACAGCGCGCGGTCGGTGACGTCGATGAGCTTCACCCGCTGCCCCGCCTTCACGCCCAGCTTCTCGAGCACCGACTTCGGCTTGCGAATCTTCTCGAGCCACTTGCCCGCCTCGACGGCGCCGAGCTCGAGCTCGAGCACACCGAGCTTCAGCCACGCACCCGCCGCGCTCGCCTTCGCGCGGCTCTTCTCGTCGAGCTTGACGACACAGCGCTGCGCCCCGCGAAAGACCACCTCATGGCTCTCGAGCAGCGCTCTGCCCGAGTCAGCCTTGCCGTTGACCCTCGCGCGAACGGTCGCTTCGTTGCCCATCGCCCGGCTTCAGGGCACGCTGAACACGTGGATGAGGCGCAGGTTCGCCTCGACGTTGCCGTTGTCCCAGCCGATGTCGGCCGGCGTGAACACACCGCAGAACCCGGTCGTGACACCACCGACGCGCACCTCGACCTCGTACGGCACGTAGGTGATGGAGGAGCAGTTCGTGTAGTGGTCGACGTACACGCCGTACCGGCCCGGGTTCGCCTGGCCCGGCGGGTAGATGATGTTCTCGATGAGCACGCCGTCGTTCGAGCAGCCCGGCTGCGAGTCGAGGTCGAGCGAGCCCTTCGCTGCACCACCACACGCGGTGCCGTTCGTGTTGCGGTTCGCGAAGTAGATGCGGCAGCTGCCGCCGTCAGGCAGCGGCTCACGCACGTGAAGGTCCATGTCTTCGGTCGAGTTCCACCGCAGCGTCACCTGCACCGGGCCCGACGAGCCGTTCAGCACACACTGGTTGTTCTGACACGAGAAGCCTTCTTGGCAGCTCGGCTGGCAGCTGCCGCCCGGCTGGCCACCGTCGCGCGGCGCGCAGCTGCCCACGCCGGTGTAGCCACCACCCGTGCCCGTCATGCCGCCACCTGCCGTCGCACCGCCGCCCGCGCGGCCACCGCCCGCCGTGCCCTGGCCACCACCCGCCGTCGCACCGCCGCCCGCCGTCGCCGTCATGCCGCCGCCCGCCGTCGCGCTGGTGCCGCCCGCCGCGCCGCCGTCGAAGCTCGAGCTGCCACCCGCACGCCCGCCACCCGCAGTCGCCGAGGTGCCGCCGCCAGTGCTGCTGCTCCCGCCGCCGCCACCACCCGCGCCGTCGTCGACGCAGCGGCCCGTCACTTCATCGCAGTGCCGCCCCGCGAGGCATACGCCGCAGTTGTCCGTCGGCTGAGACGTGCCGCACGAAGCGACGGCGATGACTCCGATCAGACCGACACCCAGGAGCAGAATTCTCATAGCGGCGCGTACCCTAACCAATTTGCCCGTAGACCGGCAGTACCGCCCCAGAAGTCAGTGCATTTTCTTCAGAAGCGAGAAAAACGATGGCCTTCGCCACCTCGGCCGTCTTCGGCCACTTCGCAGGGTCGGCGTCGGGCATCGCCTTGCGGTTGGCCGGCGTGTCCATGATTGACGGTGCGACCGCGTTCACCAACACCCCCTTCGGCCGCAGCTCGACCGCGAGCGACTGCGTCAACGTCACCAGCGCCGCCTTCGACGTGCTGTACGCGACCGCGCCGCCGACCGGCTCGGCCACCACGCGCGACACCGTGTTCACGATGCGGCTCGCGCCCCGCTTCACGGCCTCACGCGAGCACAAGAACGCCGTGACGAAGTTCATGTCCCACTGGCGCTTCATCTCGGCGAGCGACGTCTCGGTGAACGGCGACGTCGCATAGCCGCCCGCGAGGTGAACGCTCGCCCACAGCGGCGGCAGCGACGCGTAGTACTTCACCACGCCCGCTTCGTCGGTGAGGTCGAGCAGCTCGGCGGGGGGCGTGTGCAACGTCGCGCCCACCTGCTCGAACGCGGCGCGCACCGCCGTGCCCAGCGCGCCGAACGCGCCGGTGATGACCACGTTCTTGCCCTTCACGTCGTCACGTTGAAGCGAAAGTGCATGCAGTCGCCGTCTTGCACCACGTACTCTTTGCCTTCCATGCGCAGCAGGCCCTTCTCACGGGCCGCGGCCTCGCTGCCGAGCCGCAGGAGCTCGCTCCACGCGATGACCTCGGCCTTGATGAAGCCCTTCTCGAAGTCGGTGTGAATCACGCCTGCCGCCTGCGGCGCCTTCCACCCCTTGTGAATCGTCCACGCGCGGCACTCTTTCGGGCCGACGGTGAAGTACGTCATCAGGCCCAGCAGCGCGTAGCCGGCCCGCACGATTTTGTTGAGCCCCGGCTCTTTCAGCCCCGCTGACTCGAGAAACGCCGGCCGCTCTTCGACCGGCAGCTGCTGAATTTCGGCCTCGAGCGCGGCGGCCACCACGACGTACGGCGCGTTCTCTTTCGCCGCCATCGCCTTCACCTTCAACACCTGCGGGTCATTCTCGGCGCCCGCCAGCTGCGCTTCGACCACGTTCGCGATGTAGAGCACCGGCTTGTTGGTGAGAAAGAAGAGGTCTTTGAGCAGCGCCTGCTCGTCTTCCGTGAGGCCCTGCGCGCGCACCGGCACACCGTCGTCGAGCTTCGCCTTCACCTTCTCGAGCACCGCGAGCTCGGCCTTCGCGAGCTCACCCTCTTTGCCCGGGGCCTTCGAGCTCTTGTTCGTCTTCTCGCGACGCTTGTCGAGCGTCTCCAGGTCTTTGAGGCACAGCTCGGTGTCGACCGTGTCTTTGTCGCGCTGCGGGTCGATGCTGCCCTCGACGTGCGTGATGTTCTCGTCGACGAAGCAGCGCAGCACGTACAGCACCGCGTCGACCTGGCGAATGTTCGCGAGAAACTGGTTGCCGAGGCCTTCACCCTTGCTCGCGCCGCGCACGAGGCCGGCGATGTCGACGAACTCGAGCGACGTGGGAATCGTCTTCTCGGGTTTGATCAGCGCCGTCAGCTTGTCGAGCCGGTCGTCGGGCACCGGCACCACCCCGATGTTCGGCTCGATGGTGGCGAACGGGTAGTTGGCGGCGAGCGCACCCGCGTTCGAGAGCGCGTTGAAGAGGGTCGACTTACCGACGTTCGGCAGGCCGACGATTCCGATTGAGAGACCCATGCCGCGGGGCCTTTACCTCAGCGGCCTGAGGCGCGCTCGAAGTTGTACGCGTGTCGACCGAGAAGTTGGCGGGCAGCGCCATCGCCCGAGCGATGGAGCGGTCGAGGCCGAGCAGCGTCAGTCGAGGGCCCTGCATGCGTTTGGCTTTCATGCGCTCGCATGTCGCATGGCGCCCGCCACGGCTCCTTAACCCGGGTGAAGAAAGCGCTTTTTTTGCACGCTCCGACGTGGCGTCGGGTTTACACCGCCAACCTCGCCGTACTTTCCAAGGAGCCCTGATGAAACGCCTCGCCCTCGCCGCCGCCGTGCTCGCCTCGTCGTCTGCCTTCGCCTCGATGACGCTGCGCTACGAGAACAAAGACTCGAAGGCCTACGCCGCCGAAGCCATCTGCAGCGGCAGCAAGCAGGACCCGGTGAAGTTTTCGGCCAGCACCACCTCGTCGGTGAGCATTCAGGGCTCGTCGCCGTGCAAGGTCACGCTCGGCGGTGAGACCGTCACCTTCACGGGCGACGCCAACATCACCATCAAGGACGGGAAGATTTCGAAGAAGTGACCCGGCCTCAGTGGTGCCGCAGCGTCGACGCGTGGTGAACAATCTGCGCGTTGACGGGCAGGGTCGGGGCCTGGTGCACCCGAAAGCCCTGCTCCGGAAAGGTGTTCTCGATGGGGTGCGGCACGGGCGCGATGCTCGGGTCGCGCATCTCGGGCGGCGTCGGCGCCGCGGCCGACACCCGTGCCGTCTTGCCACGCGCGGGCCGGCGGGTGGGGCGTTTGTGCGCCGCGGCGCGGCGCGCCGTCACCTTCGGCTTCGGCTTCGCGTGAGCCCGACGTTTGGCGGTGCGCGGCGACGTCGTCTTCGGCTTCGCGGCCCGCTGGGTCTTGGTCTTCGCTTCAACCGTTCGCTTCGAGGTCGACTTCGGGCGTGCCGCGGAGCGGCGCTTGGGGGTCGTTCGCATGGGCCTGAACAGAGCAAGTTCGGGGCCGAGCACCGAACGGTGACACCCATGGCTCGCGCGCGATGTATCGCCCTCTGGCGCGGAAACGGGAGCGCAGCGACCAGAAGCATCGCAGAGGCCATGCACGAGCATGAAGACCACATTCTCGTTCTGGCCATTCGGCACCAGCGCGAAGACGACTATCACTGACGAGCCGGGCTAAGAGGCCAGGCGTGACCACGCCCGCCCCGACCGCCAGGCGCGACCAGCAGCTCGCCGGTGCCGTCTGGGGTCTCGGGGTCGCGCTCCCGGGACTCTGCGCGGCCGGCGTCTTTCCCGGCTTCGACCTGCTGCCGCTGCCGGCCTGGCTGCTCATCGCCGCCGCCGCAGGCGCAGCGGGAACGCTGTTCGGCGCCCGACAGCGTCGCGGCCTCGCGGCGACGCTCGGTGCCATCGGCGGCGCGGGGTGCCTCTTCACGATTCCGCTCTACGTCGAGCTGCGCAGCCAGGTGAGCAGCCGCTTCTTCACCCTCGAGCTCCTGTTGCCCGCAGCGCTCGTCGCACTGCCGCTGCTCGGCGTGTGGCGCGCCGTCAACCGCACCCCCGTCGCGCCGAAGGCCGGCAAGGCCACCGAGCTGATGCACGCCGCCGAACGAACCGTCGAGGCGCCCGACCGTGCGCTGTGCGCGCGACACCCGCAGACCGTCGCGCGCTGGGCGTGCGGGCGCTGTGGCTCGTTCTTCTGCCCGCTGTGCGCGAGGTACCCGGCGCCGAACGGCAAGCCGCTCTGTGAAGCCTGCGCCCCGAGCGCGTGACGCTTCAGTCGTCTAGTCGCAGCCGACGCGCGTTCGCGACCACGCGACCGAGTCGAACCACGCCTCTTCGAGCGCGAACTGCACGCCGTTGCGCAGCAGCGCGCTGATGGGCGGGTGGTAGCCGTTCAGCTCGCTCATGGGGATGAGCGCGCCGTCGAGGTACACACGAATCTGGCGATCGACGCCGTTGAAGTCCCACTCCATGCAGAACCAGCGGTCGACCGGCAGCGTCGACGGAGGCATCGTGCCGAGCCCGCTCACGTCGATGCCCGGGCTCACCTGGTAGAAGAGGCTGCCGAGCTTCCCGCCGCCGACCCACGCCGCGTAGACGGCCGTCGTCGAGAGGTCGTTGTCGCCGAGCGCCACCGCGAGGTTCGTGTGGTTCTGCAGCATCGGCTGCACGCGCTGCGGCACGTACATCCACATCCTCCCCCACAGGCGCTGCCCGTCGAGCGGCACCCGCTGCTTCAGCTCGACCATCGCGTCGCCGCCGCCCGCCTGCACCACCGCGTGCAGCGACCGCGTGCCCTTCGCCGCCCGCGTCGTGTCGGGCGTCAGCGTGCCCCGGTCGAGGTGAATGCGCCACACCGCGGTGTCGATGGCCGCGCCCTCGAAGTCGTCGCACACGATGGTGCCGGCCGGGCAGACGCCGCCGTCGCTCGGCGCGCTGCCGCCTGCGGCGCCCGTTCCTCCAGCAGCGCCAGCGCCGCCGGCGGTGGCTCCACCTCCTGCGGTGCCGGCGTCGTTCGAAGGCACAGCGCCCGAGCAGGCGACGAGCAGCAGCAGCAGGGTGACGCGCATGGTTCTCTTCAGCTCTCTGGCGGCGGAGGAGGCGGCGGCGGCGGCACCGGCGCCACGTCGGGGGGCAGCGGCGGTGGGGTCGGGTCGCCCTCGTCGTAGGCGGGCGGCGGCGGCTGGCGCTCGTACTCGACCGGTGGCGGCGGCAGGTTCTGCCGCGGCTTCATCTTGCCGAAGATGAACGACATGCCCGCGGTGAAGCGCACCAGCGGCGTGTTGAACTCGTTGGCGTTGCCGAACAGGTTTCGGGCCGAGGCCCAGACCGGCCCCTGGAGCGCGAGCTCGGGCATCATGATGAAGCTCTCGCCGAGCCGCAGCGCGATGCCGGCGCTCACCCCGAGGTTGACCGCAAAAATCTGCGTCGTGGGCGCGCCGGGAAAAGCGTCGCGCGTGAAGTACAGCTGGCTCGTCTCGCGGGCGCCGAACACGAGCTCGTGGTTGCCGAGCTTGATGCCGAACATCGCGACCACGGGGAAGGCGAGCGAGCCGAAGTTCGGCGTCGAGGTGTTCACGCCGGTCAGCTGGGGAAAGAAGAAGCCCTGCGCCATCGCCGCCAGCGAGAACACGAAGCGCTCGCTGTTCGGGTCGGTGAGCATGAACTTGCCCTGCAGCTCGGCGCCGTTCAGGCCGAGGCGCACGCCGAGGTCGACGTGGTCGCTCACGCCGAACCGAATGACGCCGCTCACCGACGGCGGTATGCCGATGCCGTTGCCCGTCGAGTAGCCCCAGACGTTGGCCTCGACGCCGCCGTTGACGTTGCCCTTGCCCATGGTGCTGGCGGGCTGCGCGGCACCGATGGTGATGCAGCCCGAACCGCAAAGGGCGACGACCGAGACGACCGACACGACGAGCACGTTACGCATCGGGGTTCTCCTCGAGGGCGGCGATGCGCGAGCGCAGGGCGTCGTCGATGGGCTGTTTGGAGCTCGTCGTGTAGTCGTAGAGCACGACGATGCCCTCACCCTCGGCGGCGAGGCCGAGCTTCTCGCTCTGCACCTCGTACCGCATGGTGAACGACGTGGTGCCGACCTTGGTGACGCGGCCACGCACGGTGATGGTGTCGGGGAACTTCACCGCCTTGCGGTAGTCGCACGTGGCGCGCGCGAGAATCGGCGTCATCGGCAACCCGAGCTTCGCGAAGTAGGCGATGCGCGCGCTCTCGAACCAGCGCAGGTAGACGGTGTTGTTGACGTGCTGGAACGCGTCCATGTCGCCCCAGAGGACGGGCAACCGGACCTCGACCGGCCAGCGCGGGCTCACGCGCGCGGCTGGGCGGGTTGCTTCTGGAGGTCGGCGACGAACTGCTCGGCGAGCGCGCGGTGCTTGCCGTCATCGAGCTTCTCGGCGAGCAGCTTCTCGGCAATCTGAATCGCGAGCGTGACCGCCTCGTTCTTGATGTCGGCCACGGCCTTGTTCTTCTCGGCCTCGATGGTCTTGCGCGCGTCGGCCTTCAGCTCTTCGGCCTCTTTTTTCGACTTGTTCATCAGCTCTTCGCGGAGCTTTTCCATGTCGCTCTGCGTCTTGCGCAGGGCCTCGGCCGACTCGGCGCGGGCGGCGGCGATGGCGCTCTTCTGCTCGGCGAGCAGCTTCTCGGCTTCGGCGCGCTCTTTTTTCGCCGCGTCGATGGAGCTCTGAATCTGCTTCTCACGGTCGTTGACCGCCTGAAGCAACGGCCCCCACGCCATGCGCCTCAGAACGAACGCGACGATGACGAAGGTGACGATCGTCCAGATGATGAGGCCTGGCTGAACGTCGGTGAGGGGACCTGCGGCGAGAACGAGCATGTGCATGATTCAGAGCTCCTGGTTCGACAGTGTTGCTGGGTACGTCAGCCCTTCAGCGCCAACAGAATGCAGATGACGAGGGCGAAGAGGCCTGCACCTTCGACGAGACCGGCCGCGACAATCATCGTGGCGCGGAGGTCACCCGTGGCAGACGGCTGACGGGCGATGCCGTCGAGCGCCGCGGCCGCGAGCTTACCGATGCCGAAGCCGATGCCGATGATGACGAGACCGGCACCGATGCCGGCCGAGAGAAACGCGAGAGCTGCACTGGTCATGTTCGAAACTTCCTTCTTCTTTCAGTGACTCACTTCTCGGGGGAGTCGTGGTGTGCCCATCGGGTGCTACCTCCGCGCGGTCACGTTCGACCGCTTGGGTTCTGTGAAATCAGTGCGCGTGCTCTTTGTCGTGACCGTGGTCGTCGCCGTGCGCGTGGTGGCCCATCTCGACGCCCTGGCCGATGAAGAGCGCGGTGAGCAGCGTGAAGATGTACGCCTGCAAGATGCCGACGAAAATCTCGAGCACGAAGATGGCCGAGGCCATCGGCACGCTGACGACGGCGGCGGCCGGGTGAATCATGAACGCGAGGCCCAAGATGAAGAACAGCACGAGGTGGCCGCCGAGCATGTTCGCGAAGAGACGAATCATCAGCGCGATGGGCTTGGTGAACAGGCCGAGGAACTCGACGGGAATCATGATGGGCCACAGGCCCCACGGGGTGCCGGCGGTGAGGTGCGAGAGGTAGCCGCCGAGGCCCGCGCTGCGAATCGACGCAATCTGCGTGAGGCCGAACGTGATGCTCGCGAGCACGAGCGTGACGCTGAGCTGACCGGTCGCCGAGCCGAAGTTCGGAATCAGGCCCAGCCAGTTCATGAACAGAATGAAGAAGAAGACGGTGAGGAGGTGCGGCACGTAGCGGTCGCCCTCTTTTTTGCCGATGTTCTTGTACGCGAGCTCGTCGCGCACGAAGAGCACGAGAATCTCGATGAGGTTCGGGAGCAGCCCCTTCGGCACGAGCTTCGTCTTGTCGCGGTTCACGCCGAAGAACAGCGTGACGATGAGCAGCAGCGCGGCGAGCCACATCATGAAGGTGGCCTTGGTGGGGCGCAGGTCGATGCAGCCGTTGAAGCCGCGGGCGAGCGACGGGGCGAGCGCGCCGAGCGCACCGTCGACGTGCGCGGTGCAGGCGCCGGGCGTCTGCTCGATGCGCCACGAGGCGAACATCGTGCCGAAGTCGATGGTGGGGTTGTGCTCGGTCACCCACGGGAACTCGAACTCGTAGACGTGGTCGTCAGAGACGTGGTGCAGAATGAACGTGGCCGGGTCGTGCTTGCCGTGACCGCCGCCCGAATCGTGACCGCCTCCGTGTTCGTCACCCGAGGCGAGCACCGCCATCAACGCGAGCGTCATCATGTTGCAGGTACCTCTTTGGTTTTGGCTGCTGCGACGACCCACGACAGCTCGAGGGCCTGTTGAACGAAATAGACGGCGAAGAAGCCGGCGACGGCGGCGACCTCGTTACCCCCGCCCTTGATGACGTAGGTCAGCGCGGCGCCGAGCAGCAGAATGCGGAGCAGGAACATCACGACCACCGCGGTCAGCGCGGCGGTGATGCCGTTCTTCTGAACGGCGCGGCGCTTGAGCACGAGGGCGAGGCCACCCGAGGCGGCGCTGATGCCGATGCCGAGCAGGGCGTCGGCGCGCACGGCGGCTTCGAGCGGCATCGCGAAGACGACCGTCACCGCGGCGGCGGCCGCCCCGGCTGACATGAGTGCGATGGTGCTGAAGCGCTTCATTTTTTCTTCTTCGACATCCGCGTTACGTCGGTGATGAAGCCGATGAACCCTGCCGTCATGCCCACCATCGCCCCGATGAGCAGGCCCACCGGGCTGCTCCCCTTCTCGCTGTCTACCCACCACCCGACCGCCACTCCGAGTGCCGGGGCTGTCGTGAGCTTCGCGCTCGCGCTCAACCACGGTGCTGCTGCCTGATAGGCCTTTGCAAAGCCCGAGAGCTCATCGCCTGGGCCGGTCACGGCTGCGCCTCTAGCAGCGGGTCTGCCCCTGACAAAGGGAAAAGGCGCGCGTGACACGGCCGGGGTAACCCCCGGTAATCGCTCCCATGAAGGGTGGGAACAGGGCTTGCTGAACGGGGGGCCATGGCCCTCTCTTCGATCAAACCCTCTGCGCCCCGAACCGTGAGCGCCGCGAACCTGCCGGCGGCCCCGCAGCAACAGGCGCTGACGCAGCAGGCGCCCGAAGACGCGTTCGTGCCGGGCCTCAAGCCGACGGTGAAGCAGCTGCTCGAGCTGACGAAGCTCGAGGCGTCGCCCGAGTTTCAGCGGCTCGACCCGTCGGTGCGTCAGCAGGTGCTGAGCTCGCTGCACGACGGCGGCGTGACGCCGAACAAGGTGGCGACGGCGAAGGCGCTGATTTCGGCGCCGGGGTTCAAGTCGATGGCGCCCGAGAACCAGAAGCTGGCGCTCGAGACGCTGGCGAAGACGGGCTTCAACCGCTTCATCGGCAAGAGCCTCGAGCGCCTGGTGAACGCGCCGTCGTTCAACCAGGCGCAGAAGGTCGACCAGACGGCGATGCTCAGCCAGGCGAAGAACTACCCGAACACGGCGAGCATCGGGAACATCGAGCGGCTGAGCGGCAAGCTGTGGTTCGCGTCGCAGAGCCACGAAGACAAGGCGCGCACGCTGAAGACCATCGCGTACATGTCTGACCCGAGCCGCGGCGACCGCACCATCATCAACAACACGCTCGAGAAGATTCTGGGGCCCGACGCGAAGTTCGACATTCAGTGGGTCGACCACCAGGGGCGCAAGGCGGGGCACGCGGTCGACTCCGACACGATGCAGCTCGACTACTCGTACGCGACGCCCGACAACGGGCCGGGCGTGCAGTCGAAGCTCGATTGGGTCGGCAACCGCACGGTGCCGCACGAGGTGAACCACCTGCTCTCGAACTACAAGGTCGAGAGCTCGTACAAGTTCGTCGAAGACGAGTACCGCGGCTGGTACGTCGGAGTTCAGGCGCAGCTCGGCCGGCCGCCGACGAAGGCCGAGGCCGCCGCGTACTTCAAGAACGCGTACATCGACGACATGCTCGGCATCTACGGCGGCACGGCGTCGGGCGTGCGGCACGGCAAAGAGGCGGGGAAGATGTTCGACCTCATCTCGAAAGCGATCGGCGTACCGGTGACCGACAACGAGACGTTCTACACGTCGCTGACCGAGTACTCGAAGAAGGGCACGGGCGTGCGCAACGAGGCGGCGCCGCCGCCGCCGGGCAACATCGACAACCGCTGATCAGAAGGGGGCACACCATGGGTGGAAAAATCACGCCGCGACCTGCAGTGCAGCCGAAGTGCACGACCGAGACGACGACGGCGAAAGAGACGAAGCCGAAGCCGAAGCCCGAGGCGGCCATCGAGGGCTCGTGGAAGCTGGGCAACAAAATCTGGCAAGACGACTGGCTCGCGCCCGCCGCGACGAGCGACAAGCAGCAGCCTCAGTCGAAGCCGGCGGGCACGTACCAGAAGGTCGAGAGCGTGTGGAAGCAGGGCAACGTGACGGGCACCGACGACTGGGAGAAGCACACGCCGTAACGACGTCGCGGGTCAGTGCTTCAGCAGCTGGTGCCCCTGCTGCTGCTCGATGCCGTGCGACATGAGCACGTGGGCGACGGTGAACGTCTCTTCTTTGGGGCCGCCGATGAGCTCGAACAGCCAGTAGCCCGAGCTCGCGTTCTCGACGTCGAGGCTCGCCTGCACGAAGAGCACGTCGCGGCGCGCGAGAATCAGCTCGGCGACCAGCGCCTTGCCCTTCACGAGCTGAATGACGACGTCGCCCTCTTCCTCTTCGAGAAAATCCCAGTGAAAGTCTTCGTGGTCGATGAGCGTGCAGTCGTCGCTGCCGGCGCGAATGACGCAGTTCGGGTGGTCGAGCAGCCAGCGCCAGAAGCGGTCGAACGTCAGCGGCGCGGGGGTCTCGGTCTTCGTCGACATGCGGCTTCGGCTCTTACACCCAAAGCTAAGGCACGCAGAAGCCGGCATCGCGCACGTCGGCGTTCGGCTCGCAGTGTTTGCCGCCGGGGCACAGGCTGCCGGGCACGATGCACGCCTGGCGGCACACGCCGACGGGCACCTGCGCCGAGAGGCCCACGCAGTGCAGGGCGATGCCGGTCGACGGCTCGAAGCACTGCGTGGGGTGCGTGCAGAGCTCGCCCTCGCCGCGCAGCCCGCTGGGAAACGCGCAGTACGCGACGTCGAGCGACGGGCGCGTGTCGATGAAGCAGCCCTGACCCAGCGGGCACGAGCCGCCGACGGGGGCGCAGGGCAGCTTGCAGGCCCACTGCGACGACGTCGAGACGCAGACCTCGCCCGCGCCGCACGGAGCGCCGCCGCGACCGCCACACTTGCACGTCAGGTCGTCGGGGTCGCACGAGCTGCCGTCGTCGCAGGGCGCGCCGCACACACCGCTGCACTGCGCCGGGCGCGCCGCGCCGCAGACCTGCGTGTCGCTGCAGACGGGGCCGCCGGCGCCGGTGCACTTGCACTGGCCGTCCGAGAAGTCGCAGGTCGAGCCGCCGGCGCAGATGACTCCGTCGCAGCGCATCGAGGTGACACACGCGCGCTCGGTGGGCAGGCAGCCGGGCTGACCGGCGGGGCACGCGCAGGTGTCGCCGGGCTGGCACGCCACACCGTTGCAGCGACACTCGCCGTCATCGAGCGAGCAGGTGTTGTCGCCGACGCAGTAGACCGAGAGGCAGCGCAAGGTGCCGGCGTCGGCCAGCGAGCCGGCGTCGCGAGGGCCAGCGTCGACGAAGCCGGAGTCGAAGACACCGGAGTCGACGAAGCCCGAGTCAGGAACACCGGCGTCGGCGAAGCCGGAGTCGAAGACACCGGAGTCGACAACCCCAGAGTCGGTACCGGCATCGGTCTCGGCGGGGCCTGGGCAAGAACACCCGGCGAAGAAGCCGAACACGAGAACCCAACACTTCGCCGAACGCGAACCCGAACCCGAACCCATCGCCGTAACCCTCACCGTAGACCTACCCCTCCCAGAGGCCGTTCACCGCTGCGCCGCCTTGGGCACGGGCTTCACGGCGGGGCCCTTCGTCTGGCTCATCACGAGCTCCTCATCGAGCAGCCGAGAGACATCTTCAGCGTGAGCCCGATACGAAGCGTATTCGCCAGCCCCGATGCGCTCGCACGTGAACCGGCCGCGCAGCTCGGCGGTCACCTTCGAGCCCGAGACCGAGACCTTCCGCGAGAACGCCATACACGGAGCCTTCACCTCGGCGTCGGCCGGCGCGCGCGACACGGTGAACCCCTCGGGCAGCTCGAGCGTCACGACCGTCACGCTCTCGTTCGGCACGCCGAGCACCAGCGGGTGCCGGCGCGACGACAGCGAAAACGTGCTGCGCACCCCGAAGTCGCTGGGCAACTTCAGCCGCAGGTCGCCGCCCTCGACGCGCGCCATCGTCTTGCTCGAGACCTTCGCGCTCAGCTGTGCCGGAGCGCGAAGGTCTTTCACCTCGCCCAGCACCAGCTCGCTCGACGCCGCGCCGGGCACGAGGCGCTGAGACTGCCGCTGCATCAGCTGGGCGGTCTGCTCGAGGTTGCGCGCGGTGCGCCGCAAGAGCGAGCCGGTGCGCCCGTTCGCGGCGACCGTCACGGCGCCGCTCACCGCCCCGTCGCGCTCGAGCTTGAGCTCGACCTTCCACTGCTCGCGGTTCGCGTCGAACGCCTGGTACGGAATGTCGCGCCACGCGCTCGTGCCGGTGACCGGGTCGAACACCAGGCTCTTCGTGCCCACGTCGTCGGAGCGCATCGCCTCGAGGTCGAGCGCGTCGGCCGTCGGGTCGAAGAAGCGGCCCTCGGCGAACCCCTCTTGCTTCGGCACGTACACGATGGCGTGGTTGAACTGCTGCATCGGCACGTCGGCATCGATGGGCCCGACGTCGCGCGTGCGCACCAGCGCGAAGTGGGCATCGAGCCCGAGCTTCTTCGCGAGCGTGATGAACAGCACCGCCTTGTCTTTGCAGTCGCCGTACTTGCGCTCGAGCACCATCGGCGCGGGGTGCGGCTTCACGCCGGCGATGAAGCTCTCGTAGTCCTGCTGGTAGCGAATCTCCTCCATCACGAACTCGTGCACGCGCTTCGCCTTCTCGGCGGCGTCGGGCGAGCCCACGCTCAGCTTCGCGGCGACGGCATCGACCTCGGGGCTCGAGCGAAACGCGCCGACGAGCAGGGCCTTTTCCCACGACAACCACGTGTCCCAGTCGGGCACGGTCGAGATGCGAATGTTGGCGCCGAGCTCTGACACCGTGGGCATCGCGGGCTCGAACACGAGCGGGCTCGCCTCGGCGAGCCACCAGTCGATGCGGAGCTGATCGCCGCGCTTCGACTCTTCACGCTTCACCGCGCCGACCGTCGTCTCGTGCAGCTTCGTCGACAGCGGCGTCCACAACACCAGCTCGGCGCGAACGCGCTGGTCCGAGAGGCCCTGAAAGCTCCAGCTCTTGGTGAGGTGGCGCGAGAGGTAGCCCTTCGCCGGCTCGTCGTTGCGGTACTGCAGCACCACCGTCGAGCCGACCTGCAGGTTTCGGTAGAACACCTGCCCCGAGCGCTCGCTCGACGCCTCGGTGCGGTTGCCGGCGGGGTCGACCGCATAGGCGTGCAGCATGCGCAGCCGGCCGCCCGAGCCGATGGCCTGCCGCGTGAGGCGGTCGCGGCCCGCGGCGTTGAGCGCGTGCATCACCAGGGTCACGACGTTCTGCGTGCTGCCGTCTGAAGCGAGCTGCGTCACCTCGTGGTCGAGCAGGTAGACGACGTCGGCGCCCGCGAGCGGCTTCACCTTCGAACGCATCGCGACCGCGGCGTTGAGCGCGTCTTCGTCGGGCACGTCGTCGGCCCACGGCGCGCGGCTCTGCGGCGCGAGAAAGTCGAGGCGATTCGCGAGGCGCTCGTCTTCGGGGTTCAGCGTGAGCGCGTTCTTCCACATCGAGACGGCCGTCTCTTTGTCGCCGGTCTCGTACGCGAGCTGCGCGCGCGCCGAGTGCGCCGACGCCCAGTCGGGGCAGAGGTACAGCGCGTGCCGCAGCGCCTCGTCGGCCATCGGGCGCGCGCCCATGCGGCGGTAGATTTCGGCGAGCATCGTCCACCCCGTCAGGTCGGTGGGCCACACGCGCAGGCGCCACAGCGTGCGGGCCTCGGCCTCTTCGAGGTCGCCCGCGTCGAGCGCGAGGTCGGCGAGCTTGCGCACGCTGTCGAGGTGCCCCGGCAGCTCGGCGGCGAGCTCTTCGAGCAGGGCGCGGCCGTCGTTGACGCGCCCGTCGCGCAGCACGGTGCGCGCGTGGTCGAAGCGCTCGGCCGAAGTCGGCGAGAACTGCGCGAGGTTCGCGCGCTCGAGCCTGAGCTCGTCTTCGAGCCACCCCTCTTGCTGGTACATGTCGGCGAGCAGGTACTGCGCCTCGCGCACGTGCGGCCTCTGCGCGAGCAGCTTCACGAGCCGCTCCCGGGCTTTCAGCTTCAGGCCCTGCTGCAGCTGGAACCGAATGGCGCGCAGCCGCACGAACGTGACGTCGTCGCCGACGTCGCGGTCGAGGGCGTTGAGCAGGTCGACGGTGCGGCCGCGCTCCTGGTTGAACCAGAGCGCGTCGACGAGCGTGAGCCGGCTGAGCAGGCCGCCGGGGTTGCTCTGCGCCCAAGCGTCGGCAGCCTGCACCGACCACAGGCCGCCGGCCGAGATGCGCGCCCACAGGGCGAGGTGTGCGGCGCGCCGCTCGGGCGTCTTCACGCCGCGCACGCGCCAATCGAGCAGCCCTTTCAGCGAGTCGAAGCGCGCGGTGGCCTCGCGCGCGGCCATCGGGGTCGCGCGAACGCCGAGCAGCCAGCTGCCCTCGCGCTGCGCGCTCTTGATGAAGACGATGTGGCGCCCGGCCTTCACGTCGACGGGCACGACGACGTTGTCGAAGACGCTGTCGTCGAGGTTGACGGCGGTGAAGACGAGCTCGCCGTCGACCCAGACCTTGAGCGGGTCGGTGGTGGTGATGCGCAGGGCGTACGGGCCCGCGGTCTCGGCGTCGAACGTGCCCTGCGCATAGGCGACGGCCCAGCGGTTCGGCTGCATGAGCGCGGTGAGGTCATAGCGCCCGCGCGGGTCGGTCGGGGCGTCTTGCCGCCAGCGCAGCGCGTGCGCCCGGCCGGTGTACTTCTCGCCGAGGTCGGGCTTCAGCTCGGGAGCGAGCTCTTCTTCGAAGCCCTTGCCCTGCTCGTTGTCCCACGTGCCGACGAGCGCGAGGGGA
>JAEUJP010000770.1 GCA_016793725.1 Myxococcaceae bacterium | reverse complement strand
GCGCCCGTGACGACCGACGCAGCAACAGCCCCCGACAAGCAGCAGCAGCGCGCGCGCCTCGTGCCGCTCGCCGTGCTGCAGGTGAGCTCGGGCATGCCGTACGGCTTTCTCATCACCGGCGCGTTCGCCGTCTTCTTGCGGGGCGCCGACGTCTCGCTCACGGCCATCGGCCTGCTCTCGCTCGTCTCGCTGCCGTGGAACCTCAAGTTTCTCTGGGCGCCGATCGTCGATCGCTACGCGCTCACGTGGCCCGACCGCCGCCGCAGCTGGCTGCTCATCAGCCAGGTGGCGTGCTCGATCGGCTTCATCGCGATCGCCGCGCTCGTCTTCTTCGCACAGCGGGGCGGCGGGGCGTTCGACGGCACGCTGCTGCTCGTGCTCGCCGGCATCGCGCTGTTCATCGCCTTCGCCGGCGCCACCCAGGACATCGCGGTCGACGCGTTCGCCGTCGAGTACCTGCGCCCCAACGAGCAGGGCCCCGCGAGCGGCCTGCGCACGATGTTCTGGCGCATCGGCTTTCTGCTCACCGCCGGCGCCGCCGTGTTCCTCGCCGACCCCATCGTGTGGGAAAAGCTGGGCATCACCGTCGGCAAGAACGAGATCTGGCCGTGGGTGTTCGCGGCCATCGCCCTGCTCTTCTTGCCGTTGTTGTGGCTGACGGTGCGGTGCCCGCCGGCCGAGCGACCGGCTGACCCGCCGCGCTCGTTGGGCAAGGCCGTCGTCGAGCCGCTCGCGAACTTCTTCGGCCGGCCCGGCGCGCTGTGGCTGGCGGCCTTCCTCTTCTTCTACAAGTTCGGCGACAACCTCTCGTCGAGCATGTGGATACCGTTTCTCGTCGACAAGGGCATCACGCGGGCCGAGATCGGCATCTTGAGCAAGACGCTCGGCAGCGCCGCGGTCGTCATCGGCGCGACAGCGGGCGGTGCCCTGATCCCCCGCCTCGGCCTCGGCCGCAGCTTGTGGATCTTCGGCGTCGTGCAAGGCCTCTCGAGCGGCTTCTACGCCCTGGCCTCGTACGCCGGCGGCGCGCGCTGGTCGGTGTACCTCGCCATCGTCGGCGAAAACGTGGCCATCGGCCTCGGCACCCCGGCGCTGCTCACGGTCTGTCTGCGCGCGTGCGAGAAGCGGCTCGGGGCGACGCAGTACGCGCTGCTGTCGAGCATCTTCGCGCTAGGCCGGTGGGCGACCGGGCCGCCGGCCGGCATGATCGCCGAGGGCTCGGGCTACACCGCGCTGTTTCTCTGTGGCATCGCGGCGGCGCTGCCGGGGCTGTTGATTCTGCAGGTCATCGCGCCCATTCATCAGCGAGACGTCATCTCGCCCGCCATTCCCAAAGAGGCGTGAGCAGTCGTAACGTCAGCGCCGCCTCGTGAAGCGCTACCGCATGGCCGTGTGCAAGGGCCCTGATTGCACGATGGGTGGCTCCGACGCGGTGTTCGCGGCGGCGAAGGCGCAGGCGCCGGGCAACTGCGAGGTGTACCGCGGGGGGTGCTTCGGGCTCTGCCACCTGGGGCCGAACGTGGTGCTGCGCGAAGACGCGGGTGGCAAGCGCGACCCGTTCTCGCGCGAAGACTTCGAGCTCATGAAGACGCCGGGCGAGACGTACTACTGGCGAATGGACCCGGCGAAGGTGAAGCGCGTGCTCGAGCGGCACGTCGCCCACGGCGAGCGGCAGACCGACCTGGTCGGTGACCCCGCCAAAGAAGACGAGTTTTGAGGAACAACACTACTTAACGGCGGTTGTTGGTCACCGGCGCCACACTCATGATGCACATGCCCCTGCCCGTTCGTGTCGTCTTCGGCTTTCTCTTCGTGGGCCTCGCGGCCGGGCTGCACTGGTACCTGTACCTGCGCCTCATCAAAGACGTCACCGACCGGCGCGCCGTGCGCCTCGGCGCGATGAGCACTTTCGGGGCGGTGGCGGCGACTTCAATCTTCGGGTTCGCGCGGTTTCGCACGGCAGAGCCGTCGACGCTGACGATGCTGCTGCCGATGTGGTTCGCGTTCGTCATCTACGTCGTGATCGCGTTGATCACGGTCGACGTCGTGCGCTGGGTCGTGAACCGGCGGCAGGCCGCCCCGCCCTCGCCCGAGCGGCGGCTGTTTCTCTCGCGCGCGGCCGCGCTGACGGGCGTCGTGGCCGGCGGCGGGCTGGCGTCGTTCGGCGCGTGGCGTGCGTTTTCGCCGGCGCGCATCACCGAGGTGCCGCTGAAGCTCGCGAAGCTGCCGAAGGCGCTCGACGGCATGACGCTGGTGCAGCTGTCTGACGTGCACATCGGGCCGGTGCTGCAGCGGCGCTTTCTCGACGAGCTGGTCGACCGCGCGAACCAGGCGAAGCCCGACGTCGTCGTGATCACCGGCGACCTGGTCGACGGCAAGCCCGAGTTCATCGGCAAGTCGGTCGAGGCGCTGACGCGGCTGAAGAGCCGCTACGGCACGTACTTCGTGACGGGCAACCACGACTACTACTCGGGGCCTCAGCTGTGGCTGCCGGTGCTCGAGGGCTGGGGCATCACGGTGCTGCGCAACCGGCACGTCGCGATCGGTGACGCGGGCGCGTCGTTCGATCTGGTGGGAGTCGACGACTGGGGCGGCGACTACGATCTGCAGGCGGCGATCGCCGGCCGCGACCCGTCGCGGGCGTCGGTGCTGCTCGCGCACCAGCCGGCGAACTTCGACACGGTCGCTACGGCCGGGCTCGATCTGCAGCTGTCGGGGCACACGCACGGCGGCCAGACGTTTCCCGGGACCATCGGCGCTTCGGTGATCTGGGGCGACCGCTCGGCGGGGCTGTCGAAGACGAAAGACTCGCACCTGTTCGTCAGCCGCGGCTGCGGCTTCGTCGGGCCGCCGACGCGGCTGGGCAGCCCGCCCGAGGTCGTGAAGCTGGTGCTTCAGAGCGCGTGACGGTCTTGCGGCGCGGGGCGCGAACAGAGACCCGTGCGTGAGCGAGCCCCGCGCGTGCGCACGACGCGAGCTGAAGCACCTTCGCCTTCGCCGTCATCGGAACATGCCCGGCTCGGCGCGTGGCAAGGGTGCCTGGCTGGTGCAGCTCCTCGGGCCTGGGTCGGCGTCTCGAGCTTCGTTCGCTCACGCGCTGGCCAACGGAGCTGCGGCCCGGCTTTGCGCTCCGCCGCGCCGAGCTCCATCGCGACTCGCGACGGGCTCCCACAGGTCCCGACGGGGTCGGCCAGGTCTTTTTCGACGACGGATCTCACATCCGTAGTCGGAATAGAGCAGCCCGCCACCCAGACCCAGAGGCCGGCACGGGGTCGGCCAGCTCTTTCTCGACGACGGATCTCACATCCGTAGTCGGAATCGAGCAGCCCGCCACCCCAGACCCAGAGGCCGGCACGGGGTCGGCCAGCTCTTTCTCGACGACGGATCTCACATCCGTAGTCGGGATAGAGCAGCCGGCCACCCCTCGCCCCAGAGGCCTGGGCACCCGCGCAGAGAAACCGCCGGCCGTCGCACGTCGGCCGTGAGTCGTGCGCGGGCAGGTCAGCCCGAAGGGTGCCGAAGGCACGCCGCAGGCGCTGACCGGAGCCAGCCCGCCGGTCGAAGTACGGCCCCCCGCGCATCGGCATCCACACGCCGGCGTTCAGCCCGGCGTGCACGCACAGCCCGCTTGGCGGGTCGACTGACCCTTCGCCAAGCACAGCCCGAGCAGCGGCTTGCCCTGGTAGCGCGACGAGCCGCCGTCAGGCAGCAGCGGCGCTGGCAGAAGGCGAGCGCGGCGTACGGCCGGCGTGCGGGCTGCGACGCACGGGTCGCCGTCTGACCCGCGATGCTCAGTACGGCTCGAGCTCAGACTCGAACTTGTACAGCAGCGTGCAGCCCTCGTAGCCCTGCATGTTCGGCGAGGCCATCTTCTGCGAGTCGTTCACCTGCGGGCAGATGACGGGATCATCGACGAGCGAGAGCGTGTGCGAGATCTCGGCGCTCAGCGTCGGCCCCTTGTCGGTGAACAGCCACGACTGGGTATCGACGAGGCTGCAGTTACCGGGCGTGATGGCCCTCCTGCGCTGCACGTTGAACGTCAGCTCGGCGCCGATCACGTCGAACACCACCTCGTCGGGGCTCGGCGAGCAGGTCGCAGGGTCCAAAAACATGCAGGTGAGCAGCGTCGCCTGCTTCGCGTCGGCCGACCCCTTGAACATGAAGTAGTTCGCCCCGGTGAGCTTGCCGTCACCGTCTTTGTCTTCGCCGGGGTCGAGCCGCCCGTTGCGGTTCACGTCTTCGGGCTGCGGCGTCGGAGGCGCCGCGTTGTCGGTGCGGAACTTCATGTTGTCGGAGCAGAAGTCGTTGAACGTCACCTCGGCCGACGTCAGCCGCCAGAAGTAGGTGGTGTTCGCCGTGATGCCGGGCTTCCGCGAGTTGTCGCAGGCGGCCGCGAGCAGCACCACCGAGAGGGCAAAGAGACGCATCGGGCACATCTAACCGTCAGCACGGCCGCGCGCGCAATGCGCGTCAGCTCAGCGCGGCCTCGAGCTCTTTCTGGGCGGCCTCCCAGCGGGCGAGCGCGGCGTCGAGCTCTTCGGCCGCGTCGCGGTGCGCGTCCATCACGGGCTTCGCGCGGGCGAAGTCTCTCGCGAAGTCGGGGTCGACCAGCTGCCCCTCACGTTCTTTCTGCGCCTTCTCGAGCTCGGCGATGCGCAGCTCGAGGGTCGCGATCTCTTTTTTCAGCGGAGCCGTCTTCGTGCTCTTCGCCTGCCGCGCCTCGGCCTCGAGGCGCTTGCGGTCTTTGGCCGGCAGCGCGGGCCCCGTCGCGGCCGCCGCCCCGACCGGTCGCTCGGCGCGCGCGTTCTCGAGCTCGAGGTGCTCGAGGTACTCGGCCAGGTTCCCGGGAAACGGCACCACGCGGCGGTCGCGCACGTCCCACACGTGCGTCGCCAGGCGATCGAGAAACGAGCGGTTGTGCGTCACGAAGATGAGCGTGCCGCCATAGCCCTCGAGGGCGTCGATGAGCGCCTCCGACGAGTCGAGGTCGAGGTGGTTGGTCGGCTCGTCCATCACCAGCAGGTTCGCGGGCTTCACGAGCAGCCGCGCCAGCGCCACCCGCGCCTTCTCGCCGCCCGACAGCACGCCGATCTTCTTCTCGACGTCGTCGCCCGAGAACAAGAACGAGCCCAGCACGCTGCGCACCCAGCTCTGCGCCTTGTCGGGCGCGAGCTTCCAGATCTCGTCGAGAATCGTCGAGCTGGCGTCGAGCGTGTCGGCGTGGTGCTGCGCGTAGTAGCCGGGCACCACCCCGTGGCCGAGCTTGATCTCACCGGCCGACGGGGCCAGCTCGCCCGAGAGCAGCTTGAGCAGCGTCGTCTTGCCTGCCCCGTTCAGCCCCACCACGGCGACGCGCTGGCCGCGCAGCAGCGTCGCGTCGAGGCCGTCGTAGATCTTCGCAGGCCCGTACGAGAACGAGACGCCCTTGAACGTCACCACCTCGCGCCCCGACGAGGCCACCTCGGGAAAGCGAAACGACACGACGTCGCGCTCTTCGAGCGTCTGCACCGACTGCACCTTGTCGAGCTGCTTGATGCGGCTCTGCACCTGGCGCGCCTTCGACGCCTTGTAGCGAAACCGCTCGATGAACTTCTTCAGGTGCTCTCGCTGCAGCTCCTGCTTCACGGCCGCCTTCATCAGCACCTCGGCCTCGACGGCGCGCGCCTTCTGGTACGCCTCGTAGTTGCCGGGCCAGCTCTTGATGCCCTCGATCTCGAGCGAGACGATGCGGTTCACCTGCCGGTCGAGAAACGACCGGTCGTGGCAGATGAGCACCCGGGCCTTGTTGTTGCGGCGCAAGAACGCGTCGAGCCACGTCAGCGTCGGCAGGTCGAGGTGATTCGTCGGCTCGTCGAGCAGCAGCAGGTCGGGGTCTTGCAGCAAGAGCCCCGCGAGCGCCGCCCGCATGCGCCAGCCGCCGCTGAACGTCGACAGCGGCTGCGCCACGCCCGCTGCCTCGAAGCCCAGGCCCGTGAGAATGCGCTCGGCCCGGTGCGCGCCGTAGTGCTCGTCGAAGTGATCGAGCTCTTCGTGCAGCTCGGCGAGGCTGCCGGCGAGCTCGAGCTGCTCGGCCTCGTCGCGGGCCTCGGCGAGCGCGGCCTCGGTCACGAGCAGCCGCTCTGACAGCGCGTCGCGGCCCGGCACCGCGCGCATCACGTTGTCGAGCACGCTGCCGTCGCCCGCATGGACGAGGTCTTGCGGCAGGTAGCCGATGCGCGCCTTGCGCCGCAGCACCAGCTCGCCCGAGTCGGGCTTGATGAGGCCCATCAGAACCTTGAGCAGCGTCGACTTGCCCGTGCCGTTGGCGCCGACGAGGCCGATGCGGTCGGAGGGACCGATGGTGAACGACTGGTTGTCGAACAGAGATCGCGCGCCGTACGAGAGCGACAGCCCCTTGACGATGACCAAACTCACGTCGCCCCTATAGCGTAGAGTTCGCGAAGAAAAGACGATGCCGCAAGACCTCGCCGACAAGGAAAAGGCCCAGCCGTCGCTCGACGCCGCCGAGATGCTCGGCAAGGTGCTCGACGGCCGGTACCGCCTCGAGGGCCTGCTCGGCTACGGCGGCATGGGCATGGTCTTCAAGGCGACGCAGACGACCGTCGGCCGCACGGTCGCGATCAAGACGCTGAACGCGGCGCTGGCCGCTGCCCCCACCTTCTTCGAGCGGTTCAAGCGCGAGGCCGAGGTCGCGAGCCGCCTGAAGCACCCGAACATCGTCACCATCTTCGACTTCGGGAAGACGCCCGAGGGCCACTGCTACATCGCGATGGAGCTCGTCGACGGCGACTCGCTGCGCCAGCAGGTGCGCAAGAACGGGCCGATGTCGCTGCGGCGCGCGGCGGCGGTCATCGAGCAGATCGCGCTGGCGCTGCAGCACGCGCACAAGGCGAACGTGATTCACCGCGACATGAAGCCGCACAACGTCATGGTCACGTCGATCGACGGGGCCGAGTACGTGAAGGTGCTCGACTTCGGCCTGGTGAAGGCGACCGAAGACGGTGAAGAAGAGCAGCTGACGTCGACGGGCCAGGTGCTGGGCACGCCGCAGTACATGCCTCCCGAGCAGGCGAGCGGCGAGCCGGTCGACGCGCGCAGCGACCTGTACTCGCTCGGCGCGGTCTTCCACTTCTGCCTCACCGGCACGTCGCCGTACGGGGCGAACTCGGTGCGCAAGGCGCTGACGGCGGCGCTGACGCAGCCCGTGCCGAGCGTGGCGAGCAAGCGCCGCGGGGCGCCGGTGCCGCACGCGATCGAGAACTTCTTGCGCAAGGCGCTCGCGAAAGACCCGATCGACCGCTACCAGAGCGCCGACGCGCTCATCGCCGATCTCGAGGCGTCGTTGAGAGGCGTGAGCGACGCCGAGCTCGACGCGCTGCCCGAGCGGCCGAGCGGCGAGACGATTCGTGAGCTCGGGTCGAACGTGGGCGACAGCCCGCGCGCGGCGACTCCGGCGTCGAGGTCGGCGCGCTCACGGTCGCGGCCGCTGCCGAAGCCGCAAGACGAGAAGCTGGTGCCGGTCGATCGCCGCATCACCGCGCCCGAGACGCCGGCCGCGAAAGAGGCCTCGGCGCCGCCGCCTGCGCCGGCCGCGCGGCGCGGCGTGCCGATGACGGCGAAGCTCGCGTTGGTCATCTTGCCGGTCGCGGGGCTCGCGGGCGCCGGGGTCGCGTACGTGCTCAAGCCGCCCGAGTCGAAGCCCCCGGTGGTCAGGCAGCAGCCGCCACCTCAGCAGCCCGATGAGCCGAAGCCGCCGGCGCGGCCCGATGAGGTCGAGGTGACGCTGGTGACGACGCCGGCGGGCGCCGAGGTGCTCGAAGACGGCGTGACCCTCGGCAAGACGCCGCTGGCCCAGCGCTGGCCGCGCAACGGCGTGAAGACCGTCACCTTCCAGCTCGCGGGGTACAAAGACGTGCAGAAGGCGTTCAAGGCGACCGACGCGCAGACGTTCGAGACGCAGCTCGAGCCGGTCGCGAAGAAGCCGTCGGGCAAGCCGGTCAAGAAGGACAAAGACTCGAACATCTCTGCGTTCGAATGATGCCGGTGCTCGTCACCGTCGTGCTGGCGGCGGGCGACTGCGCGGGCTGCCACGTCGAGGCCCACGAGGCCTGGGCCCGCTCGCGCCACGCGAGCTCGGGCGCGAACCCGCTGTACGTGGCGTCGTTCGAGGCGCACCGCAAGCGGCAGTGGTGCGTGAGCTGCCACGTGCCGGCGGTGACGTGCACGTCGTGCCACCTGCCCACACAAGCGCACGGGGCGAAGGTGAGCGAGCAGACGTGCGCGAGGTGCCACGACTTCGACGTGCCGAAGATGTTCGGGCTCGAGGGGCCGATGCAGAACACGGTCGACGAGTGGCGAACGTCGCAGGCGGCGCGCGACGGCAAGGGCTGCGCCGGCTGCCACGATCACGAGGCGCGGTCGGGCCACGACGGCGAGGTGCTCGCGGCGGCGCTGAGGGTCGAGGTGCGGCGGGTGCGGGGTGAGCTCGTCGCGAAGCTCTCGGCGCCCGGCGTGGGGCACGCGGTGCCGACGGGCGACCCCTTCCGCAAGCTGGTGCTCTCGGTGGGCGGGCTGCGCAAGAAGGTCGTGGTGCCCGTCGACCAGACGGTCGAGCTGAAGCTCGGCCGCGGGCCTGGCGACACCTGGTCGCTCACGCTGTTTCACGCCGAGGCCGAGGTCGCGGCCTTCGAGCACGAAGTTCACGTCGCGAAGGGAACCGTCGAATGACTTTGGTCGCTGTGTTGGCCGTACTCTCGCAGACTGCACCCGACCCGCTGGCCTACGACGACGAGGTCGAGGTGACGGGGTGGTCTGCCGACGCCCTGAAGGTGTCGGTGCGCGTCTTCGACCGCTCCGACGTCGGCGAGGGCGAGACGCCCAAAGAGTGCCCGGGCTACCTCGATCAGAACGGCGAATCGTTCACCGGCCGGCTCTATCTCGCGGCGTATGACCAGGGCGAGCTCGCGGGGAGCTGGCTCGTGCAGGACTACCCCCAGTGCACACTGCCGGCGCAGGCGAAGGCGACCCTCGCGGCAGCGAAGGCGAAGTTCGCGGAGCTCGGCATCAACCTCAAGTCGCCCGGCACCAAGGTGCCGTGCCGCGGCGCGACCGGCTGCGACGTCGGCCACGAGACCCGGCTCGTCGTCGATGACCGCGTGACGACGAAAGAGAGCAGAGACGGCATGAGGCGCACCCACCAGGGCGCGTGGAGCGTCTTTCTCAAGAGCGCGGCGCGCAAGGTGCCGCTCTGCGGCGAGAAGGTCGAGGTCACCGAAGAGGCGAGCGCGATGGAGGGCTCGTCGCTCGTGGTGACGGACGTCGAGAAGTCACCGAAGGGCGATGCGCTGATCGTTCGGGCGGGCTTCGGCACCGTGAACGGCCGCAGCGGCATCTCGCCGACGAAGAGCGTCGTTCACGTCGTGTTCAAGGCCGGAAAATGGGTGAAGGTGTCGAAATGACCCCCGTCGTGCTGCTGCTGCTCTCGTCGTTGCTGAACCCGCTCCACCAGGCCGACGTGGTGCAGGTGACGGGCTGGTCGGCCGACGAGACGAAGTTTTCGGTGCGCGCGTTCGAGCTCGAAGAGGGCGACGGCCTGCCCGAGTGCAAGGGCTACATCGACCACCAGGGCAAGGCCTTCACGGGCAAGCTGTACATCGCCGCCTACGACAAAGGCGAGATGGTGAAGACCTGGCTCATTCAGAACTACCCCGACTGCACGCCGCCCGAGACCGCGAAGAAGTACCTCAGCGAGGCCAAGGCGAAGCTCGCGGAGCTCGGCATCGACCTGAACGCCACGGGCACGCAGGTGCCGTGCGCGAAGTCGTGTGACCT
>JAEUJP010000929.1 GCA_016793725.1 Myxococcaceae bacterium | reverse complement strand
GCGATCGGCGTTCGAAAGTGCTCTTCGGCGAAGCCCTGCTCGTAGAGCCCGTGCCCGCCCTCGTGAATCGTGCCGAACAGCGCCGGCAGCGGGTTCTCGACCTGCAGCCGCGTGGTGAGGCGCACGTCGCGCGGGTGGGTGCCGCCGGTGAACGGGTGAACGCTCTTGTCTTGCCGGCCTGCCTCGAGATCGAAGCCCATCGCGCCGAGCAGCTCGACGGTGAACCGCCACTGCGCCTCGACGTCGAACGACTTGCCGGCGAACACGTCGCGCGGCGGCGGCGCGTCACAGATCGTCTGGACGATCGGCGTCAGCTTCGCCCGCAGCTGCTGAAGCACCGGAGTCAACCGAGCCACCTTCATGCCCGGCTCGTAGTTGTCGAGCAGCGCGTCGTAGCGGTCGCCGCCGTGGCCCATCGCGTCGGCCTGTTCCCGGCGCAGCGCGAGCAGCCGCTCGAGGTGCGGCTTGAACGGCGCGAAGTCGTTCTGCGCTCTCGCCTTCTTCCACGCGCCGATGGCGTGCGACTGGGCCTCGGCGAGCTCCTTCACGAGCCGCGCCGGCACCTTCACCGCGCGGTCGCGCTCGTGCGTGAGCACGCGCACCATGGCCTGCTCGTCGCCGACCAGCCCCTTCGCCGAGGCCAGCCAGTCGCCGAGCGCCGGCTCGACGAGGCGCTCGTGATACAGGCCCTGCAAGGTCGCGAGCTGTGAAGCGCGAGCGCCCTCGGCCTTGCGCGGCAGGTAGGTCTCTTGATCCCAGGTGGCGAGGCCGATGACGCCGCCGAGATCACGAAGCTCCTGCATGCGCTGAAGAAGTCGTTGGTCCATGGCCAACTCGGGTCCTATCAAAAAGCGGCGCGGCATTTCCCACCCAGAGGTCATGAAAACGCTCATGGTCGCAATGCTCGCGGTGGTGTCGGTCGGCTGTGCACACAACAAGGGCGCCGGCAGCACGCCCGAAGGCACGCCGAACCCGCAGGTGCTCTCGAAGCTGAAGACGATCGCGCCGAAGAGCACCGAGTCGGGCGTGGTGGTGCTCTACCGCAACACCGTGTTCGGCAGCATGTTCGGCCCCATCTCGTTCAACGGCACGTTGTGGATCGACGACCAGGCCGCGGGCGAGGTGACCGACGACAAGTACAACGTCATCGAGCTGCCCGCCGGGCGTCACTCGTTTCGCGTGCTCGGCACGCCCCAGGGTTTCCCCCTGCAGACCACGACGGTCGTGAACGTCGTCGGCGGCGAGACGAAGTACCTCGAGCTGCGCACCATTCAGGAGTTCAACAACGCGACCATCAGGTTTCAGCCGGGCGCGACGCCCGAGGTCGTCGCCGTCGACTGCACGCTCGGCTTCGAGCTCGACCTGGCCGCCGAGGCGCAGAAGAAGCCGACGACGACGTCGTCGCGCATGTAGTAATCGGCCCGGCGTGGCCCACCAGATCCAGGCGTTCATCAACGAAGACGACGAGCGGGCGCTGCTGAACTGGCTCGAGCGCTTCGTCTTCGAGGTCTACCCGCGGCGCGTGCCGCCCGACTGGCAGACGTTTCGGGCGCGCGCCGCCGACTACACGAAGCTGCCCGAAGAAGAGCTGTACCTGGTCGCGACCGACATCGGCCCCGCCATCGTCGACCCCATCAAGCGCGGCCCCGACAAGGGCCACTGGCGCATCGACGAGGTGCGCTCACCCGTCATCTTCTGGAAGCGGTCACGCCTCAACGAAGACGGCGAGCTGCTGTCGGCGCAGTTCTGGGCCGAGCTCGACATCACCGAGCAGACGGGCCGCAAGAACGCAGCGCCCGACCGCTTTCGCGTGATGTTCCTCGAGCTCGAGCAGCACATCGCGAAGACGTACCGCCGCGGCCGGCCGAAGCCGTGGCACGTCGGGCCCGCGACGGCGCGCGCGGTGAAAGAGGGCCTCGTGCTGCGCATCGACGAACATCGCGGCGGCACCGTTGAGGTTCACCGCTGAGCGCCTTCGGGCAGGTCATCGAGCGTCGGGTGCGGCGCGAGCTTCTTGAGCTGCGCTGCAGTGGGAAAGGCCTTCACCCGCCACCTCGGCGGCCACGTCTCGACCGGCGGCGGCTTCATGACCTCGATGAAGCGCTTCCAGGGAACCCAGCCCACGAGCTTCATGCCGCTCCCTTCGGCCTCGACCAGCTGCTGCAGCACCACCACGTCACCTCGTGGAATCGTCATGTCGACGGTCTCGGTGATCACCACCACCTCGAGCTGCCTGCCGTCGCGCCGGGTGACCATCAGCGTCGCGGGAAACGCGTCTTCATCGCTCTCGATCAACGCGTCGTCGGGCTGTGACGCCACGTACTCGTCGAGCTGCTCGTGCTGAGAGTCGTAGTCGCCGACGCGACCGTCAGCCAGCAGCGTACGAAAGCGCCGCGACAGGGCGTCGTCGCCGCGCGGCGCGTAGTCGGCCCACTGGCCGGTGACGGGGTTCAGCCGGAGCACGCGCACCGCGAAGCTCCGTGGCTCTGCTGCGAACCCGAGCGCCGCGTCGAGCAGCGCCTCGCGCGCCCCGCCTCGGCGTCGCCCGTCATCACCACCCGCGTCTTGCTGACGAAGGCTGCGAGCGGGGCTCCGTTCACGGGCAGCCGCGCGTACAGCTTGCCGAGCACGAAGTGGGCGGTCGTCCAGTCGTCGCCGTGAAACGACCAGACCCCGGGCGTGAGCTCTTCGACCGGAGGCGGCTCGCGCGAGAGCAGCACGGCCGTGCCCGCATCGAGCGCGTCGCCGAACGGCGTGCCGAGCTTCGCGAGCTCGTCGTTCGTCACGTAGGTCATCGTGCCCTTGCGGTCGTGAAAGAGCGCGATCGCGACGGTCTCTGAGACCGGTGCGTACGGCGCCTTGCCCAGTCTGCCCTCGCCCCGTGAGAGGCGCCCGGCGAGCTCGACGGTGATGCGCTGGCGCAGACCCGGCACGATGGGCCCCGCCGAGTCGTCGAGCCAGACCGAGACGCGGTCGGCGATGACGTCGATGGGCGCGCCCTGCTGGTTCCACTCGGCGTAGAAGTTCTCGAGGTTCAGCTGCGCCTCGAGCCCGGCGTCGCCGGCGTGCTTCCACGCGATGCGGCGCTGCGCAGGTTCCTGCGCAAACGTGTCGTTCGGGAAGCGGCGGCGCAGCTCGGTCTCGAGAAGCACGCCAAACTGCTCGATGGTCGGCGCCGGCGCCGGCACGCCTGCGTCGCGCACCTCTCTCTTCGGGCAGGCTGCGCACAGCAGCGACACGACGAGCAGGCGAGTCAGCACACGTCGCGTCTACCATGGTGGAACTTTCCCGCCGCTCGTGCGTTGAGCACGAGAACTGGTACACGAAAGGCCTCATGTCCTGGCTCGACACCCTCGATGCGATTCGCACGAAGAACTTCTCGAAGGCGCCGATGAAAGAGCGCGACAAGGCCGCGCGCGACGTCGTGAACCTCTGCAGCTACGGCTGCGCGGTCGTCGCGGTGTCGCCGATTCCGTTCAGTGATGCCATCGTGATGCTGCCGATTCAAACCGCGATGGTCGTCACGGTCGGCCACATCTACGGCCGCAAGGTCACGCAGGCCGACGCCAAAGATCTCGTGCTCGAGCTCGGCGCCACCGCAGGCCTCGGCATGCTCGCGCGCCAGGGCATCAAGGCCATTCTGCCGATGTTCGGCGCGCTGCTCACCATTCCCGCCGCCTTCGCCGCGAACTGGGCCATGGGCCACGTCGCGATGGAGTACTTCCGTGTTCCGGGCGCTTCGAGCGCGAAGCTGAAGCAGGTCTACGCCGACGCCAAAAAAGAGGCCGCGTCGCTGTTCTCGAAAGACGCGTTCGAGAAGTTCAAGAAGCGCGCGTCTGAGGCGACGTCGACGTCGACCTCGACTTCGACGTCGAAGAAGAAGCCCGCCGCGAAGAAGAAGACCGCGAAGAAGCGCACCAGCGCGCGCATGGCGAAGGCGCCGACGGTGGCCGAGGTCGTCGAGGGCGACTTCGCAGAGCGGGTCGAGCAGCACCCCGAGGTCGCCGCGGCGGTGCGGGGCATCATTCACCTCGACATCGGCGGCGCCGGCGGAGGCCAGTGGACGGTCGATTTGACCGAGGCCCCCGGCAGCGTGTCGAAGGGCCTCGAGGGTGAGCCGCGCATGACCGTGAAGGCGAGCGCGGCCGACTTTCTGGCACTGGTCGATGGGGAAAATGACGCCCAGAGCGCGGTGATGAACGGCGAGCTCGAGCTCGAGCCGATGGATCTGTCGGTCGCCGCCGAGCTCGGCCGGTTGTTCACGTAGCGGCGCTTCTTTGGCGCGCTACTTCCACGCGCGGCCCGGCGCCTCGACGTGGGGCCACAGCTCGGCGGCCCAGCGGTCATAGCCGAGCGACGAAGGGTGAAAGCCGTCGGCGCCGAAGAGCTGCGAGAACGCGGCGCCCTCG
>JAEUJP010000689.1 GCA_016793725.1 Myxococcaceae bacterium | reverse complement strand
TGACGCGCCTGCGCCGCACGAAGGCCAGCAGGCCGAGCAGCATCAGCGGCAGCGGCGCGCTCGAGCAACCACACGGGCTCTGCTCGACCGGCACCGACTGGCACACGTTCTCTTGCGACACGTTCGAGATCGACGGGCAGTTGTCACAAGCGTCGCCCACCCCGTCGGAGTCACCGTCGCCCTGCGTCGCGTTCGCCGCCGAGACGCAGTTGTCGCAGACATCGCCTCGCCCGTCGGCGTCGCCGTCGGCCTGGCTCACGTTCGCCGCCATCGCGCAGTTGTCGCACGCATCGCCGATGCCGTCGGAGTCACGGTCGGTCTGCAGCACGTTCGCGATGCCCGCGCAGTTGTCGCACGCATCGCCGCGCCCGTCGGCGTCGCCGTCGGCCTGGCTCACGTTCGCCGCCGAGACGCAGTTGTCGCAGACGTCGCCGATGCCGTCGGAGTCGCCGTCGACCTGCGTCGCGTTCGCCGCCGAGACGCAGTTGTCGCAGACATCGCCGCGCCCGTCGGAGTCGCCGTCGGCCTGGCTCACGTTCGCGATGCCCGCGCAGTTGTCGCACGTGTCGCCGCGCCCGTCAGAGTCGGTGTCGGTCTGCGCCACGTTCGCCGTCGCCACACAGTTGTCGCAGGCGTCACCCACGCCGTCGGAGTCACCGTCGGCCTGCGACGCGTTCGCCAGACCCACACAGTTGTCACAAGAGTCGCCGCGCCCATCGGAGTCGCCGTCGGCCTGCGACACGTTCGCCGCCGCCACACAGTTGTCGCAGACGTCACCGAACCCGTCGGAGTCGGCGTCGACCTGGCTCACGTTCGCCGTCGCCGCGCAGTTGTCGCAGACGTCGCCGACGCCGTCGGAGTCGCCGTCGGTCTGGGCTCCGTTCGCGATGCTCACGCAGTTGTCACAAGCGTCGCCGCGCCCGTCGGAGTCGGCGTCGCCTTGAGTCGCGTTCGCGATGCTCGCGCAGTTGTCGCACGCGTCACCGCGCCCGTCGGAGTCGCCGTCGGCCTGCGAGACGTTCGCGACCGTCGCGCAGTTGTCGCATGCGTCGCCGAGCCCGTCGGTGTCGAAGTCGGTCTGCGCCGTGTTCGCGGCCGCCGCGCAGTTGTCGCACGCGTCACCGACCCCGTCTGAGTCTGCGTCGGCCTGTGACGCGTTCGCGACCGCGGGGCAGTTGTCGTCGGGCCCGCCGTGGCCGTCGCCGTCGGGGTCTTCGCCGAACGTGGCCACGTAGGTGGTCGCCGTGGCCGGCGCGGTGAGCTGGTGGTCTTTCGCCGCGCCGTGCGACCACGAGCGGAACACGTACGGCACGCCGCCGGCCGTCTGCGGGCTGCCCACCGTGATGCTGTTCTGCGACCCGACGATGACCGTCGTCGTGAACGGCGTGGCCCGCGAGGCCGACCCGAGCGCGATGCCGAGGCCGGGGGGCACCGACTCGACGGTGAGCACGACCGTGCGCGGCTGAAGGTCGACGGTCGTCACGTGCGGCAAGCCGCCCGAGTCGACGACGCGCAGCCGCAGCGTCAGGTGTGACGGGTACTCGTGGTCGGGCGCGGTGAAGCTGCCTGAAGCCACGCCGGTGAACGTCTGCACGACGTGCTCGTGGCAGCCGCCGGGGCAGTGTTGAAGAATGACCTCCCACGTGAGCGCCGAGGCGGGCAGCGCGCCGTCTTGCGCATCGGTGCCGCGCCCCGAGAACGTGAGGGTGTCGCCGACGGCCCACGTCAGCGTCGCGGGCGGCGTGTCGATGATGGCGGTCGGCGCCGTGTTGCTCGCGCTGATGCTCGCCGTCGCCGTCGAAGAGCCGCCCTGCGCGTCGGTCACGCGCAGGCCCACCGTCACCGTGCCGCTGACGAGGTACGTGTACTGCGGGGCGACTGCCGTCGAGTCGTCGAAGTCGCCGTCACCGTCGAGGTCCCACGCGTAGGTGAGCGCGCCGCCGCTCGGCGACGTCGAGCCCGAGGCGTCGAAGCTCACGGTCAGCGGCGCGTCACCGCTCAGCGGCACGGCGCTGATGACGGCCGTCGGCGACTGGTAGGTGATGCGGCGAATCGTGCCGCCGTTGAGCGAGGCGTAGAACAGATCGCCGTTCGGGCCGATCTGCAGCGCGACGGGGAACTGCGCCTGCGACACCAGCGTGGTGATGCCCAGCGACGGGTCGGGCAGCCCGTTCGAGCCCGCGCGCAGCGCCCAGATGCAGCGGCGCGAGTAGTCGGCGAAGAACAGCGCGTTCGTGTACGCCGCCGGGTAGTTGCCGCCCGTGTAGAACGCGAGCCCCGCGATCGAAGAGCCGCCCGCCGCGCACCCGCCGAGCGCCGCGCCGTGCGCGTACGAGTAGTACGGAGCCGTAATCTGGTTCGGCGTCACCGGCGACCCGCCGTCGTACAGCGCGCGGCACGCCCCGAAGTTCGCGTAGCTGCCCTGCGGGGTGCTGCCGGCATCCCACCGGCCCTCGAAGCAGGGCCAGCCGAAGTTCTCGATGACCGGGTCGGCCGGCGCGACGACACGGTTGATCTCTTCGTGCAGGTTCCACCCCACGTCGCCGAGCCACACCTCGCTCGTGCCCGGCCGAATCGTGAACCGAAACGGGTTGCGCAGGCCGTACGCGACGATGCGGTCGTCGTCGGCCGTGCCGCCGAACAGCGGGTTCGTCGGCATCGCCGCGCCGGTCAGCGGGTCGACGCGCAAGACGCTGCCCTGGTACGTGACCGGGTCGCCGGGAAACGAGAGGTCTTGCGAGCGCAGCGCGCCGCCCTCGCCCGGCGGGTCTTCGCAGAGCGTGGTGCCTCCGTCGAAGAAGCCGCCGTCGACCCCGACGAGCGCGCGGGCCTGGCCCTGGTCGGCGAAGTTGAACGAGGCGCCGTCGCCGGCGCTCAGGTAGAGCGCTCCGTCGGCGCCGAAGGCGAGGTCGCCGGTCGAGTGGCTCGGGTACTGCTGGCACCACATGCCTTCGATGAGCACCGTCTCGCCGCCGACGAGCGTGTTGGCCGGCGTGACCTCGAAGCGCGAGAGGCGGCCGTTGATGTAGCAGCCGCCCGGGTTGTTGGTGGGGCCGCCGACCGAGCCGGGGCACACGTCGCCCCACCCGATGGTGTCGTAGCCGTAGAAGACGTACACGTACGGCGTCGCGGGGAAGTTCGGGTGCAGCGCGAGCCCGAGCAGGCCACGGTCCCAGTAGTCGTTCACGGCGGCGCGCACGTCGATGACGATGTCGGGCGTCGGGTCGGTGAGCGACGAGAACACCTTCACGCGCCCGCTTTTTTCGGCGACGAAGATGCGCCCGTCGGTGGCGAAGCGAATGGCGGTCGGGTTCGTGAGGCCGCTGAAGACGACGACGTCTTGGAACTGCGGGGGCAACACCTGGGCGAACGCGGACGAAGAGATGAGAACGAGGAGGAGGAGCCGTGCAGCCGGGCGCATGTGACGCCCATACTCGCATTCGCTCGGGCTCGTGGTCACTTCCGCGCGAGAGCATCGCGAATCGCGCGCAGCTCGGCGGCGACCTCGAGGTCTTTCGGGCGGCGAACGTGCTCTTTCACCTGGATGAGCTCGTCGAGCGAGATGATGCGGACCGTGAGGTCGTCGACCTCTACCGTCAGCGCGTTGCGCGCGACGGTGTCGAGGGCGCCCACGGGTGGCACCTCGCCGAGAAATTCGATGCGCCCGAGATCAGTAAGGGCGTACAGGTTGCGAAAGGTCGCCAGCTCATCGACTCCGGGAGGGATCGGGCGCTTGTCGGGTGAGTGCGTAGCGAGGGTGGAGCGGCTCGATGAGCTTTGCGACTTTGGACCAGGTTTCACGTGTCGGGTCGATGCAGACGTCGATGTCGCGCGTCGGCTCGGCGACCCCGTGAATCGTTGCCGCGAGACCACCGACGACGACGAACTCGACCCTCGCCTCGACCAGCAGCCTCAGCAGCTCACGGAACTGGATCACGCTTCACCGCTCGCTTCAGCGCGTCGACCTCAGCCAGCAGCGCTTCGAGCTGTTGGATTCGCTGGGTCGGCGTGAGCGCGAGGTTCTCGAGCAGCAGCGAAACGTCGATACCCATCTCGACGGCGCGGTCCCACCCGGGGCCGTAGCTCGGGAAGGCGCGCTTCAGCTCTTCGGGAAAGGCCACCGAGCTCTCCTACCAGATGCCCATTGCCCGTGCTCCGCGCCTCAGGCCCGCCCTATGCTCGCGCGCCCATGAGCCAGCAGTCAGACCTCGTGAACCTCGGCCTCGCCCTCGACCGCGCCGGAGGCATCGCCCTCGACGTCGAGCCCGCCGGCGGCATCTTGCCCCCCTGGGCCGGCGTGCTGACCGAGCTCGGCATCTCACCCCTCGGCGAAGACGCCCGCTTCGCCGCCGCGCAGGCCGCGAAGCAGACGAAGGGCGCGCCGCTGCCCGAGGTCGAGGCGGTCTTCGCGAAGCTGTGCGGCCCTGCGAACGCCGCGCTCTGCGCCGAGGCCGTCGCGCGCTACCGCGAGCTCGCCACCGCGCGACCGAAGAAGATGTTCAGCCACGCGATGGCCGCCGCGAAGCTGAACCGCTACGACGAGTACGCGCCCGGCGCCTACGTGCTGCGCTGCCCGTCGTGCGGCGCGCCGCGGTTGAAAGCCGTGCTGCACTGCGACTTCTGCGGAGCGGACATCAAGTGATGACGGCCATCTTGACGACCGCGCTCGCGGCGGGCGACGTCGACCCCGCGCTGCTCAAGGCGCTCGGCGACCACGACGACCGCATGGAAAAGCACCTCGACACGCACACGCTGCGCATCGACGCCGTGGTGCGAGACCTCGACGGCAGCGGCAAGGTGAAGTCGACCACCACCTCGAAGCTCGAGCAGACGCGCGTGGGCGGCAAGCTCAAGACGAAGGTGCTCGCGGCGACGAAAGACGGCGCCGACAACCTGGAAGACGAGAAGAAGCGCGCGGCCGAGGCCGACGAGAAGAACGAGCGCACCGAGTCGCCGTTCGCGCCGCGCAACCAGGGCAAGTACAGGTTTCGCCGCATCGGGCCGACCGACACGGGGCTCTTGATGATCGGCTTCGAGCCGAAGGGCGCGCGCGTGCCCGAGGTGCTCGAGGGCATCGCCTACGTCGACGAGAAGGCGGGCGAGGTGGTGAAGCAGGTGATGACGCCGTCGAAGCTCCCCATGTTCGCCGACGAGGTGAAGATGGAGCTCGAGTACGAGACCCAGACCGAGGCCGGCCGCGCGGTGTCGAAGTTCGTGCTGGCGGGGGCGGGCGGGGTGCTGTTCGTGAAGCGAAAGGGTGACCTGACGATGAGGTTCACGTTCGAATGAGCGGCTCGCGCGCGCGGTGGTCGGCGTTTCTGCAGAAGGTGTCGCAGCGGGCCGATGAAATTCTGGCCGAGGCCGAGCCGGGCTTCGACGAGCTCATCTCGATGGAGGTGCTCGACCCGGTGCCGCTCTCGTCGGCGCTGACCGAGTTCCACGCGCGCATGCTGGGCCTCGAGAAGAAGATTGACGACAGCTGGGAGAAGATCGACGCCGAGCTCGACGAGCCGGCCGCGCGCGACGAGCTCTATGCGGCGGGCCAGAAGGTGAAGAAGAGCATCGCGCGCCGCTCGAAGGTGCTGCAGGTGCAGAAGCAGGCGAAGGCCGCGCACGCCATCTGGGAGCTCGCGAAGACCGAGATGGCGAAGGTGAAGGCGAGCACCAGGTGCTCACAGTGCGGCGCGCCGATCGGGGTCACCGTGTTTCACGAGGCGAGCAACGTGACGTGCGGCCACTGCAAGGCGGTGAGCGTGGTGCGGCCCGGCATGGCGACGCTGATGTTCTTCCAGGGCGTGTGCCTGCACGCGCTCGGTGAAGAGGCGGCGCTCGAAGAGAGCGCGCGGCTCGACGAGGCAGTCGAGCGGTACCAGGGCAAGCGCAGCAAGCGAAAGGCCGACGTCGACGCCTGGGTCGCGGCGCACCGCAAGTACTGGCTCGTCTACGCGCGCGGCTACGGCACGCACGTGCCCGGCTTCGACGAAGAGAAGGCGAAGGCGATGGCCGAGGCGAAGCTCGGCTGGCTGAAGCTGGAGCTCGAGAGCACGCGCACGGTCGACTGAGGCCCCGCGCCACTGGCGCGGAAGCGGGAGCGCAGCGACCAGAAGCCCATCACCGCTTCTGCAGCGCGAGCTGACGCTCACGCACGTTGACCTCGGCGAAGGCGCGGCCGGTGTCGGGGTCGGTGCCGAAGCGAACGGCGGTCTCAGAGAACAGCGTGACGGAGTCGGCGTTCTTCCACGGCGCGACGTCACGTTCTTTGGCGTCGATGGGCTCCCACTGAATCTTCGAGCCACCACACCCCAGGAGCACCACCCCCCCCAACCTCAGTGCGCGCATGGCGGCGGGGACTACAAGAGTGCGACGTGAGTGCGGGGTACGCGTTACTTTGCACGGCCTGATGGCGACGTCGAAGAAGGCTGAGCGGCCCCGTGGTGTGCTCGTGCTGGGCGAGGTGCTGTGCGACCTCTTCCCGCCGAAGAGCGGCGTGCCGTTCGTGAAGGCGGCGAGCCTGGTGCCGCGCCTCGGCGGAGCGCCGGCAAACGTGGCGGTGCAGGTCGCGCGCATGGGCGTGCGATCGGGGCTCGTGAGCGCGCTCGGCACCGACCCGCTCGGTGACCGCATGCTGGCCGAGCTGAAGGGCGAGGGGGTCGAGGTCGGGCACGTGCAGCGCCGGGCGAGCCACCGCACCGGCGTGACGCTGGTCGAGGTCGACGGCGACGGCGAGCGCCGCTTCTACCCGCTGGTCGAGCGTCGGTCGGACCTGTCGCTGTGCGAGGCCGACGTGGTGCCGGCGTACGTGCGCAGCTTCGCGGTGGTGCACACGGGCACGGTGACGCTGCGTGCGGCGTCGTCGCGCGCGGCGCAGCAGCGGTTCGTGAGCGAGGCGCGGGCGGCGGGCCGGCTGGTGTCGCTCGACGTGAACCTGCGCTGGGGCATGTACGCGACGCGCGACGAGCTGCTGCGACGGGCTCGCGCGGCGCTGAAGACCGCCGATGTGGTGAAGGCGACGCGCGAAGAGGCGCTGGCGCTGCTGGGGGCATCTGCGCGGGTGTCGAACGCGAAGCTGGTCGAGCGGCTCTTGGCGGCGGGGCCGCGGCTCGTCTTTCTCACGCTCGACGCAGCGGGCGCCGTGGTCGCGAACGGGCGGGCGAGCCTGAGCGTGCCGTCGCCGAAGGTGAAGGTGGTGGACGCGACGGGCGCGGGTGATGCGTTTCTCGGGGTGGCGCTGGCGAAGCTGGCTGAGCTTCGCGCGACGCCCGAGGCGGTCGATGCGGGGGCGCTGGCCGAGCTCGGTCACGCGGCGTGTCGCGCGGGAGCTGCCTGCTGCACGGCGCTCGGCGCCACCACGGCGATGCCGCGACGCTAGCAGCTCCTAGAAGCCTTCGAAGAAGTCCGCCGGAGTCATCGAGTCGAGATCGAGCCGCGCGCCTTCCCACCGGAAGCTCGAGAAAAAAGCGGCCACCGTGAGCTGCAGCTCGGTTGCCGAGAGCCCCAACACGACAGGCGCGCTAAGAGCGGGGCGCACGTGAGAGCTCTCGGAACGCGGCGAGGGTCTGGTCGCGGTCTGTCTTGCCGCGCTCGATCGCCTCGTCGAGCGCAGACTTTTTTCCCTGTGAGACCACCGCGAAGGTGCAGGTCTTGCCCTGGCAGGCGCAGCTCAGCTCGCGCACCGTCACGAGCTTCTGGGCGAGGTGGCAGAACACCGCGCGAAAGAACCCCGAGAGCACGTGGCAGCGCGGCGCCTGAGCTCGGCCGACGGCCTCTGCCCACGCGTTGCGCTCGAGCTCGGCGAAGAAGATGCCGTCGGCGGCGCTGCCGAAATCGACCTCGAGGCGGCCCCAGCCGGCGTCGAAGAGGTGCGCGGCCAAGAGCTCGAGGGCTGCGCGCATGGGCAGCTCCATCAGCCCCTTGCCGTGGGCGGCCATGGCCTGGGTCTCGAGGTCGATGACCGCGGTGCGGCCCCAACGAAACCCCCACTCGTAGCCGAAGAGCGCGTAGCCGCTGGGCGCCACACGGTCCCACGTGGCGCGCATCGCGGCCCAGAACGGCGCCGACACCGTCAAGAGGCGCGCTGCCGAAGCATCACGAACGACGCCGAGCTCTTCTTCTCGTGGGGCGAGGTCGCTCTGGCGGGGGGCCGGAGCTCGGCGAACGCCCGGCGCGCGCGGCTCGAAGAAGCGGCGCCGGTTGATGAGCAGGTAGTACCGGGCGTCGCCGGCGCGCAGCAGCTCGACCTCGACCTCTTGAGCGCCGAACGTGAAGTCGAAGACGTACGAGAACCGCACCGGGCCTGGCTCGCCCGAGGCGACCAGCTTCGTGAAGCGCCCCTGAAACTCCTCAGTCGCCGTGCAGGGAGCCACCTCGCGAAAGAAGTCGCGGCCGTAGACGGTCGTGCGGTCGAGGCGGGCGAGGCGTGACTCTGCCAGGTTGTAGCGGAGCACGACGCCCTCGGGGCTCAGCGCGATGACGCCGAACGGCAGCTCGTCGAGCTGCTCGTCGGTGCGCGACTCGAGGCGCGTCGCCTCGAGGTTCGAGACCAGCTGGGGTTCGGGCGGAGGTGAGAGCTCGACCAGTGCAGGCACGAGCGGCTTACGCCTGAGCGCGACGGTCGTTTCGGCGCGAGCGCTGAAAGAGGCGGGGCGCGGCTCGGCAAGGGGTGTGCTGGGGTAGGTACGCCACCTCCTCGCCCTGCGAAAACGCCGGTGCTGCCGCCGGAGCACCGCCGATTGCTCTCGACGAGTGACCTCAGGCCGGAGCGGCCGAGGCTTCGCTCAGTCGGGGTCACAAGGCCCCAGGCAGAAGTTCACCGTCTCGTCGCGAGCGCCGAAGAACGCGCCGAGCTGCTGCAGCGCCGCCGGCACGCGCCGCGTCGCCTCATGCACGGCGTTGCCCGTCGGCGACGGCTCGGCCTTCTCGTACAGCGCGCGCAGCTCGACGCCATGGTCGTAGACGGTCTGCACCGACTCGCGCGTCGGTGTGGCGACGGGCTCGAGGCCCCAACTCGCAGGCACCGCCGGCTCGAGCTGCTTCAAGCCCAGGAGCCGCGCGTGCAGGTGCGCGGCGATGTTCGGCACCTCGGGGTCGCCGAGCCCCGTCTGCATCAGCACGCGGCGCGGCGCGCTGCCCGGCAGCGGCTCGCGCAGCACGTAGCGCGCCCAGAACGCGCCATCGAACCGGTCGAACCACGGCTGCAGCGTGGCCTCGAACCGCCGGCGCTCGAGCGGGTCTTTGATGTCGAGCAGCAGGAACACGTCGCTCAGCGGTCGTGAGCGCGACAGCGCGTGGCTCAGGCCCGCACCACCTGCGTTCAGCCCGACGTGCGTGAGGCCCGGGTGCACGGCCGCGAGCATGCCCGCGAGAATGTGACCCTGGCTGATGCCGAGAAACCGGCTCGACTCGGGCGGGTAGAGCGCAGCGCCGCTCGCGTCTTGAAACGCCGGCAGCGCGCGCAGCGGCCCCGCGATGGCGGCGCTGAAGACCCGCTGGTTCACCATGCCCTGCTGCACGCGGTCGCCGAACGCGAGCGCGCGCGACGGCCGGCTCGCGACGGCATCGAAGATGTTCGCGATGTCGGGCCGCGCCATGCCGTACCAGTCGATCGAGAACAGCACCGCGCGGGCGTGCCGCGCGATGTCGCGCGGGTTCTGGCCCAGCGCCTCGTCGCGCGTGCCGAACGCACCGTGGCCGTAGCCGAGCGCGGTGGCCGGGCCGGGCACGTCGCGCAGCACGAGCGGCACCTGCGCGAGAAACGGAATCGACATCGTGCCGTTCTGTTGAACCTGCCCGCTCGCGTCGCGCACGAGCGGAGCGCCCGGCTCGGTCGAGGCGAGGAAGAGCGGCACCTCGAGGGGTCCGCGCGCGCGGCGCCACAGGTCGGGCTCGGGCAGCTGCTCGACTTCCGTCAGCTCGACGCGCGGCGTGTTGGTGGCGAGCCAGGCCTCGGTCAGCTCGCGCACGCGCAGCATGTCCGACGCGACCCACGCGTCGGAGCCGGTCGTGAAGTCCCACGCCAGCGTCAGCTCGGCGCGCTGA
>JAEUJP010000651.1 GCA_016793725.1 Myxococcaceae bacterium | reverse complement strand
GGCGCGAGCAGAATGAGGGTCGGCTTCTCGTCGAAGGCCTTCAGCGCCGCCTCGACGGTCGCGGCGACCTTGACCTCTCGGCCTTCTGCCGCGAGCCGTCGTCTCACCGCCGCCGCCTGGTCGGCGTCATCGTCGATGAGCAGAATCACCGCCGCCGAGCTTGCCTCAGCGCACTCGGCCGGTCACCTCGGGCTGCTTCAGGCCTGTTGCAGTCGCCGGTGCCCGTGTGGGCTCATCTGCCGCAGGCGGCGAATTCGCTCTTCGGGCGGCGGGTGCGTCGAGAACCAGCTCATCAGCCCGCCCTGACCCGACAGCGGGTTCACGATGAACAGGCTCGCGGTCGCCGGCTCGACGTTCGCGGGTATGCGCTCGGCACCCACGTGCAGTTTTTCGAGCGCCCGCGCGAGGCCCTCGGGGTCGCCGGTCAGCGCTGCGCCGGTCGCGTCGGCCCCGTGCTCGCGCGAGCGCGAGATCGCGAGCTGAATCAGCATCGCCGCGAACGGCGCGATGAACGCCATGGCCAGCGCGCCGAAGACGTTGCCGCGGCCACCGTCGTCGTCGTCGTGCGCACCGCCGCCGAACATCGCGCCCCACTGCAGCGCGTGCGCGAGGTACGTGATGGCCCCGGCGATGCCGGCGGCCACGGTCGCGACGAACATGTCGCGGTTCTTGATGTGGCCGATCTCGTGCGCGAGCACGCCGCGCAGCTCACGCCCGTCGAGCAGCTCGAGCAGGCCGCTCGTCACCGCGACGATCGCGTGCTTCGGGCTGCGCCCCGTGGCGAACGCGTTCGGCTGCGCCTGCGGCACGAGGTACACGCGCGGCTTCGGCAGCCCGGCGCTCTGCGCGATCTCGGCGACCATCGCGTGCAGCCACGGCGCGTCGCGCTCCGACAGCGGCTGCGCCCGGTGCATCGCGAGCACGAGCTTGTCCGAGAAGAAGTACATGACGAAGTTCAAGAGCAGCGCGAACGCCGTGAACCCGTAGAGGTAGCCCTGGCCCAACGCGCCGCCCAACGCGATCAGCAGCACCGTCAGCGTGCCCAGGAGCAATGCGGTCTTGAGTTGGTTCCACATGTCTTTGAGTTAACGCAGCCCGCCGCGCGGGCAAGGTTGCGCAAGTGCCCGAACCGCCGTTAAGCACCGCCGCTTGCTCGCGCTGGTCACAGTGATGCTCGCGGTGTCTGACGGCGGCACGAGCGAGCCGCTCGTCGAGCGGCCGGGCGTCGCGGCCCAGACGGGTGCCCACCTCGCGTTTGCGGGGGGCGTGCTCGTGTCGACCCTCGCGACCGTCGCGCTGGTCTACGCGCCCGGGCGCGTCGCCTACGACGTGGCAGGGCGGCCCGAGCCGCTCGTGACGACGTCGGCGATGGCGGTCGCCGCGGGCCTGAAGCTGCTCGCCACGTGGTTCCTGCTGCCCGAGCTCTATCGGCTGGGCGGCGGCCACCCCGACATCGAGCAGACCCGCGAGACGATGTGGCGGTGGGTTCGCTGGCCGGCGCTCGGCGCTGCGCTCAGCATCACGCTGCTGATCGTGGGCTCGGCGCTCGAGCAGAACCAGTGGGGCCGCGGGCAGGCCGTGCTGATCGCCGGGGCCGCGGGGCTGTCGCTCTCGCTGCCGCTGTTCGACATCTTCGCGATCGTCGGCAGCGGCCGGGGTTACCGCCGGTGAAGCTCACGCGCCGCGAGGTGGGCCTGGGGCTCGCGTCGTTCGCGGCGACGCGCTGCATCGCGGGCTACCTGCCGAACCCGTCGCCCCGCGAGTTTCCGCTCGGGGTCGCGTCGGCCGACCCGCAGCCCGGCGGAGCGGTGCTGTGGACGCGCTACGACGGCGACGAGGCGCTCGTGGCGCTCGTGTGGCCCGAGGCCGCCGAAGGTGCGCCCATCGAGGTGCCCGCCGCCGGGCGGTTCGCGCTCGCCGAGGTGACGGGGCTTCAGCCGTCGACGTGGTACCGCTTCATGTTCAGGGCCGGCTCGGCGCGCTCGACCGAAGGCCGGTTTCGTACGGCTCCGGCGCCGGGCACGAGGCCGCTGGTGAGACTCGGCGCGACGTCGTGCACGAAAGACGGGTTCCCCTTCGACGTGCTGTCGCGTGCGGGCGAGCGCGGCGATCTCGACGCGTTTTTGATACTCGGCGACACCGTCTACGCCGACGGCGCGCAGAACCTCGAAGAGTACCGGGCGAAGTGGGCGCACACCTTCTCGACCGGCGAGTACCAGGCCCTGCGCGCGTCGACCGCCCTCATCGGCACGTGGGACGATCACGAGGTCGACAACGGGTGGGGCGGCGACAACGTGACCGCCGAGCAGCTCGCCGCCGCGCGCCAGGCGTTCTTCGAGCACATGCCTGGCCGCACCCCCAACGGAGCCCAGGTCGTGTGGCGCTCGGTGCGCTTCGGCGACACTGCCGAGGTGTTCGTGCTCGACTCGCGCAGCGAGCGCGACCAGGCCGCCGGCGACTACCTGAGCCCCGCCCAGATGGCGTGGCTGAAGGGCGCGCTGCAGCAGAGCACCGCCACGTTCAAGCTCGTGATGTCGTCGGTGCCGATCGCGTCGTACGACGTGCCGTTCTTCTCGCCGTTCGCCGACGACCGGTGGGAGGGCTTCCCCAGGTCGCGCGACGAAATTCTCGGGCACATCGACGAGCTCGGCATCGGCGGCGTGCTGTGGCTCGCCGGCGACTTTCACCTCGCGTGCGCCGGCAGGGTCTCGCTCGAAGGCCCCGGCAGCAGCGCGCGCGAGCTGCTCGTGGGGCCCGGCGCCCAGCTCGCGAACATCTCGCCGAGCTTTCCCAGCGGGCCGCAGTTCGACTGGGCCTCGGGCGTGAACAACTACGCCGAGCTCGAGCTCGACCCCGAGCGCGGCACCGTGCGCGCGCGCTGGCTCGACGGCCGCGGCAAGGTCATCAAAGAGCTCGACGTCTAGCTGCTACCGCGGCGGCGGCGTGAACATCAGCTCGTCGGTCATGAACCCGAGCCAGCTGTCGTCGGGCCACAGCCACGCGACGACCGCGAGCAGCAGCGCGTGCACGCCGACGCCGATCAAGAGGCCCCCGCCGATCGCCATGCGCTGCTCGTTCTGCGTCGAGCCGACCGCGACCGCCAGCGCACCGCCCAGCCCGAACGCGATGCCGACGCCGCTCAAGATCGCCGCGCGCCGCTCGACCTTCTCGACCTCGGCGGCCGGCGAGTCGAGCAGCGGAGCGTCGGCGCCGCACAAG
>JAEUJP010000636.1 GCA_016793725.1 Myxococcaceae bacterium | reverse complement strand
AGCGCGAGCATCTGCGCGCCCGCCTGTGCGCCCGCATCGGCCGGCAGCTGCGCCTTCAGCTCGTTCGCCTTCGCGCCGAGGCCCGCGGTCTCGTAGAGCTGAATCGCCTTTCGGTGGTTGCCGAGCGAGACGTAGATCTTGGCCGAGTCTTCGAACGCCTCGGCCCGCTCGTACATCGCCGCAGCCCGCTCGCGCTGGTTCGCGCGCAACAGCGCCGCCGCCGCCTTCGCGTAGTCTTTCGTCTTCTCGTACATCGCCGCCGACTTCTCGAACGCACCGACCGAGAGCAGCAGGGCCGCCGCCTCTTTCGCGCGCCCCGTCGCCTCGAGCAGCAGCGCCGCGCGATCGACGCCGCCGCCCTTGCGGTAGTTCAGAATCGCCCGCTCGATGTCGCCGGCCCGCTCGTACAGCGGCCCGGCCTCGATGTAGTTCTTGTCTGCTTCTGCTTTTTCGGCGCGCTTCAAGAGCTCCGGGGCGTTGGGCATGTGCCCCACCGAGCCTATTTGGCGGTCACCGTGACGGCGAGGCCCTCTTGCCACTTCTTCAGCTCGTCGGTGTAGTACTCGTACGCGCGGCTCGCGGGCCCGAGGTAACGGCCCGGCACCGCCGCGACGAGCGACAGCGGCACCTCGCGCACCTGGCGCTTTTCCATGCCGCGCCAGTACAGCACCACGTCGCGGCCGAGCACCTCGTACGCGTCGACCGTGCCCTTCTTCACGAGCTCTTTGAGCTGGTCGTGCCGCGGCTCGAGCCCGCCCGGCAGACCCACGATCGCCACCACCGTCGGCAGGTTCGTGTCGCTCAGGTTCGTCACCGTCGCGTAGGCCTCGAGCGTCTCGCCCTCGGCGACCGTGCCCTTCGACAGCCGCGTCACGAGGTCGACCTTCGTCTCTTTCGCGCTCGCCGGGGTCACCGCGTTGAACTTCACCGCCAGCGCGTACGGCATCTCGCCGCCGCCCTCCATCTCGAGGGTGATGGCGTGCTCGCCGGGCGTGAGCAGCTCAGACAGCTCGGGCAGCTTGATGGCGCCTTCGGTCTTCGGGTCGAACTTCACGCTGCTGCCGACCTGCTGCCCGTCGACGAGCACCTTCACCGAGCCCGCCGCCTTCGGCCGCGCGCGCAGCGCGTCGTACGTCACGATCGCGCGCAGCGCGAGCACCGTGCTCTGCGTCGACCCGTACCGGCCCCCCTTGCACGCCTCGGCGAGGTACCGAATCGCCGTCTCGACGTTGCCCGCGAACTTCTGCTCGCGCATCCACGCGAGCGCCGCCAGTGACGTCGCCTCGATGGTCAGCGCCTCACCGCCGCTGCCCACGATCGACTGCGTCGCCTGGCCCACCGAGCCGTCTTTCTGCTGCGCCGCGGCGAGCTTTTCCATCAGCTGCGCCGCCGCCGCCTTCTCGCCGAACAGGTGCAGCGCGTTGGCCGACAGCGCCCACACGTAGCTGTTCTTGCTCTTTGGCGCGGCCTCTTTGAGGTTCGCCACCTCTTTCGCCACGTCGCGCTCGCCCGACTCGAGCAGCGCCCACGTGATGTACGCGTTCGAGCTGTCTCTGTCTTCGACCCACGTGTGCAGCGCGCGGCGCGCGCGCTTGAAGCCTCCGGCACCGTCTCTCTGCTTCAAGAGCCACGCGCGCGTGTTCGTCAACATCTTCGCGTCGACCTCGCGCACCTTCGCCATGTCGGTGAAGTGGAGCAGGCCGAACGCGCTCAACGCCTCGTGGCCCGGGTTCTCGCCGAACCACTCGTAGCCCTTGTCGCTGCACTCGAAGCCCACGAGCCGCTTGTAGCCCTTGTCGAGCGTCTCTCTGCTGCGCTCGACCAGCTTCGGGTCGACGCCCGTGTGCGTCGTGAAGTACTGCTGCGCCATCGTGAGGGGGTAGCTCGTCGAGCTCGTCTGCTCGAAGCAGCCGTACGGCTCTTGAATCAGCCGCGCGAGCGCCTCGGTGAGGTTCGCCAGCGGGGTGGGGTAGACCGTCGCCGTCGCCGTCAGGCTGCCCGGCACCATCGAGGTGGGAATCGTGACGGCGTGCTTCGCGGGCTTCTTCGGGCCCACGAGCCCGCCGAACGCCTTCTCGAAGGGAAAGCCCTTCGGCTTCACGTTGAGCTGGCGCGTGACGCTGTCGGCGTAGGTGCCCGCGGTCGCCTGCAGCACGACGTCGACCGGCTTCTTCGACGCCGGCACCTTCACCTCGTACACCTGCCGCACGCGCGCCTGCGGCCCGAGCTTCGTCGGCCGCGTGAGCGAGACGCCGAGCAGCTCGCCGCTCAGCGAGGCCTCGAAGCTCTCTGACGTGCCGTTCACGAACGCGACCGGCAGCTGCACCACGTCACCCTCGGTCACCTCGAGCGGCAGCTTCGGTTCGACGTAGAACGGCTGCACCGAGTCGAACACCACGCTCTGCGCGCCGAGCGCGCCACCCGTCGAGAAGCCGCCCGCGGTGGCGCGAAACGAGGTGACCGAGTCGTTGATGGCGAAGGTCACGGTCGCTTCGCCCTGGTCGTTCGTCTTGGTGCCGGCGCTCCAGTAGAGCGTCTCGGCGAAGTCGACGCGGTCACCCGCCCGGCGCCCTGGCCGCACGACGTGCGCGTACTCACGCACGAAGACGAACGCGCTCGCCGGCACCGCGCGCAGTTCTCTGCCGGCGACGGCGCGCTCGCGCTTCTTCGCCTTCGCCTCTTCGATCGCCTCGCCCATCATCGCCTGCTGCTTCGACGCCGCCGGCCGCTCGGCCGGCTGTCGGGCGATGGCCACCGGCTCGGCGACCACCGGCGGCGGCGCCGGTGGCGCAGCCTGCACCGGCGCCACGGGTGCGGGCCGGGGAGGCGGCGCGTTCATCGGCACGGGCGCCAGCGGCCGCGGAGCGCCCTGCACCGCGCCCAGCGCCATGCCACGGCCCGGCGCGCCGTCGGCGAGGTTCAGGCCGCCCCCGCCCATCGCGTCTTCGAGCTCGGTGCGCAGCTGAATGCGAACCGCGAGCGCCCGCCGCCCGTCGTCGCCGCTCTGCGCGAGAAACCGGGGCAGGTTCACCAGCGCGAACCGCCGCCAGCCCTGCGTGCCCAGCAAGAGGTCGGTCGCGAGGCCCGCTTTCGGGTTCTTCGGGTCGAGGTAGACGTGCGCGTCGGCGAGCTCCTTGACGTCGTCTTCGAGGTACACCATCACCGGCAGCTGCGGCGCCTGCTCGCGCTTCTCGATGAGCTCGAGCACGGCGTCGTCGGTGACCGTGAGCCCCACCACCGCCGAGACGGGCTTGCCCTGCGCCGTCGTCTTCACCTTCAGCTTCACGGTGCCGGCGGGCACGTACGACTTCTGGTCGAGCTCGAGCGAGACGCTGAGCGGCTTCGCGGGCTGCACGAACACGAGCCGCTCGGCGAGCGGGGTGCCCTTCTGGTCCCACACGGTCGCGATGAGCACGCCGTCGGCGCCCTTCGGGTCGATGCTGACCGCCCGGTCTGGGCCCGGGTTCACGTTCGAGAAGCCGAGCTCTCTTTCGCGCTGCATCAGGGTCACCTTCGCTGCGACGGTCGACGAGATGCTCAAGCTCACCGCGGCCGACGGCTCGAACACGTCGCGCAGCGCGCGCACCGTGGCGCCTTCGGCCTTCGCGTCGGGCAGGGGAAAGACGGTCTTGATGCCCGACGGCTCGAGCACCTTGAGCTGGTACTTGCGGCCCTTCACCGGCGTGAAGTCGAAGCGCCCGCGGCCCTCGTGGGCGCTCTTGAACCGTGCGACCTCGGCGCCCGTGTCGTCGACGACGGCGCCCGCGAGGTCGGCCGGCTTCTGGGCCGGCGTCTTCGCCTCGAAGTACACGCGCATCGGCAGGCCTGCGATGAGGTCGCCCCCTTCGGGGTACAGCGTCAGGTCGACGGTCTGCAGCAGAATCGGCAGCGTCTTGGTCGCGGTCTCGACGACGCCGCCGTCTTCGATCGCGAACGCGAGCGAGCCTTCGCCGCGCGCGATGTTCTTCGGCAGGTCGAAGCTGACGGTGCACAGGCCCGCCGCGTCGACCTTCGCGGTGATGCGGGCGGCCTCGGCGCCGTCGACGCGGGCGATCGCCGTGACCTTCGCACCGGCGGGTACGCCGCCCTCGGCGCGCTTCGTCTCGAGCGTGGCGGTCACCTTGTCGCCCGGGCCGTAGCCATCGCGCATGAAGACGATCTGCGACTTGAGGCGCGGCGGCCGGTAGACGCGCACGTCGAACTTGCGCTCGGCGGGGGCGTGGCCCGACCAGGCGTACGTGGCCTCGAGCGTGTACTCGCCGCCGGCGGTGTCGGCGGGCACCTCCCACGAGAACGACCAGACGCCGTCTTGGGTGGCGACCGTGCCCTGCGCGACGACGTCGCCCTTCGGGCCTCGCAGCTTGAGGTTGACGGCCTCGGTGCCGGGCAGCGGCGTGTGGGCCGATGCCTCGAGCACGGTGCCGCGCACCAGCACCTGGTCGCCCGGCTTGTAGATGGGCTTGTCGGTGCTGATGTGGGTGAGGTACCGCGTGGGGCCGCCGAGATCGTTGGTCGTGGTCATCGACAGCACCAACGCGCTCACCGCAAGGGTTGTGACACGGAGCATGGGGAGGTTTTGACACCGCGGCAGGTGAAACGGGTTCGCAAACTGCTACGGTGCGCGCGCCTTGGGTACCCCCGTGCTGTGGGTCAGCTTTCTCGTGGTCGTGACGATCTTCATCGGCATCGACCTGCGCGCCTCGAACGTTCGCGGCGGTGCCGTGAGCACCAAGGGCGCGGCGATGTGGGTCGGCCTCTGGGTCGCGCTGTCGTTCGCGTTCGCCGGCTACCTGCACTACCTGCACGGCGCGCGCGCGTCGGTGCCGTTCTTGACCGCGTGGGTGCTCGAGTACGCGCTCTCGGTCGACAACCTGTTCGTCTTCGTACTCATCTTCACGTACTTCAAGGTGCGGCCCGATGCGCAGCACCGCCTGCTGTACTGGGGCGTGCTGGGCGCGTTCGTCTTGCGCGCGACGCTCATCGGCGCCGGAGCCGTCGCCGTCGCCCGGTTTCACTGGCTGCTCTACGGGTTCGGGGGGTTTCTGCTCTACACCGCGTACAAGCTCTTGTTCACGGGCGAAAACGACGAAGAGGTCGACCCCGAGAACAACCCCATCTTGAAGTTCGCGCGCAAGGTGCTGCCGGTCGCGAAGGGCGACCACGGCGTGCACTTCACGGCGGTCGAGAACGGCAAGCGGGTGGTGACGCCGCTGTTCTTGATTCTGCTCGTGGTCGAGACGACCGACCTGCTGTTCGCGCTCGACTCGATTCCCGCGGCCCTGGGCGTCAGCCAAGACATGTTCATCGTCTTCACGTCGAACGTGTGCGCGATCTTGGGTCTGCGCTCGCTGTTCTTCATCGTGAACAAGCTGATGGACAAGTTCCACTACCTGAAGATGGGGCTGGGCCTCATCCTCGCGTTCGTGGGTCTGAAGATCTGCGCCGAGACGTTCTGGCAGAAAGAGCTCGACCCGTACGACGTCTACATCATCGTCGGCAGCCTCTCGTTCATCGCGCTCACGCTCGGCCTGTCGGTGGTCGCCTCGATGGTCTGGCCGCCGAAGCCGAAAGACGGCGAGACCGAAGGGCCGGTCGCCGACGAGCGCCGCGCGACCGGCGACCTGGGGCCGCTGTCGTCGCTGCGTCGCGAGGGCGACGTCGAAGACCGCAGCCTCGAGCCGCGCGAGTAAGGTCACCGCCCGATGTCGACGACCACGACCGACGGCGTGAAGGTGAGCGTGAAGCCGGCGTTCTGGCCCGAGCGCAGCCAGCCGCAGAGCGGGCAGTTCGCGTTCACGTACACGGTGCAGATCAGCAACGTCGGCACCGTGCCCGTGCAGCTGATGAGCCGCCACTGGATCATCACCGACGGCAACGGTCGCGTCGAAGAGGTGAAGGGCGACGGCGTCGTCGGCAAGAAGCCGAGGCTCGAGCCCGGCGAGGCGTTCGAGTACACGAGCTGGGCGATGCTGAAGACGCCCTTCGGCACCATGCGCGGCACCTATTTCATGGAGCGGCAGGACGGTCAGACGTTCGAGGCCAAGATCGCCGAGTTCGTGCTCAGCCTGCCGAACGGGCTGAACTGATTTTCCGAGACGGGTTTCAGCCGATTCGGATGCACGCGCATCGCGCGCGCATCGGACTGAGGTCGTTCGAGAACCGCGAGGCGCGCTGCGCCGCATCCGAATCGCCTGAAACCCGTCTCACGTACGCGGCGCCGCGGCCTTCAAGAGCCGGTCTTTCACCGCGAGGCCCAGGCCGTGCTCGTCGGGCAGCGCGGTCACCACGAGGTCGAACCCTTCGGCGTCGAGGCGGCGCAGCGCCCCGTAGAGCTCGCGCGCGAACCCCGCGGCGTCTTCGGGCATGTCTGCCCGGTGCACCGCCGCCGGCACCGCGACCGACCGCGGCGCGAGCGCGGCGACCCTCAACCCTTCGGTCTGGCGCCGCTCGGCCTCGGCGTACAGCTGCGCGGGAGTCACGACGAGCACGCCGGCCCGCGGCGCGTAGTGTGAGGCGAGCATGCCCGGCGCGCGCACGTCGGCGCCGTCGGCGCCCAGGCGCACCGGCCGGCCGAGCACGCGCACGAGATCTTCTCGCGAGACGCCGCCGGGCCTCAAGATGCGCGGCTCTGCACCCGTGAGGTCGACGATGGTCGACTCGACGCCGACGGCACAGGGGCCGCCGTCGAGCACGAGGTCGACGTCGGCGCCGAGCTCGGCGCGCACGTGCTCGGCCGTCGTCGGGCTCACGCGGCCGAACCGGTTCGCCGACGGCGCTGCCACGCCGCCGCCGAACGCCTCGAGCAGCTCGAGCGCGAGCGGGTGGTCGGGCACGCGCAGCGCGACGGTGTCTTGGCCCCCGGTCACCGCGTCGGAGGCGCGGTCGCTGCGCCAGACGACGAGCGTCAAGGGGCCCGGCCAGAACGCGCGCGCGAGCGCGTCGAAGTGCACCGGCAGCTCGCGCGCCCAGGCCTTCGCGTGCCGTGCGCTCGCGACGTGCACGATGAGCGGGTGTGAGGCGGGCCGGCGCTTCACGGCGAAGATGTGGCGCACGGCGAGCTCGTTTTCGGCGTCGGCGCCGAGGCCGTAGACGGTCTCGGTCGGCAGCGCGACGAGCCCGCCCCGCTTCAGCACGCCGACGGCCTCGGTGATCAGCTGCTCCAAGAGAGGGCGACTTGTAGCATGGTGCGCCGCGTGGCCGACCCCAGCGTGTGGCGCGACAGCGAGGGCCGGCTCCGCTCGGGCTGGGTCGTCACCGTCTTCGCGCTCGTCGCGGTGGTGAGCGGCATCATCATCGAGGGCGTCATCTTCGCCACGGGGCTCGGCCACGGCGAATACTCGCTCACGAGCACCAAGATCGCCGCCAGCGCGTGGGGGCACCTCGCCTCGGGTGTGCTCGCCACCTTCGTCGCGTGGAAGCTCGGGCAAGACGCCGGGCTCGTGCGCCCGCGCGGGCTCGCCTGGGGGGTGGCCGCGGGCGCCGCGCTGCTGACCGTCACGGTCGTGCTCGGCGGGCTGGCCTCGGGCACCGTCGGGCTCGCCGCGTGCGACAGCAAGCTGCGCGACGGTGTGCTGCAGCTGCTTTTCGTCGGGCCCACCGCGTTCGGCGAAGAGCTGTGGCTGCGCGGCGCGGCCCTGCGCGCGCTCGCGCGCGGCACCCACCCGGTGTTCGCAGTGCTGGGCACGGGGCTGGTGTTCGGCGCGCTGCACCTGCTGAACCCGAACGCGTCGGCCGTCGCGGCGCTGAACGTGGCGCTGGTCGGCATCTGGTTCGGCGCGATGGCGTGGCGGGCGCAGAGCGTGTGGCCGGCGTTCGGTGCCCACCTCGCGTGGAACTGGTTCGAGGGCTTCGTGTGGGGCCAGAACGTGAGCGGCATTCAGGCGGGGTGCTCGCTGTTCACGGCGACGTCGCAGCCCGGGTTCTGGGGCGGCGGCGCGTTCGGGCCCGAGGCGTCGGGGCTGACGGCGGTGCTGCTCGCGCTGGCGTGCGCGGTGACGGTGGTGTGGCCGCGAAGCCGACCCGCAGGTCGGTAGGAGCGATGACGCCAGGGCGCTGCGTTCGAGTGCTATCGCACCTCATGGTCGAGCGTCGTCGCGAGCCGGAACGTGAGCACGCAGCCCTCGAAGCCTTTCATGTTGGCTGAGCGCTGCTTCGTCGTCGCCTCGACCTGCTCGCAGGCGGCGGCATCATCGACGAGCGACAACGTGGTCGAGATGACGGCATCGAGTGTCGGGCCCCGGTCCGTCAGGAGCC
>JAEUJP010000585.1 GCA_016793725.1 Myxococcaceae bacterium | reverse complement strand
GACGTATCCTCGCCCTCGCGCAGCGCGAACGCGAGGACGTCGGTCGTCCGGTCCTTGCCCCGATAGTCGCGGTTCAGGCGCTGCATCTCGTCGTCGTGCACCAGTGCCACCGACAGCTCGCTGCCGGTCTCGTTCACCGCGCGCAGAACGTCGCGACAGACGCGTCGCACGTACGCCGCGCGCCGGCCGAGGCCGTGCGCCGCGGTCACCGCGACCGACGGGGTCGCGGCGCGGCGGCGCGCGTCAGCGATCGGGGACACGCTCGTCCGCGGCGACGATCGCGCAGCGCTCATCGGTCGGGGACGCGCTCGTACGCGGTGATGATCTGCTGCACGAGCCGGTGCCGCACGACGTCGCGCTCGTCGAAGCGGACGAAGCGGATGCCGGGCACGTCCTGCAGGATCTCGCGCGCGTCGATCAGGCCCGAACCTTTTCCCATCGGCAGGTCGATCTGCGTGACGTCGCCGGTGATCACGGCCTTCGAGCCGAAGCCGAGGCGCGTCAGGAACATCTTCATCTGCTCGCGCGTCGTGTTCTGCGCCTCGTCGAGGATCACGAACGAGTCGTTCAGCGTGCGGCCGCGCATGAAGGCGAGCGGCGCCACCTCGATCGTGCCGCGGTCCATGTAGCGGCGCGCGCGCTCCGGATCGACCATGTCGTTGAGCGCGTCGTAGAGCGGACGCAGGTACGGGTTGACCTTCTCGGCGAGGTCGCCGGGCAGGAAGCCGAGCCGCTCGCCCGCCTCGACCGCGGGCCGGGTGAGCACGATGCGCGTCACTTCGTTCTTCAGCAGCGCCGCCACCGCCATCGCCATCGCCAGGTACGTCTTGCCCGTGCCGGCCGGGCCGACCCCGAACACGATGTCGTTCGAACGAATCGCGTCGACGTACGCCTTCTGCGCCACGCCCTTCGGCGAGATCTGCCGGCCGCCCGCGCGCGCGAGCACCGGCGTCGACACGATGTCTTTGAACTTCTCGCCGTCGTGGTTGCCGATCACCTTGATGGCCTGCTCGACGTCTTCTTTGAACACCGGCCGGCCGCTCTTCAACATCTCGAGCAGCTGGTTGAACAGCTCAGACGCGAGCTCGACCGCCGCGTCGTTCGTGCCCGTCAGGCTCAGGTCGGTGCCGCGCTGCCCGACCTTCACCCCCAGCCGCCGCTCGACGAGCTTCAGGTTCTCGTTGTGCGCGCCGGCCAGCGAGCGCATCAGGTCGTTGTCGTCGACGTGAATCTGCTTCATCGCACCTGTCTCTATCGAAGCGGCGGCAGCAAGACGAACGACCCCGCCTCGTTTCGACGGTAGAAGTAACCGTCACGCCAGGGGTACCTCAAGTCGTCGAGGCTCAAGAGCCCCACGTCGACCAGCGCCTCGAGCTTCTCGGGCAATTCGCCCTTCTCGAGCCGGTACAGCGCGAGCGCCGACTCGATGCGCGTCATCTGCTGCCGCGAGATGAACCGCTGCGCCGCGGGGTCGCTGTACGTCGAGGCCGACGCCGACCCGAGCTTGAGCCCCCCCAGGTCGGCCTTCACCGCGAGAAACCCGACCGCCCCGGCCATCAGCAGCGCGACCACCACCCGCCCGAGCACCGCGAACGCGCGCTCGAGAAAGGTGTCGTCGCGGTCGAGCTCCATGCCCTTGCCGGTGCCGGGCACCCCGCGCAGGTACTCGAGGTTGACGAGGTTGCAGAGCGCCTTGCAGGTGTCGAACTCGCCGAGGCACGAGAGGTCGATGAGCTGGCGCACGGTGCGGCCCGGCGTCGCGAAGCCGTAGACCTTTCGCTCTTGTTCGCCGACCGACTGAAACTCGCCCTTCGAGACCTCTTTCTTCTCTTCGAAGGCGTCGTCGAGCGCGGCGTCGAACTCGTTCGCCTGGGGCGGCGCGGGGGGCAGCTCCTTCAGCCGCTCGAAGGTCATCTCGTAGCTGGTGATCTTCTTCTTCACCACCGGCCACTCGTCGACCATGCGGAAGCCCTCCATCAGCACCGACTCGGCGCGCAAGGGCACGAACGAGGGGTCGGCCTCGACGTCGGTCTGCTCGAAGCCGTAGCTGCCGGTCTTCCACGTGAAGAGCTTGAAGAGGGTCTCGGTGGTCTGCAGCTGCACCAGCTGCTTGAACTTCTCGGCGCTGATCGCGCGCATGTCGACGAGCACGTCGCCGAGGCGCTGCAGCGTGCGCTTCTGTGTCTCGAGCGCCTGCTGGAGCTGCCCCTCGGTGATCAGCTCGGCGCGCACCAACATCGTGCCGATGAGATCTTTTTTGTTTCGCGTGCTCGACTCGGCGCGAATGATCGCGCCCTCGCGAAAGTGAATGTGCACCTCTTGATGGCTCGCCTTGAGGTGCAGCGTGCCCGTCTTCCCCTGCTGGCCGATCAGCTGGAGGATGTCAGCGATGCCGAAGTCTTTGAGCGTGCCCTTCAGCGCCATGCGTCAGGCCTCCTGCCCCTGCTTCTTGAACAGCCCGCGCACCGAGCCGACATACACGCCGACCAGCAAGAGCCCCACCGGCACGATCTTGACCCACGCCGGCAGCCCCTCGAACGGCGCGCGCAGCACCCCGTCGCGCAGCACCACCGCGACGACCGCGAACACGAAGAGAAACGCGTAGAGCGCGCCGCGCACGGGCAGCCCCTTGAACACGTGCCCCATGCCCGAGCACAACAGGCCGAGGCCGAACGTCAGGCGCTCGACGCGGCTCTGGTAGCGCGCGACCTCGACCTGCTTGCGGACCTTGAGGGCCGGCGGCACCACCCCCTTGCGCGAGAACACGTTCACGCACTGCGTGCACATCACGCTGACGGGCGAGAGCTCGGGGTCGGCGCGGTACGACATCGGCTGGCCACACTTGTTGCACGGGCGCGTGGCGCCGAGGCGGCGGGCGAGCGCGCCGAAGGCGACCAGCACGAGCGCGGCGCCCAGCGGGTACACCGGAGCCCACGGCGCCGCGACGTCACCGAGCAGCAAGAGCGAGAGCTGCGACCGAACGCGCGCCTGCTCTTCGGGTGATGCCGTCAGCGCGAGCAGGTCGTCTTTCGCGAGCGGCAGCGTCACGAGAAACGTGTTGCCCTGCTGCTTCTCGGGCTCGGGGTCGCCGCGCTCGGCGAGCGACGGGTCACGCGAGCGCGCCTGGCCGATCGCCTCGTTGCCCTTGTCGACCTCGGCCGACACGGCATCGAGCCCGAGCGTCTGCACCCGGCGCTGGTAGAGGCGGCCCAGGTCGAACCACGGCGCGGCGAGGTCGGGGGCCTTCGCCTTCGCCGCTTCGAACAATGAGAACGGGTTCTCGAGGTCGCCCGACAGAATCATCGCGACGCCGAGGTTCACCTGCGCCCGCACCTCGCCGGGGTTCTTGAGCAGCGCGCTCTTCAGCCGCTTGAGCGCGAGGTCGAGCTTGCCGCGCTTCAGCTCGAACGTGCCGAGCGCGAGCAGCTCGCCGAAGCCCGCCTTGTCTTCGGCGACGCGGCGCATGACGCGCTGGGCGACGGCCTCGGCGCCCGTGCCGCCCCGCTCGAGCAGCCAGGCGTCTTCGGCCGGCGTGTCGGCGAACGCGGTGACCCTGACCAGCTGCTCGCCGAGCACGGGCATGACGCCGATGACGCCGATGAGCAGCGCAGCGACCAGGCGCTCGGCGAGGGTGAGGTAGAGCGCGACGGCGCCGAAGAGGAACAGCAGCGACGGGGCGACGCCGAGGCGAAAGACGATGGGCAGCGACAGCAGCACGAGCCCCATGGCCGCGGCCTGCCAGCGCGGCACGGCCTTGGGAAAGAAGAACTGCAGGTCGAAGAGAAAGAAGCGGGCGCGGCGCGCGAACAGCACGCAGACGACGAGCACGCCAGTGAGCAGCAGCGACGTGAGCAGCGCGGCGGCGACGTCGGCCAGCAGGGCGCGCGCGTAGCGGGGCTCGCCGAGGGTGCGCGCGACGCCGGCCTGCAGCGCCTGAAAGTAGCGGCCGATGTCGCTCGGGTCGGCGGCGAAGTAGGCGCGGGCGAGGCCGAAGTGCGAAGAAGGCAGGTTCGGAGCGAGCTCCATCGCGCCGAGCGCCTGCTCGATCGCGACGGCCGACGAGCCCTCGGCTTCGTGCTGGGCGGCGGCGCGCAGCATCGCGATCGACCACGCCTCGAAGTCGAGCGCGCCGACCTCGGCCTTCATGCGCAAGAGCTCGGCGCGGGCGTTGGCCTCGGCCTTCGGGTCGTTCGCGAACGTGCCGTTGGCGTTGCGCCACCGATCCCACGCGGCCTCGAGGTCGGCGTCGGTCAGCTTCGTCACCTGAATCGGCGGCACCGCGGGCTTCACGGCGGGCGCAGCTTCGGGCTTCTTCGCCGCCGGCTCGACCTTCTTCGGCTGTTGCCTGGGGGTCGGTGTGGGCGCCGGCTCATCGGGCTCATCGGGCGAGTCGATCTCGGCCTCTTCGCCCGGCTTCAGGTCGATGGGCTGCCGCGGCGCCACGTCTTCTTCGGCGGCGCGCTTCGCCGCGGGTGCCGGCGCGGGGGCCTTGCGAGCAGGCGGAGCCTTGGCGGCGTCGGGGTCGACCTGGTCGACCTGGGCCCAGCCGGAGCCGGCCCAGACCGCCAGCACGAGGAAAAAACAACGCCGCACTTGGCGCCGCAGCATAGGTGATAAGGCCACCCTTCCAGCATGGGAAAAAGTGGCGAAGCGATGGAGCGTCTCATCGAGGTCATGCGCCGCCTGCGCGCGGGCTGCCCGTGGGACAAGGAGCAGGACATTCGGAGCCTGCGCCCCTACCTCATCGAGGAGTGCTACGAGGTGCTCGACGAGATGGACCGGGTGGCCCAAGGCGGCCCGTGGAAGCCGCTCGGCGAAGAGCTCGGCGACCTGATGTTCCAGATCGTCTTTCACGCGTGCCTCGCCGAAGAGAAGGGCCAGTTCGACCTCGGCGACGTCGCGAACGCCATCGCCGACAAGCTCGTCTCGCGGCACCCCCACGTGTTCGGCGAGCTGAAGCTGCAGGGCTCGACGGCGGTGCTCGAGAACTGGGCGAAGCTGAAGGCCGAAGAGCGCAAGAAGAAGACGGGCAACGCGGGCTCGGTGCTCGACGGGGTGCCGTCGGGCGCGCCGGGGCTTCAGCGGGCCGAGCGGCTGACCGAAAAGGCGTCGCGCATCGGCTTCGACTGGCCCGACCTGAGGGGCGTGCGCGGCAAGCTCGACGAAGAGCTCCGAGAGCTCGACGAAGCGATCGCGCAGGGCGACAAGGGCGCGATCGAGCACGAGCTGGGCGACGTGCTGTTCTCGCTCGCGAACCTCGCGCGCTTCGTGAACACGCCGGCCGAAGACGCCGTGCGCCAGGCGAACAAGCGGTTCACCTCTCGCTTCCACCACCTGGAGGCGAAGCTCGACGCCGCCGGGCGGAAGTTCGACAAGGTGCCTCTGGACGAGCTGAACGCGCTGTGGGAAGAGGCCAAGCGCGTAGAACTGAAGAAATCAGGAGAAAAAGAACGTGGCGAACACGCGTAGTGCTCAGAAGCGAAACCGCCAGGCGCTGAAGCGCCGGGCCCGCAACCTTTCGATTCGCAACTCGGTCAAGACGGCCATCAAGAAGGCCCGCGAAGCGGTCGCCGGCGGCGACAAGACCAAGGCGGCCGAAGCCATCAAGAACGCGACGCGCATGCTGAACCGCGCGGCGACCCGCGGCGTCGTGCACGCCCGCAACGCCTCGCGCCGCGTCTCGCGCCTCGCCGCGTCGCTGAAGAAGTAGCTCCTCTCTGCTAGCCGGGCCGGCAGCGCGCCAGCTCGGCCTCCACCTTCTCGAGCAGGGCGCGCTCCTGGGCGTGCCACCGCGACTTCGAGGCATCGGCGAGCGTCTTTCGGGCGCGGGCGGCGATGTACTCGAGCTCTTCGACCGCGCCGCCACCCGGCGCGGCGGCGGGCGGCGCCCTGCGCGGGCGGTTTCCCGCGGGCTCGCCGCCGCTGCGCTCTGACAGCCTGCACAGCGGGCAGTCGGTGTGCGCTGCGCGCGGCGCGTAGGCGACGAGCTCGGGGATCACGTCGAGCACGTAGCGGGGGCCCTCGCGGCGCGCCGAGCCGACGCGAACGAGCTCATTCGAGCCGTCGGGCCGCGACACTTCGATCATCAGCGCCAGGTGTGCCGGCATCAGTCGTCGTCCTCGCCGTCGTCGTCGTGGTGGTGACCGCCTCCGCGGCGGCACAGCGGAGCGGCCGTGTACTCGTGCAGCACCCACATCGAGCCCGTCGAGTAGCCGGGCCGCTGCAGCGGGTTGAAGATCGAGCTCGAGGTCACCATGCCGCCGAGCGAGCCGCCGGGCCCGCTCACGATCTTCAACGTGCAGCCCGCGAGCACGATGAACGGCTCGGGCACGCTGTTCGACGACACCTTGCACGTGCCGATGGCGGTGTACGCGCCCTGCGGCAGCTGGAACCTCGCGTAGAAGCGCTGCTCGAGCCCCTCGGGGAACATCACGTTCGTGAGCTCGAGGCACGCGGTGGCGCGGCCGATGCGGCGCAGCCTGGTCTTCACCTCGCCGTCGCGCCAGCGGGTGCGCACGCTCCACAGGCTGGCTCCGAGACGCACGTTTGTAGAGAACGGCGCAGCGGCGCAGACCGTGGGGTCAGGGGGAAAAGTGGGGTCTTCGATGCTCTTGAACACGTACGTCTCTTCGCCGGCGAGGGCGGGCAGCGAAGCGAGCGACAGCACGAGCGGCAGGGCGAGCTTCATGGTCATCACCTCCACGAGACGTCGTAGTCGGCGTCGAACAGGCCGAGCCGCCGGCCGTGAACCTGCACGTCGTGGCAGCCGAGCGCGCGCAGCACCGCGGTGAACACACCCTCGTGGTACGCGTGCGGCATGAAGTCGCGCCGCATCTTGAAGACGCAGGTCTTCTCGCCGGTGACGACGGTCTCGCGTGAGCCGTAGCTGACCGCGGTCTTGTAGGCGACCGGCGCGGCGCGCATCAGCCGCTTCGGCTCGCCGGCCGAGACGGTGACGAGCGTGCGGCCGACCGCGGTGGCGAGAAAGTCGTCGATCGCCTGCTCGCCCAGCTTGCGAATCGAAGCGTCGAACGTGCCGTGCGTCGGCATCAAGAGCTTCGAGGCCTGAAACGCAGCGGGCAAAAACGTGGCGATCGGGTAGTTGAAGAAGTCGACGTACTTCTTCTCGGGCATCATCGCCGCGACGCGCTCGCGCGAAGACGGGCCGAGCAGCTTCTCGCTCGCGAGCAGCACGCCGTTGAAGAACATGCCCTTGCAGGTGTCGTCGTCGTTCGCGAAGCGCAGGCGATCGGCGAGATCCGAGATGGTCAGATCGGGCGGCTGCACGCTGCGCGCGACGCGCACCGCGGCGGGCGACGGAGGTGTGAGGTTGGGTGTCATGTGCAGCTCGCAGTCACAGCCGAATCAGCTGTGCGCCCCAGTGAACGTTGGCCCCCGCGGCGGCGAGGCAGACGAGCTCGCCGCTCCCCAAAGACACCCTGCCCTCTTTCACGTCGAGCGACAGCGCGACCAGCATGCCGGCGGCCGAGGTGTTGCCGAGCGTGTCGACGGTGCAGGCGACGCGCTCGGGCCCGAGCTCGGCGGCCGACGTGAAGCGGTCGAGCACGCGCTTGTTCGGCTGGTGCAGGTAGAAGCGCTTCACGTCGTTCGTCTGCCCGACGGCCTCGAGCGCGTGCTTCATCAGCTTCGGGAAGCTCGCGGCGACCTCGTGCCCGTTCACGACGAACGCGTAGTCGACAGGGCGTGCGGCAGCGCTGAGATAGGGGAGCTCAGCGCCGCCGCCACGCTTGAGCACGAGCTGTTCGTGCCCATTGCCTGACAGCGACTTCACGATTCCGCGGTCGCCGCCTGTTCCCCGCACCACCAGAGCGCCGGCGCCATCGCCGAAGACGTACATGGAAAGGAAGCCCGAGACCGCTTTGCCCGAAGCGGTCTCGAGCTCGCCGCAGTAGACACGCCTGTCGACGTGCGCCGAGGCAAAGTTGCTGGCCACGATCGCGACGGTGTTCATCGCGCCGGTGCTCACGAGCTTGTGTACGAGGTCGAGCACGTACGGCGTGCCGCCGCAGCCGTCGTTCACGACGATGGCGAGGGTGTCGGGCCGCAGCTCGAGGCGACGGTGCAGCTCCATCGCGTCGTGATTGAAGTCGGGTTGGTCGGGTGTGCAGGTGACGACGAAGAGCGCGTCGAGCTCGTGCGGCGCGAGGCCCGCGACCTTGAGCGCATCCCACAGGGCGAGCTCGGCCATGTCGCAGTTCGACCGCAGCCCCACCACGGGCGGGGTCGACGTGCCGGTCTCGGCGTCGATGGCGCAGAGAAACCGGCGCTCGCGAATGCCGGTGCGCTCTCGAATGAGGTCGGCGCTCCAGCCCGGGATGGCGCGGGCCATCGTCTCGTTCGTGACGACCTGGTCGGGGGTGAAGTCGCCGACGCCCACGATGGTGGTCTGCTGGTGCATGCGTGAACGGGCTGCAGAGCAACGACGGGGCCCGCCCTCAACCAATTGAAATCACGAGTGTGCGCAGAGGGACGATATTTCATTATTGAAGCATGCTCGCCATGAGGCCCGATGTTGCGCGATGCTTCATTTTCGATGCGTGGCGCGGCTGAGCGAAAGTCGTTGTTCGTGCCGGTGCGGTGCGAGCCCGCGATGAACGCGTGCTGGTCGGTGAACGTGACCGAGCAGGGCATGGGGCTGGTGGCGCGTCCGACGCGGTCGGCCGAGGGGCCGGTCGAGGGCGAGTCGGTCGAGCTCGACTTCGTGCTGCCGGCGGGGCCGCGGGTGCGGGTGCACGCGGTGGTGAGGTGGCGGCACGACACCGACTCGGGCGGCGCGATGACGTCGCTCGGGGTGCGCTTCGATCGCTTCGAGGGCACGGGGCTCGTCGACCTGCGGCGCTTTCTGGCGGCGCACCGGCTGCGTGTGGTGGTGGCGGGGGCGCCGCGCGGCCTGCAGCGCGCGCTCGAGCTCGCGTTTCACCACGAGCTCGAGCTGCTGTTCGCCGATGACCCGGTCGAGGTCGAGCGGCTGCTCGGGCGCGGCGACGTCGCGACGGTGCTGCTGACGGGTGAAGACGACTACGAGTCGGTGGCGCTGGCGCACCTCATCGAGGCCGCGTCGCGGGCGGCGACGGAAGCCCTGGGCCGCCCGGCCGAGCTGAAGCCACGCGTGGTGTTCGCGGCGAAGGCGGCGCCCGACCTGCTGGTCGAGCTGTTCAACAGCGGCGGCATCGAGCAGGCGCTGCCGCCCGACGCGCCGGTGGCGCAGCTGCGCAGCGCGGTGCTGGCGGCGTGCCGGGCACACGAAGAGCAGCTGCAGCAACAGCGCATGTCGGTCGAGCTCGAGCGGCTCTTGCGCGACCAGGCGCGGCCGGTGCTGTCATTGGCGGCGGCGGGCGTCGAGGGGCCCGGGTTCACGAGCGCGCCGATGCGCGGGGTGATCGCGACGGTGCGGCAGGTGGCGGCCTACAAGGTGACGGTGCTGCTGCAGGGCGAGACGGGCACCGGCAAAGAGGTGCTGTCTGAACGGGTGCACGGCCTGTCGCCGCGGGCGCGCGCGCCGTTCGTGGTGCAAGACTGCGGGGCCCTGCCCGAGACGCTGCTCGACAGCGAGCTGTTCGGGCACGTGAAGGGCGCGTTCACCGGCGCCGTGTCGGATCACCCGGGGCTGTTCGTGCTCGCCGACGGCGGCACCATCTTTCTCGACGAGATCGAGAACACGACGCCGAACCTGCAGGCGAAGCTGTTGCGCGTCATCGAGACGGGTGACGTGCGCGCGGTCGGCGGCACGTCGATCAGGCGCGTCGACGTGCGGGTGATCGCGGCGAGCAACCGGCGGCTGGCCGACGAGGTGGCGGCGGGCCGGTTTCGCGCCGACCTGTACTACCGCCTCAACACGTTCGTGGTCGACGTGCCGCCGCTGCGCGATCGCCGCGACGACGTGCTGCCGCTGGCGCGCTCGTTCGTCGACGTGCTGAACGCGACGCACGGCAAGTCGGCGCGCGGGTTCACGCCCGAGGCCGAGGCGGCGCTGATGGCGTGGGCGTGGCCGGGCAACGTGCGCGAGCTGCGCAACGTGGTCGAGCGGGCGGTGCTCTTGTCGGCGCCGGTCGAGGTGATGGGGCCGCAGCGGCTGCCGCCGGCGCTGGCGGCGGGGCCGGCCTCGACGGCGGCGGCGGCGGTGCCGGCGTCGCTGCGCGAGCAGCTGGCGGCGGTCGAGCGTCAGCTGATCGGCGACGCGCTGTCGAAGCACGGCGGCGTGGTGCGGCGGGCGGCGGCCGAGCTGCAGATCGACGCGGTCACGCTGGCGCGGCGGGCGCGGAAGCTGGGGCTCGAGCCCTCGTCGAGCGCGTGACGCGGGTCAGTCGGTGGCCAGCTTCTTCGGCAGCTTCTGGAGCAGCCCCCGCGTGAACTCGGCCGCGCTCGAGAGGCTCTTCGGCCGGTAGTCTTCTGACCAGGTGTTGCCCATGCCGTCGCCGACGGTGCGGCTGCCGATCTCAGACCGGTCGTTGGGGTCGGTGCTCGAGCGAGGCACCCTGCCGTCAGAGCCGATGGGGAGCTCCTTCGTCATGTCGACGAACCGCCCGAGCTCGCGCTCGGGCAGCTGCTGAAGGCGCAGCAGGAGGTGCTTCGGGTCGACCTCCATCACCGCGGCGATCTGCACGGCCATCTCACCGACGTTGCGCCCGTCGTCGCGCTTGATGTCCGACAGCTGGCCGATGGCATGCTCCTTCACCCCGGCCGCCTTCAAGAAGGCCGCGGCGTCGGCTTCGACGGCGTCCTCCGCCTTCTGGAGCCGTCGCTCCTCGAAGAAGTACTTGCCCGCGATACCGCCGAGCACGAGCCCGGCCCCGACGAGCTGCCCCCAGACCGGCACGGCCTGCGCCCCCAGCGCCGCCGCCGAGATGGTGTCGAGGGCGAGCACCGCACCGCCGACGGCAGACGCCGCGTACGAGGCCGCCATGCCGCCCTCGCCCTTGCTCCAGTATTGGGCCACCTTGACGCTGTCGAGCACGGAGCTGACGAGGTTCAGCGCGCCGCCGGCGATCTTCGCGACGGTCGCGCCCTTCTCGAGCCGGGGCACTCCCCGAACTGCGGCGGCCGTCTCGACGGCGACGCGGTCGACCGCGGTACCCAGCTGCTTCCCCACGTTCTCGAAGCTCGCCGCGAGGCTCGCGGCCTGACTCTTCGCCGCCACCTCGAGCACCGTCGCTGCGACCTCGGCCGTCGGCGTGAGAATGTCGACCGCCCCCTTCACCTTGCCGAGCGCGGTCGGGTCGTCTTTGAGGCGCATGACTCCGGCAGCCAGGCTGCCGCTCCACGCGAGCACCTTGAACGCGTTGTAGGCGCCGGTGTCGGGCTTCATCTTGCTCAGCTTCTGCTGAACCTTCTCCATCGTCTTCTTCGCGTCGCCGTCGGGGCTGGCGAGCTTCTCGAGGGCGTCGACCGTGTCTTTCATGACCTCGGGCTTCACGCCGAACATCGCGGCAGTGCCGTTCAGGTTCTGGAGCAGCCGCTGCGCCCCGACGGCGTCGCCGAGGCTCGCCCGCCGCAGCACCTCGGTGCCGACCGCCTTCGCCGTGAACAGCGGCAGGTACTTCGCGGCCTTCGTCGAGTCTTTCACCAGGTCTGCCGCCGAATCGAACAGCGACGGCCTGCCGGCGGCCCGGGCCTCGAGCGAGTCGACGATGAACGCGCGGCCGGCATCGGAGTCGAGCGCCTCGGGCATCAGCGCCGTCGCCTTCGGCCCGGCCTCGTGCGGGTGCTCCGCGATGAACTGGGCCGCCTGCGTCATCGTGGCGGCGGAGCTCTCCCAGTAGGTGAAGTCGTTCTGGTGGCGGGCCTTGAAGGCCTCGACGGCCGCCGACAGCTTCTCGCCCGGCACCATGGGCCCGTAGCCCGTGACCAGGCGGGCGAGCTCGGCCTTCACCTGCGCGACCTTGGCGCCGTGGCGCTCGACCAGGCCAGAGACCGCCTCCATTCGTTCGGTGCGCAGCTGCTTCAGCGGAGCGGCCACATCGGGTCGGCCCGCCCGCTCGAACGCCTTCTCGAGCGCCAGCGCCTGCTCGAAGCCGTCGCCGCGCTTCAGCCCTGCTTCGAGCGCCTTCATCACCGAGCTCGAGGGCACCAGCGTCTGCTTCACGAGGGCATCGGCGAGCTGTTCTTGCGCCTTGCCCCGCGTCGCCTTCACCGCGCGGAGCATGCCGTTCGCGACGGCCTCGTTGTTCTGCGCGATGTTGGCGAGCCGCGCGACGTCGTTTCGCGCCGGGCTCGAGGCTGCCTGCACGAGCGCCTCCTGCTGCGACCGGCCGGAGCCCTCGAGCTGCACCGCCAGCTCGAGCGACGCCTTGTACATCTCGTGCGGCTGCTTCGCGCGGTCGGCGGCGTCGATCGCCGTCGAGATGCGGCTGCGATCGAGCTCGACCGCCTGCCGCTCCGACACGCCGACCACCGGAGCGCCGAGCACCTTGAGCTGCATCGCGCGGGTGTTGCTCGCGAAGTCGCCGACGTCTTTCACGTACTCGAGGCCGGGGAGCTGCCCGGCCTTCTTCGCCGCCTCGAGGGTCTTGCCCTCACGCCACTGCAGCTCGCCGACGAGGCCGGCCCGCGCCAGGTAGAGCGCGCCGAGCTTCGTGTCGAGCGCCGTGCTCTTCGTCAGCGCGACGCTGGCCGCACGTGTCGCGGCATCGGCGGCGGGCCGCGACCTCGCGGCCTCGAGGGCGTCGCCGGCCCTGTTGAGCTCGTCGGTCACCGGCCCGCGGCCGGCCTCGATCGTGCGGATCTCACGCTCGAGCGCCTCGAGCCGTTCGTACAGCCTGCCGTTGCCTTCGGGGGTGACGTGCGCACCGCCGGTCTGCTCGAACGCGCGGGTGACCGTCGCCTTCGCCGCGTCACGCCGTGCGGTCGCCGCATCGAGCTGGCCCGTGTACTTCTTCTTCAAGCGCTCGAGCTCGCGGCGCTGGTCGGGCGAGAGATCGCCGCGGAGCCCGTCGGCGATCTGGGTGAGCTTGGCCTGGGCGGCCTGAACGTCGCGCTCGAGCGGAGCGAGCTGTTCGAGCGCCTGGCCGAGCTCGAGGTTCGAAAGGGGCGGCCTGGGCGCGGCGGCGGGCGAGCGCTTCACTGCGAGGGGCGAGGTCATGGCCCGGCGAAATTGCAACGCCCGAGCCGGGCATCGCGCCGCGCCAGCCTCGTGAACTCCCTCGAGTTGTCGGCTGACGCCGACAGGTCACTGTCCGTGACGGTTGGAGCGACACCGTCACGCCGGCGCGGCTCTCATCTTTCGCGCTCCAGGTAGTGCTTCAGGTTGTTCAGGCTGCCGAGCCAGAAGCTGCGGCAACCCTCGACCGCGTCAATGGGCAGCCACTCGGCTACCTGTCTGGCGTCACCGCGGCGCGGGCTGACCGGGCATCGTCTGCGGCAGAATCATCTCGCCGCCGACGCGCGGTGCGGCGGGCTCGCGGCGCGGCACGGCGTCGAAGTCGAACGGGCCGGCGTCGGGGGCGACGAGGTTGGTCTCGAGCACGAAGTTGCTTTCGGGCACGGCCTCGACGCGCTTGGGGGCGCACGCGATCAGCGTGAGCAGAATCACCAGCCGGTGCACAGGCGCTCGTACCCTTCCCTCATCAGCGAGTCGGCGAGGCGGCGCAGGCCGGCCTGCCGGTTGGCCTCGGTGCCGGTGACGATGACGTCGCTGCTCGCGCCCACGCCCGACAGTACGTCTTCTTCGCCGCTCACCTGCGTCGCGCCGACGACGGCGCCGTTCTTGAGCAGCCGCAGGCCGACGGTCGCGGTGAGCCGGTAGGTGGGGCGAGGGATGCCGCCGTCGCTGATGGGCGTGAGCATGGGGAAGGCGCTGACGGCCAGCACGGTGCCCTCGATCTTCGCCTCCGACAGCTCGCCGCCGAGCGTGCCGGCGCGAATCAGCTGCTCGCGCAGCGCCTCGGTGAAGAACGCTTCGGCGCCAGGCTCGGGCGTCACGTTCACGAACACTGGCGCGTGCACATACCGAATGCCGGCGGGCAGCGGGCCGCCCGGCGCCGTGAAGCGGTAGCCACACGCGGCGAGCAGCAGCGCAGCCGTGGCGAGCCGTCGGGTCACCAGCCGAGCTCCTTCTCGATCTCTTCGATGCGCGCTTCGAACGGCTCACGATCGAGCGAGCGCTCGCGCCCCCACATGAACCCGAACACGAACGCGGCCAGGCCGACGAGCGTCGAGGGCGCACCGAACCAGAAGTCGGGCCCGGGCTGCCCCTTGAGGGCAGCGTCGAGGCCGGTCGCGAGAAACGAGACGCCCGCGATGAGCAAGAGGCCACCGCCGGTCGCGAGCAGCGCGGGCGGCACGTAGCTCGGCATCGCATCGAGCAGCCGCTGCCGCTCGAGCGCGAGCTCGCGGCGCTCGAAGTCCATCGGGCGGGGCTTCGGCGGCGCGAGCGGAGACGGGTCTTCGCCCTTCGGCACCCCGTCGGGCACCTCGCCGTCGGGCGGGGGTCGAACGAGGGGCGCGTCGTCTTTCGGCTTCGGCGTGACGACGGGCGGGGGCTCGACGACCGCCGGAGCATCGCCATCGCCGCCGAACAGATCGGTCGACTGCGCGAGCACCAGCGCGACGAGCACCGCCGTCATGTCACCCGACCACGAAGTTCACGACCTTGCCGGGCACGAACACGAACTTGCGCACCGTCTTGCCGGCGATGGCGGCCTTCACCTTGTCGTCGGCCTCGGCGGCGGCGCGAACCTCGGCCTCGCCAGCGGCGATGGGCACGGTGATCTCGCCGCGCAGCTTGCCGTTCACCTGAATGCCGTAGGTCTTGAGGTCATTGACGACGAGCGCGGGGTCGAACGTGGGCCAGGGCTCGTCGATGAGCATCGTCTTGGCGCCGTACCCTTCGCAGATCTCGTCGGCGATGTGCGGCGCGAACGGCGAGAGCAGGCGCGCGAGCGTCGTGACGGCCTCTCTGATCGCGGCGGCGTCGGGCTTCTGCACCAGGTAGAGCGCGTTCACGAACTCCATCGTGCCGGCGATGGCGGTGTTGAACGAGAGCCGCTCGATGGCCTCGGTGACGCGCTTGATGGCCTTGTGCGTGTGCTTGCGAATCTCGAGCGCGTTGGCCTCGTTCGCGGCGGTGGCGCCACGGTGGGTGACGGCGAGCGCGTAGACGCGCTTCAAGAAGCGGAAGGCGCCCTCGACCTGCTCGCTGCTCCAGTTGAAGTCTTGCTGGGGCGGGCCGGCGAAGAGCACATAGAGGCGCGCGGTGTCGGCGCCGTATTCAGACACGATCTCGGAAGGGGCGACCACGTTGCCCCAGCGCTTGCTCATCTTGCGGCCGTCGGGGCCGTTCACGATGCCCTGGGTGATGAGCCGCTTCACGGGCTCGTCGCTCTGCGTGAGGCCGAGCTCCTTCATCACGCGGTACCAGAAGCGGAAGTACAAGAGGTGCATCGTCGCGTGCTCGGGCCCGCCGACGTAGATGTCGACCGGCAGGTACTTCTTCGCGGCCTCGGCGTCGAACGGCGCCTG
>JAEUJP010000519.1 GCA_016793725.1 Myxococcaceae bacterium | reverse complement strand
CGCTCGAGCGTCGTCTTCAGCGTGCCGCCCATCAGCGACGAGCCGCGGCTCGCCACCGTGATGGGCGCCGAGTCGAGCTTCGGGTCGTTGAACAAGAGCTCCTTCGCGGCGCGGCAGGCGTACGTCAGCGCGTTCAGCTGCCACGCGTCGAGCTTCGCCTTCAGCTTCTGCGACGCAGCGTGGGCGAGCGCGAGGTCCATGTTGTCGCCGCCGAGCAGAATGTGGTCGCCGACCGCCAGGCGCTCGAGCGCGAGCTCGCCGTTCTGCTCTGCGACCGAGATGAGCGAGAAGTCGCTCGTGCCGCCGCCGACGTCGATGACGAGAATCACCTCGCCCGGCTTCACCACCTTGCGCCACGCGTCGCCCTGCGCTTCGAGCCACGCGTAGAGCGCCGCCTGCGGCTCTTCGAGCAGCGTGACCTCGCCCAGCCCCGCCTGCTTCGCCGCCTCGAGCGTCAGGTCGCGCGCGCCGGCGTCGAACGAGGCGGGCACCGTGACGATGACCTCCTGGTCTTTGAGCGCGTCTTTTTTGAACGCCTGGTCCCACGCCTCGCGCAGGTGCTCGAGGTAGCGCGCGCTCGCCTCGAGCGGGCTCACGCGCTGCACCTCTTCGGGCGCGGCCCACGGCAGAATCGCGCCGCGGCGGTCGACGCCCGGGTGGCACAGCCACGACTTCGCCGACGAGACGAGCCGCGCCGGCACCTTCGCGCCGTGCGTGCGCGCGAGCTCGCCGGTGACCTGGGTCGCCTTCTTGTCCCACGGCAGCGCCAGGCTGCCCGCGGGGAACTCGGCCGCGTTCGGCAGGTAGAGGAAAGAGGGGAGCAGCTGCTTGCTCTCGACCGTGCCGGGCGCGGTGAGCTGCGGCACGGGCAACATGGGTTGGCCTGCGCCGCGCGCCTTGCCTTCGGCGAGCGAGAAGTACGACAGCGCGCTGTGCGTGGTGCCGAGGTCGATGCCGAGCGCGTACTTGCCCGTCACGGCAGCTCGACCTCGGCAGGCGCGAGAATTTTCGGGTCGAGCGCGGCCGGCGGCTGCGGCAGCGTGACGGCCTTCGCCGCCCACCCGTGGTGCTTCAGCGCGCCCTTGAACGGGCCGGCGCCCGCGACGTTGCCGGTGAGGCGAATGCGGTTGGCGTCGAAGCCGGCAGGCACGTCGACGGTGTCGCCTTCGGCCTGGGCGAGCACCGGCTCGATGGCGAGGTACTGCTTCACGACCTTGCGGCAGCCTTCGTGCACCACGCGCGCGGCGGCGCCGACCTGCTCGTCGCTGAAGCCGGCCACGTCTTCTTGCACGAAGTCGACGAAGCGGCCCTCGCGCTGCAGCATGCTGAGCAGGAAGAGGCCCGACGCATGGGTGGCCTCGGGCAGCGGCGCGGGCTTCGGGGCCTCGGCGATGGGAGCCGGCGCGGGCGCTTCGGGGGCCGGCGCCTTGCGGCCGCGCAGCGTGAAGAAGCAGACGCCGAAGCCGAGCACGAAGCCGGCGGCGGCCCAGACGTAGACGAGCTCAGACATGCGCGCGGGCGTAACAACGGGCGCGCAGGAAATCTAGGAAGAGGATGCGGGCGCGCTCAGCACGTAGAGGCGGTCGGGCGCGACGGAGGCCAGTTGCTCGGCCGAGATGGCGTGCGCTTCGGCGAGCTCGAACTGCTCTTCCACTTCGACGTGCCCGGCGGCATCGAGGTGCAGCTCTACGAGCTGAAGTACCAGAAGGCTGCGAAGCGAAAGCCCGCGCCGAAGCGGAAGCCGGTCGCGAAGAAGGCGGCACCGAAGAAGGCCCCGGCGAAGAAGTCGCGCCGCTGAACCTGGCTGCGGTTGCTCCCACCCGTAGAGAGGAAACGCGCCCGGGTTCCACACGTGACACGTTCTTCACGGTACCGAGCGATGGCCGCCACGTGCCCCGCGCATGCTGGCGCCTCACCATGAACGAACCGACCTCGTTGGAAACCCGCCTCGATCGTCTCGAAGCCCTGAACCTGAACCTGCGCGAGCAGCTGACGCAGCAGGCCGAGCACCTCGAGAAGCTCAGCCTCGAAGTCGCCCGCGTCGAGCGCGCGATGCTCTCGAACGGCGCCGAGTTGATGGCCGGCATGCTCGAGCTGCGCACGCACCTCGTCGACCTGACGCTCGACGGCTACTACCCGACGCGGCTGCCGCCGGTGCCGCTCGAGCAGCGCTGACGGCGAGGCTGCGACACGCCGAGATGGCGAGCTGAGGGCGGCGCTCGAGCCCCGGGGTGCACCGATTGGCCCGCTCGACACGCTCATCGCAGCGCACGCGCTGTCGCTCGGCTGGCGGCTCGCGACCCACAACGCCCGCGAGTTTCGGCGGGTGCCGGGGCTGCGCGTCGAAGACGGGTTGTGACTCAGCCGAACAGCTCGTTGCGCGCCGACTCGGCGACGGCGACGACGGCGGGGTGCCGCAGGCGCCGCTCGACGCTGATGGCGTAGAAGCGCTCTTTCACCTCGTCGGTGCGGCCGATGGCCGTGACGTCGTACTGCTTGATGACGGCCTGCTCGATGGCGGTGGGCGCGACGAAGAAGCCGAGGCCGCGGTGCCCGAACGTCTGCGCGAGCGCGCTGTCGTCGAACTCGCCGATGACCTTCGGCCGCACGCCCACCTTGTCGAACCACTGCTCGAGCTGACGCCGCACGCTCGTCGCCTGAGCGGGCAAGAGCGCGGGCGCGCCGTCGAGGCTCTTGGGGAAGCCGCGCTTCAGCGCCTGCGCCTTGTCGTCGCGCGCGAAGAACGTGGCGCCCGACTCGCCGAGCGCGTGGCTGAACGCGCGCACCTTGATGTCGCTGCCGGCCGGCACGTCAGAGAGCACGACGTCGAGCTCGTGCACGGCGAGCTGACCGAGCAGCTGCGGCAGCGGGCCTTCGTGCACCTGCAGCTGCAGCTCGGCCACCTGCTCGAACGCGGGCTGCAAGAGCCGCTCGGCGATCAGCTTGGGAATCACGTCGGCGACTCCGACGGTGAAGCGCACCGACTTGCCGGCGGCGCCGCGCGTCACGGCCTCTTGCAGCTCGCGCCCGAGGCGGAAGATTTCGTCGGAGTACCGAAACGTGGTGCGGCCCAGCTCGGTCAGCACGAGGCGGCGGCCCTGGCGGGCGAACAGCTTGATGCCCAGCGAGTCTTCGAGTGTCTTCAGCTGTGTGCTGATGGTGGGCTGCGAGAGGTGCAGCTCCTTGCTGGCGGCGGCGATGGTGCCGCTGCGCGCTACCGTCCAGAAATACAAGAGGTGATGGTAGTTGAGCCAGGCCACGGGCGACCCTTAGCGCAACCCTTCGAAAAACCCGAAGGGTTACGCAACGGGAATCACAATGTGGCCCTGAGGGTCGCTGGTTATTGAGACCAGCATGTTCAGCTCGCTGCGCCTGGCCAGAGTCTTCGGCATCGACATCAAGGTGCACGTCTCGTTCGCGCTGATTCTGGCGTTCGGGGCGATGCAGTGGGGCTCGGCGTTCGGGCTGCGCGGGGTGGCGTTCGGGCTGTTCTCGACGACGCTGCTGTTCAGCTGCGTGCTGCTGCACGAGCTGGGGCACTCGCTGACGGCGAAGGCGTACGGCATCCCCGTCAAAGAGATCACGCTGTGGCCGTTCGGCGGCGTGGCGCAGCTGGGCGCGAAGCCGAAGACGCCGACGGAAGAGCTGTTGATCAGCCTCGCGGGCCCGGCGGTGAACGTGGTGCTCGCGGGCGCGTTCTTTCTCATCGGCTGGCTGGGGCTGGGCGCCGAGGGCCTGAAGGCGGCGATGCTCGACATCGGCCAGACGTCGCCGACGGTGGTGACGCTGCTGGGCCTGTTGCTGGGCAGCAACGTCATTCTCGCGGTGTTCAACCTCATACCCGCGCTGCCGATGGACGGTGGCCGCGTGCTGCGCGCGCTGCTCTCGTACCGGCTGGGGCACGGCAAGGCGACGGGCATCGCGGCGACGGTGGCGCGCGTCATCGCGGTGGCGATGTTCGCCGGCGCCATCGCGTTCGGTCACGTGATGCTCGGCATCATCTCGGTGGTGGTGTTCTTCGGGGCGTCGCGCGAGGCGGCCGACTCGAAGGCGGGCGAGTCGCTCTCGGGGGTGCGCGCGGGCGTCGCGGTGAACCCGCACGCGCTGGTGCTGGCGCCGTCGACGAGCGTGGGCGACGCCGTGAAGGCGATGGTGAACAGCGGGCAGTCGGCGTTCGCGGTGATGCACTACGGGCGGCTGCTCGGCGTGGTGGCGCGCGAGGCGTTGATCAAGGTGGCGGGGGTCGAGGGGCCGGCGGCGTACGTCGCGGGCGCGATGCAGCGCCACTTCCCCATGATCGACGCGCAGGCCTCGCTCGAAGACGCGCGGCAGAAGATGAACGAAGCGGTCTCGCCGTACATCGTGGTCTCTGACGGTGAGCGCTACCTCGGGCTCGTCACCGAAATCGAGCTCACCCGGCACCTGGTGCCCGCGCAGTCGATGGCGAGCGGCTTCAAGCTGCCGCGCGGGCTTCGCTGAGCGGTCACGTTGCGCTCCATGTGCCCACTGCTGTGGTCACTTCGCGCGAAGCAACCGTTCGAGATTCTTCACACGCGTCGCCGGTGAGCGGCTTGCAGTCGCGCTGCACCGATGGCCCTCGTGACTGAACGCGACCTGAAAGACCAGGCGCACCGACGCATGACGCGCGGTGACGTCGGCGGCGCACTCGACACCTACAAGCAGCTCATCGTGATGAACGGGAAAGAGCCGGCATACCGCCTGCGCCACGCCGAGCTGTCGCAGCGGCTCGGCCGCGAAGACGCGGCGGTGGGCTCGTACCGGGTCGCGGCGCTGCTGCTCTCGAAGGGCGGGCGGCTCGCGCAGGCGAAGGCGGCGCTGCACTCGGCGGTGCGGCTGGCTCCGAAAGACCTGAGCCTGCGGCGCGAGCTGAAGGAGCTGCTCGACGCGCAGTCGGGCCCGGCGTTCAGCGGGCCGCCGGTGCTCGGCGCCGACGAGCTCGAGACCGAGCCGTGTCTGTTGCCGGTGCTCGAGTAGGTCGCGGCAGGCGGGCGCGACAACGGCAAGCCGGGCGAGCGCAAGGAGCACCACCCGGGCTACTACGCGGCGTTCGTGCTCGACCCCGACGGCAACAACGTCGAGGCGGTGTTTCACGGGCTCGCGAAGCGCTCGGCGCCCTCGGTCAAAATCACCTGGTGAAGCCGCTCAGGCTCGAGCCGGCCGTCGTCTTGAGCCGCTCTATCTCGTCGCCGCCCAGCTCGCGCATCGCGCCCTCGTCGACGTCGACCACGAGCCCGCCGACCGCCTCGCGGTGCAGCTTCAGCACCGGCAGCCCGACGAGCGCGAGCATGCGCTTCACCTGGTGGTTGCGCCCCTCGGTGATGGTGAGCTCGACGAGCCCCGCCGAGCGCAGCCGCGCCGAGGCCGGGCGTGCGGGCCCATCGTCGAGCGTCACGCCGTCACGCAGCGGCTGCAGCATCGCGTCGGTCGCCTTCTCGTGCACGGTCGCCAGGTACCGCTTCGGCAGGTGCGACTCGGGCGACGTCGCGTGCTGCACGAAGCGCTCGTCGTTCGTGAAGAACAACAGCCCGGTGGTGTCGACGTCGAGGCGGCCGACGGCGAGCCAGTGAAAGCGGCGCTGCTCTTCGGTGAGCAGCGGCAACAGCACGTCGACGACGGTGGGCCGCTTGTCGCGCCCGCCCTCGGCGACGACGCCGGGCGGCTTGTGCAGCATCAGCACGCGCGTCACGCGAGCGAGCGGCACCACCACACCATCGACGGTCACGCGCGAGCTCTCGGTCACGGGCGTGAACGGCTTCGTCGCGACCTTGCCGTCGATGCGCACGCGGCCGGCGGCGAGCGCGCCCTCGATTTCCGAAGCGGGCAGGGCGCCCGAGCGGCCGAGGGCGCGCAAGAGCCAGTCGCCTCCGGTGCGGCCCGACTCGCGGGCGGCGTTCAGCCACTTGGGTGTCTTCGCGCGTCGGGGCACGTGGAATCGTGGCACTATGCCCGAGGAATGCCGTCTCTCGCGGTGCTCTTCGTCTTCCACGCCGCGACCACCGTCAGCCTCACGCTCGACCCGGGCTTGAGCTGCCCGAAGCAGGCGTCGCTGGCCGAGCGGTTCGCGCGGGTCGGCCTCACCGTGCGTTCGGAGGCGCCGACCGTCGCGAACGTGCTCCAGGCGCTGCCGGCGTTCGAGGTGAGCGTAAAACCCACAGCAGAGGGCTTGCTGTTGGCGGCGAAACGGACGTCTGATGGCAAGGTGTTCGAGCGCCCGCTGCAGCAGGGGAAAGAAGACTGCCCGACCCTCGAGCGGCTCGTAGTCGTGCTGATCCACTCGTGGATTAACGCGAAGATGCCGGTGCTCTCACCTGCGGGCGGCAAAGACGGCGGCACCAGACGCTGATTTTTTAGAAGGTTTCCCCCCACCGGGGCACCTGGAGGGCATGTGGTTGGCTGAGCGGCTCGACATGGTGGGAGACGCGAAGGGCTCGCTCGCCGACGTGCGCCGGCTGTACACGACGCACGCCTCCGAGCTGCGCCTCGCCCTCAACCGCCTCGCCGGCAACGGCGTCGACTGCGACGACCTGCTGCAAGAGGTGTTCGTCGTCGCCATGCGCAAGCTCGCCGACCTCGGCCAGGCCCGCAGCGAAAAGGCCTGGCTGTACGGCGTCGCGGTGAAGCTCGCCGCGGGCCAGCGCCGCCGCCTGCGCCTGCGCTCGTTCTTCGGGCTCGACGAGGTGACCGAGCTCAGCTCTGCCGAGTCGCCGTCGCGCACCCTCGAGCAGAAAGAGGCGTCGCAGCAGCTGCAGGCCGCGCTCGACGCGCTGCCCCAGGCGAAGCGCGACGTGCTCGTGCTGTTCGAGCTGCAGGGGCTGTCGGGCGACGAGGTGGCCGTCGCGCTCGACATACCCGTGGCGACCGTGTGGACGCGGCTGTTCCACGCGCGCAAGGCGCTCTCGGCCGCGGTCGCGCGGCTCGAAGCGCGGGAGCGTCGCCATGTCTGAGCTCCGGCCGTGGAAAGACGGCGACGACCAAGACCGGGCCGCCCAGCTCGTGCGGCTCGTGAGCGGCATCGCGCCCAGGCCCGTCGACGTCGGCAAGGGGTGGGACGGCGTCATCGAGCGCGTCGCGCGGCCGAAGAGCTCGCGCCTGCTGTGGTTTGCGGCCGCGACCGCGGCGGTGTTGCTCGCGTGGGTGTCGCTCAGGTGGGAGGGCGAGAAGGTCGCCGCGCCGGTGCCGGTTCGCGTCGCAGAGCAGCCGAAGGCCGAGCCCGCGCCGAGCCCGCCGGCGCCCGCGCCGGAGCAGCGCATCGAGCCCGAAGAAGCGCCCGCCCCCCCGCCCGCTCCCGTCAAGGTCGCGAAGGTCGTCGTCGAGAAGCCGGCTCCGGCTCCCGAGCCGGTCGTCGTCGAGCCCGAGCCGACCCAAGAGAACAAAGACGTCGTCGCCAGCTCGGGCGCCGTCTGGTCGACACCCCTCGAAGGCACCTTCAAGCTCGAGCGAGGGCGCGTCGAGGTCGCGCCGCACGCCGAGGCGTACACGGTGACGACGCCTGAGGTCTCGGTCGTGGCGACGAACGCGCGCTATGCGGCCGACGTGACCGAAGCGGGCACGGTGGTGCGCGTGCTCGAGGGTGAGGTCGAGGTGTTCTCGTTCGCGACGAAGCAGCCCGTCATCATGCGGGCGGGCGAAGAGCGCACGTTCGCGACGTTCGCGCCGCCGAGCGCGCTCGACGTGGTGCCTCCCGAGGTGTCGTCGCCGGCGTGCGCGCGGCACTCGCTCGACCAGCGCGTCGCGTGCCTGCAGCTCGAGGCGAAGGGGCAGGGCATGAAGGCGCAGGCGGCCCTGTACGAGGCGGCGTACCTGCAGTCGCGTGCCGGCAGCCCGGCGAGCGCCGAGCTCTTGCTGCGCGAGTCGCTGCGCCGCTTCCCGAACGGGGTGCTGCACCCCGAGGCGCGGCTGGCGCTCATCAAGGCGCTCGAGGCGCAGCACCGGCGCGCGCAGGCCGCCGAGGTCGCGCGCGACTTTCTCGAGGTGTGCCCCGATGACCCGCGCGTGGTCGACGTGCAGAACTTTCTGCGCGCGCTGGAGTGGCTCGAGTCGCGCTGACGTTCCTTGAAGCTGACGGGCCCGCGGGCTAGGACCGTCAGCCGCCATGGAATTCAGAATCGCTTCCGATGAGCTGAAGAAGGCGCTGCACCGCGCGCAGGGCATCGTCGAACGCAAGACGACCATGCCGATTCTCGCCAACGTGCTCGTCAACGCGACGAAGGGCGGCATCAGCGTCACCGCGTTCGACCTCGACATCGGCATCGTCTCTGAGCACCCCGCCGAGGTGATGAAGCCCGGCGCCGTCACCCTCTCGGCGAAGACGCTCTTCGACATCGTGGCGAACCTGCCCGAGCCGACGCTGAACGTGAAGAAGCTGCCGAACAACTATGCCGAAATCACGTGCGGCAGCGCGAGCTACCGCATCGTCGGCATGGCGAGCGAAGAGTTCCCCAAGCTGCCCAAAGAAGAGAACGCGCCGCTGGTGAAGATTGGCGGCAACACGCTGCTCGAGATGATTCGCAAGACGTCGTTCGCCATCTCGAGCGACGAGACGCGCTACATCTTGAACGGGGTCTTCTTCGAGCCGCGCGAGGGCGGCAAGGTGCGCATGGTCGCGACCGACGGCCACCGCCTCTGCCTCATCGAGCGCGAGCTGCAGGGCGACTTCAAGCTGAAGGGCGGCGTCATCGTGCCCCGCAAGGGGCTGTTCGAGCTGAAGCGCCTGCTCGAAGAGGCGCCCGACGCCGAGTGCTCGCTGGGGTTCGCCGAGTCGAGCGCGCTGTTCAAGAAGCCGGGCCTCTCGATGGTGATGCGGCTCATCGACGGCCAGTTCCCCGAGTACCAGCGCGTGATTCCGAAAGAGGGCGAGAAGCAGGTGCAGGTCTCGCGCAGCCGCCTGGCCGAGTCGCTCAAGCGCATCGCGCTGTTGTCGGCCGACAAGTCGAACGCGGTGAAGGTGTCGCTGGCTGAAAACCAGCTGCGCGTGACGGCGAACAACCCCGACCTCGGCGAAGCGAAAGACGACCTCGAGGTGCCGTACAAGGGCGGGCAGCTGACGGTCGGCTTCAACGCGCGCTACCTGCTCGACGTGCTGTCGGTGACTGAGAGCGACGACGTGGTCATCGAGCTCGGCGACGAGCACTCGCCGGGCGTCGTGCACTCGCCGGGCGACAAGAGCTACACGGCCGTCGTCATGCCGATGCGCGTGTGAGCCGGGTCGCGTAGCTCGCGCGTACACACCGCGGCGCGGCGCGTGTAGCCGGCGCAGTTACGCTCGCGGCCGCGCTGCGTCTGGCGCGGTCTGGCAGAGGTCTTGCTGTGGGGCTCCGCTCAAGGAGACCCCATGTCGCTCCGGCTTCGCGCCGTCACCCTCACGCTCGCGCTCGCGCTCGCAACGCTCGGTCGCCCTGCATCGGCAGAAGAGCTCAACGCTGGCCGCAGCGCGCGCGCGCGCGGCGCCGTGGCCATCAGCGTCGGCTACACCTCGGCCTGCGCGGTGCTCAAAGACCGTACCGTGCGCTGCTGGGGCACGAACGAGTTCGGCCAGCTCGGCACGGGCCAGCTCGACATCACCGGCATGAAGCCGACCGACCCGGCGTCAGAGACGATTCACCAGCCTGCACCCGTGGCCGGCCTGAACGACGCCATCTCGGTTTCGGTCGGTCGCGTGCTCGCCTGTGCGCTCGTCTCGAACGGCACGGTGAGGTGCTGGGGCGCCGGAGGCACCCTCGGTGATGGCACCCTCGAAGACCGCCCCGCGCCGGTCACCGTGCTCACGTCGGCGGGCACGCCGCTGTGGGGCGCCAAGGCGCTGAGCGTCGGAGCCGGTCACGCCTGCGCCGTCGTCGCCTCGGGTGACGTCTACTGCTGGGGCTCAAGCTCTGAGCGGCAGCTCGGCGACGGCACCGCGACCGACCGGCTCTTCGCGCAGCGGGTGACGGGCACACACCGGTTCACCGACGTCGTCGCGGGCGACGTGCATACGTGTGGGCTCCGCTCCGATGGCCAGGTGTGGTGTTGGGGCGGGAACCTGAAGAACCAGCTCGGCGACTTCAGCGGCACGTCGAGCGGGCTGCCGAAGCGGGTGCCCGAAATCGCGAACGCGCGCTCGCTCGCGGCCGGCGCCACGCACACCTGCGCGACGCTCGCGAGCGGCACACTCGAGTGCTGGGGCGACACGTACGCGCAGTCGACGGGGCGCGACGAGACCTGCACGGCCGTGACCGACTCCGACGGCGGTGTCATCGGCTGCAGGGGCGTGTACGGCAACCAGAAGAAGGTCGCTGACCCGCGGCTCACGCAGGTGAAGTCGGTCAGCGCGGGCACGAACTTCAGCTGCGCGCTGCTCGCCGGTGGCGCGGTGCACTGCTGGGGCAGCAACGACCTGCGAGCCATCGACATGGGGGGCCCGGCGCCGCGGCACCCCAACGTCGTGCCGCTCACCGACACCATCGCGCTCGCGAGCGGAGGCAGCAGCAGCTGCGCGCTCGACGCGAAGGGCGACGTGCGCTGCTGGGGCGCGAATCTTTCGGGCGAGCTCGGTGACGGCACCGACGCGCCGCGCGGGCCCGACACGGCGTACCTCGTGCCGCTCGGGAAGCCGGTGCTCGGAGCCAAGGCGCTCAGCTCGGGCGGGGCCGGCTTCACGTGCCAGGTGAACGCGAACGGCGACGGCGCGAACGGCCGATTGAAGTGCTGGGGCCTGAACGCCAGCGGTCAGCTCGGCACGGGCGCGACCAGCGCTCCGCGGCTGACGCCCGGCTACGCCGCCATCTTCCCCGGAGGCGAGTGGCCGCTCACGGTCGACAGCGGCAACGCGTTCAGCTGCTCCCTCACGCAGCGCGGCCGCGTGCTGTGCTGGGGCAACGGCACGCTCGGCGCGCTCGGCAACGGCGTGCTCGGCGTGCAGACCGCGCCCGCATCGGTGACCGGCCTCGGCGACGTGCAGCAGGTGGCGACGGGCGGCGACCACGCGTGCGCGGTGCTCGCCGATGGCGCGGTGAAATGTTGGGGCCACAACGTGTTCGGTCAGCTCGGCGACGGCAGCACGACCCAGCGCAACACGCCGGTGCCGGTCTTCATCGAAGCCGGCAAGCCGCTCGACGGCGCGGTGCAGGTGGCGCTCGGCGCGTACCACGGCTGTGCGTTGAAGGCCGACGGCACGCTGCGGTGCTGGGGCTACAACGGCTACGGCGCGCTCGGCACTGGCAACACGACGAACACGGTTTACGCGTCGGCGACGCCCGTGCTCGCGGGGCGCGCCGTCGCGGTGAGCGCGGGCTGGTACCACACGGCGGTGCTGCTCGACGACGGGCGGGTGCAGACGTTCGGGTACAACGGGTTCGGCGAGCTCGGCGACAACACGACGACGACGCGGCTGAGCCCGGTGCTCACCACCGACTCGGGGTGTGCACACGCGGTGACGGTCACGGGCGCCGCGCTCGTCTCGGGCTGCAACCAGGTGGCGACCGCCGTGTGCGCGGCCGACGCGTACTGCTGCGCGACGAGCTGGGACGCGACGTGCGTGAGCGAGACGGCGAGCCTCGGGGTCGGCCGCGCCGTCGCGCTCTCGGCGACCGGGGGCCACAGCACGTGCGCGATACTCGGCAACGGTGCGCTGACGTGCTGGGGCGCGAACGACCTCGGGCAGCTCGGCGACGGCAGCAGCGTGAACCGCGCGACGCCGTTTCGCGCAACACCCGCCGTCGGGGTGAGCCAGGTGTCGACCGAGCGGGCTCACGTCTGCGCCGCTCGCAGCGGCGCGCCGCAGCTCGGGTGCTGGGGTGCGAACGCGCAGGGTCAGGTGGGCGACGGCACCACGACGCCGAGGTCGACGCCCGTCTGGGTCACGTCTTTCTAGAGGGCACACGCATGAACCGAGCTCTTCTTTTCGTCGCGCTCAGCTGTTGCTTCGCCTCAGAGGCACTCGCCACCAACGTGCGAATGGACTTCACGACGCCCTGTGGCGCCGGCTACCCGAGCACGCAGGCGACGCTGCCGCCGCGAGGCCGGCTGATGTGGGACGCGCCGGTGCGCATCAACCCCGACTGCCTCCCGGGTGATGCCGACCGCTCGGTGAGCAGCGAGCGCTGGCCGGCGCTGATCGACCAGGGGTGGACGCTGGGCACCATCGCGATTCAGAACCTGGTTCACCCGATGGCCGACATTCGCCGCTCGGTCTCGGCCAGAACACTGCCGACGTACGAGCAGGGCTGGTCGACGACGACGGGTATCTACTTGCGGGTCGAAGGTGGGGCCATCGACGCCGCGTCACTGCCGACCCCGTCGCCGAGCGTGTCGCAGATTGAAGCCGCGACGACTGCGTCGGTGAATACGGTGCAGGCCGTCTCGGGCGGGGCGGGGCCCAGCGTGTACCTCATCAACGTGAAGCGGCTGACCGAGGGCCCGACGGGCACCTTCGGGCCTCCGAACCCCGACTACCTGCGGCTGTACCCCATCGTGACGAGCTACGACGTCATCGACGGGGTGCCGACGCTGTCGGCGACGCCGGTGCAGGGCGTGCCGCTGCAGCCGAACGCGCTCTACGCGCTGGTGGTGACGAACCGTGTGCGCTCGGGCGGCGCGCCGCTCACGCGACCTGCATCGCTGACGCAGTTGATGGTGCCCAGGCGCCCGGCCGGCATGGCCCAGTACGTGTGGCTGCAGTACCGCTCGGCGCTGACGGCGCTCGAGACCGGGTCGCGGCCGGGCCAGTACTCGCCGTCGGCGGTGAACGACATCGTCGGCATCACCGTGTTCGCGACGCACAGCCCGACCGAAGGCTTCAATCGTGCGGTCGCCAGTGCGCTGCAGGTGCGCGAGCGCGACGTGACACGGCCAGAGACGCTCGATGGGACGTTGAACTTTCCGTTCATGCTCCCGAACCCCGACCCCGCGAGCTACTTCACGCTCGAAGAGAGCAACTCTGCGGAGTACCCGACCAACCCCGGGCTGGACCCATGGTCGCGAGGGCTCGAAGGCCTCAACTGGGGCATTCCCAACTCGGGGCCCGACTACGGCACCGACGTCACCGGGGTGACGCTGCCACCCGGTGTGCCGACGCAAGTCGACGAGAACGGAGTGAGGCGGCTCATGCACTCGGGCGGTGTGTTCAACGAGTTCTGTGTCTTCAAGTCGACGATTCAGCTGCCCCTGTACCTTCCCGACCTCGACAACTCTGCCACGGGCGGGCGCTGGTACACCGACCCGGCGACCGAGGTGCCGGCGCGGCTCGGTGAGTCACGAGCGGTACGAATTTTCGTCACGATTCCTCGCAAGCCGATGCCGGCGGGAGGCTGGCCGGTGGTGGTGTTCAGCCGCAGCGGCGGCGGCGGCGACGTGCCCCTGGTGACGCGCTCACCCACCAATGACGTGCTCCGATACCGTGCGAGCCCCGATGACCTCGGCCCCGCCTTCGGGCAGCCCGGAGCGGGCCCTGCGCTGCACTTCGCGCGCGCGGGTTGGGCAGGCGTTCAGGTCGACAATCACGTCGGTGGCTGGAGGCGCGAGCGCGGAGTGAGGAAAATCACGCACGGCGCGATTGATCAGTATTTGTGGGATTGGAGTTGGGGAACCGGCGGCGAGAACGGCAAGCTTTACGATGTCTTCAATCTCGAGAAGATGCGCGACAACGTGCGCGAAGCGGGGCTCGACATCGCCGTCGTCGGTGCGCTGACCCTTCGGTACATCAACGAGCACCCCGACCTGCTCGATGTGAGGCAATGCACGATTCGCGGGCCACTGCCTGGTTCGCCGCCTCCCAGCCCCGGGCCGTGCGCATTGGAGGACCGCCCGCTCGTCGACCTGAACGGCACGAGTCACCAGGGTCTCGACGCGCTGTACACGACCACGAGCGTGTTCGGCCCGAACGTCGGGCCAGGGAGCTATGCCGCGGCGCGTGCCAACTGCGGGCCGGCACAGCCACGAAACCCGAGCGAACGAATGCAGTTCAACCTCACCCGTCTGGCGTACATGGGCAACTCGAACGGCGCGCACATCGGGCCACTGGTGATGTCGGCCGTCTTTCCTCCGACGTGGCCGGGCGGTTTCGGTACCACGGCGGGGGCCCCCATCTTCAAGTACGCCATTCTCGGTGGAGCCCAGGGAAGCATGCTGATGAACGTGCTCTACAAGTCGCTGCCCTCGTTCGAGTTTCCACCAGAGGTCGATGTGCTCGACACCACGTTTTTGGCGAATCGATACATGACGATTCGAGAGTTGGTCGAGAGCCGCGTCATGCTCAATCGGCCCGCACTCGGAGCCCACGACCCGATGCTCAATGCCTTTCAAATGTCTCAGAATCTCGGCGAAACGCAGAACTACAGCCGAGTCGTTGCAGATCGTCTGGTCGGTGCTTCGCCCGCGCAGACTGTGTTGCAGTTTCAGGGCGTGCTCGACCACTACATACCGCCGCCGGTGGGAAACCCGGCGAATCTCGCGCTGGGTCTCGGCCTGGCTGACCGGCGGCTCGACACCAGCGAAGGCGAGCCTTCTGCCGACTCGCGGCTCGCGGCCTACGATGACCGCACGGGGCCGCAGCGCTGGCTCGACGACCGCGGGCCGATTCATCGGGGTCACGACTTCTCGACCTTCATGCCGTATCACCGCTTGCAGTCGCTCGCGGGCTGGGGCTCGAGTGCGGGCGCCGCGGCGGGCAGTGGTCTGGGCCAATTCACGGCGCTGCCCGCCGTGAAGAAGTCTCTGGTGGTGCAGCACTCGAACGGCGAGCTCGGCCTCGCGCCTCACGGCGCGCGCTACGGCATACCCGACCCGTGGATGTGCACCGAGTTCGCCGACGTGTGGTTCTACCTGTTCCACATGAGTCAGGGCCTGCTCGAACTGTTCTCGCCGAGGCCGTGGGTTCCCATTCTGCCGGCCGTCTTCCACCCGTGGAACGGGCTCTTCTACGGCTGGGTCGAGCCCGTCTGGGCGACCATGATCGGGCCTGTCGGTGGCGCCTGCTTCCCGATGTGGGAAATCTACGGGGCCAACAACTACCCCGCCTACCCGCGGCAAGACGGGCACGAGCTCGTCTTTCAGTCGTCGCAGGTGAAGCACCAGTACCAGTGTTTCCTCGAGAGCGCGGCGACGGGCGTGCCGCGCATCGTCGACACGCAGCGCGAGGGGCAGGACTACACGACGTGCTTCCCACCCTGCGCGCACGCGCCGAGCTCGACGGGTGCGCCGCTCGACCCCGAGTGCGACTGCCGCGTGGGCGTCGTGTGCACGACGCCGGGCTTCGAGTCGTGCTGCTCAAGCACGTGGTCGGCAGCGTGTGTGGCCGCGGCTCAGAGCGCAGCTTCGACCTGCTTCTGACGCCGTGCGCGCCACTCGCCGGGCGTGGTGCCGTGGCTCTCGCGAAAGCGGCGCACGAGGTGTGAGGCCGAGCTCAGGCCCACGCTGCGAGCGACGGCCTCGAGGTCCAAGTCGGTGCCCGAGAGCAGGTGCTCGACATGCAGGTTGAGCTGCAGGTCGCGCTGCTCGCGAATCGAGGTGCCGGCGTCTTCGAGGCGGCGCTGCAGCGTGCGGGCCGAGGTGCAGAGCTTCTTCGCGAGCGCGTGCAGCTCGAGCCGGTTGTCTTCGCGCAGGGCGGCGCGCACCTGACGCACGACGGCGGGCACGTCGGTCGCTTCCTCGAGCCAGGCCTCGTACGAGGCCGTGAGGTCGCCGAGGCCGCACCACTCGAAGGCGGGGGCGGCGACGGCGTCGAAGGTCTCGAACGTGTAGGGCAGGCGGGCGACCTGAAAGGTGCCCGAGACGACGGCGCCGGTGAGGCCGCCGGGCTGCAGAATGGCCTGGCGGCGCACGTTGGGGCCGAAGACGTGGCGGCGGTCGACGAGGTACGCGAGCAGGCGGCTGAACGCGAGCACGTCGGCGGCCTCGAGCAGGCGGGCGTCGATGATGTTCGCGTGGTCTTTGAAGCGCGGCGCGGCGGCGAGGTCGAGAAAGGGAATCAGCTCGTCGATGTCGGCCTCGACCGGGCGGCCCCACAGTGCAACGCCGAGCGCGCGGGTGCCGTCTTGCCAGAACATGAACGAGCGACCGAGGAAGTAACGGGTGCCGGCGCCGATGAAGGCGCCGGGCGAGTACACCTCGGTGAAGCGGCTGCTGCGGCGGGGGCGGGCGGGTGACTCGGCGTGCTGAGCGGTTTCGGTGTGCATGTCTGCTGGGGAGACACGGGCACTTCGATTCCTTTTCACGGCGTAGAGTGGGGCCGTATGCGCCTGCTCTTGCTGGTGATGTTGGTGGGGTGTGCATGTGGGCTCAAGTACGTGCGCTCGGAGCGACCACTGCTGTTGCCGGGAGACCGGTGCCGGCTGGTGGCGGGCACCGACGAGTGGCAGTACCCGCCGCGCGAGGTTCGGCCGAGCGGGCTGGAGGGGCTGCCGGAAGAGGTCGAGCGGTGCTTCACGGCGGGGCTGCGCGCGGACGCGCCGGTGGATCAGCTGGAGCAGCGGCTGCGCGACGTGGGCTACCTCGACGTGAAGCTGCCGGTGCTGGGTGAGCGGTACACGTTCGCGCCCGGGGCACCTGAGGAAGTGACGGAGCTGATCAGCGGCCCGTACGTGGAGGCCGCCGTGCTGCTCGCACAGGAGAAGTTGTCGCGGCGGGCGAAGTGCCGCGTCGAGGTGAAGCGGGGCGCGCCCGACGTCGAGGCGCACGTGGTGGCGGTGACGTTCGAGCCGTGCGCGCCGTGACAATGTCGTAGGTCGCGGCGCTGCAGCAGAGGCGCGTTTTTGGGTAGGTGAAACTCGATGGCGAAACCTGGGCCGAAGCGAAGAACGAATCCGCTGGTACGAGCGGCAGACTCCACTGCCGCCGATGGGCGCAAGCTCAGCGGTGCCATCAAGAACCCGTTGAACGGGTTGGCGGCCAAGCGAGCCGCGGTTGTGCTGAATCCTCCCGCTTCAGTTCGGCAGTTGTATGCGCGGTACGGCGGCAGACCTGCTGAAACCGGCGGACTACAGACGGGGACTTCTGAGCGCGGCGCGTCGTGTTGCGCATCAGCTGCGGGTGCTGCTTCTCGCCGAGATGTCAGGAGTCAGCGATCCCCGCGCATCTGACGGAGGGCTTCTTACTTTCGAAGAGCGAAAGAAGGTCGATGGGGCCGTGACGGCGCTGGGCGACCTCGAAACAATCGTGCGTCGACTCCAGACGTCGTCTGTCGAGTGGCGTCCTCAGCTCCGCGATCCCGCCAGCGTGCAGGGCCGTGAACAGCTCGCGTTCGCGAGAGCCGTTCACTGCGCCGCAACGGCCTCGAAGATTTCGCCGCCTACGGGTGATGAGCTCGCGGCACTGGCAATTCTCCGAAAAATCGAGGAGCCGATCCCGATGGATCTCAGTGAAGATCGTGCGCGTGCGGAGCGCGACCGCCGAGTCCGTTCGTGGGCCCAAGCGCTGCGACGAATTCGTAGAACTACCCCCACGAACAGGCTCGCCGGGCCATAGCGTTTGTAGGGTGTATTCGCGCATGGCAGCGTGACACCGTGGGTGTGGTGACGGTGCCTCACCCGAAGAAGGACTTGAAGCGAGGCACGCTCAAGAGCATCGAGCGTCAAGCCGGTCTGAAGCTCTGACAGTCGAGGAAGGAACGACGCACGTGCGATATGCAGCAATTCTCTCGAAGGACGGGAGGGCCACCCTGGCCGAGTTCCCAGACTGCCCGGGATGCCAGACCGAAGCCGAGGCCGGAGAGAGCATCGAAGACCAGGCGCTCGATGCTCTTACGGGTTGGCTCGAGGCCCACCTGCTGGGTGGTGATGTTCCCCCTCGGCCGCGTGCTCGGCCGAAGGGAAGGGTGCTGTGGGTCGACATTCCCGCCAGTCTCGCCGTGAAGCTCGGCCTTCGTTGGGCGCGCACCGGCGCCGGACTTACTCAAGCCGAACTGGCAAAGAGGGCGCGAGTCACTCAGCAGGCGATCGCGAAGCTCGAGCACCCAGATGCAAACCCCAGCATCGCGACGCTCGAGAAGGTCGCGCGGGCGCTCGGCGTTCGGTTGGAGATCGACTTTCGACCGATGCAGGCCGCCTGACCCGACGATTTCGAGCGGGCTGTGATGGGAACCTGAGCGTACTGTCGGCTCATGAAGAAGACCCTGTTCTCTGCGCTCGTTCTGCTCGCTGCTGCCTGTAAAAAAGATGCCCCGGCCGTCGACCCCGACTTCGGGCCCACCGTCACGAAGGTGAAGGCGAACCTCGCGACGCTGGCGAAGATCGAGAAGGCCATCGCCGAAGTTCCACCGCTGGCGCACGACACGCTCGCGCTGCCCGGCGGCAAGAAGGAATCGTCGACGCTGATCACCGTCGAGCAGCTCTCGTCGCTCGGTGGCTGCTTCAAAGACGCGCACATCTGCAACGACCTCTGGTGGCGGCTCTCGGGCTGCGACGCGCTCACGAAGCTCACGCCCGAAGCCGCCGCCGCCCAGTTCGACGCCGTCAACGAGCTCAAGCGGTGCGCAGCCCTGCGCTACGTCGCCGTCGCTCGCAAGCGCGCCTTCACGAAGCCCGTCGCCGACAAGGCCTCGAAGACGTACCAGGCCGGCCACCTCTCGGTGGAGCTGCTCGTGTTCGACCTGCAGACCGCCGCGTACCTCGGCGGCTTCGTCGTCGACGCGAAGAGCCCCGAGTCGCTCGAGAAGGTCACCGCGACCACCAACGTCGACGGCTGGCTTCACGAGCAGCTCGGGCGGGTCGTCTTCGACGCGATGCGTGCTCGCATCGATACGTGACCCCCCTCACTCCGACCCTCTCACCTACGAGGCGAGAGGGGCTCCTCAGACGTGAAACGGCCCGGTCACCTCGAACGTGATGCCGCCCGACGAAGCCCCGGTCGTGCCGCGCTGCGAGCTGAAGTAGAGGCGTGTGCCGCTCGGGTCGAACGCGGGGCCCGCAATCTCTGACGAGCCGTGACCGATGAGCTGCACCACGCGCACCACCTGGCCTGACTGGGTGAGGCCGATGATTTCGAGGTCGGCGCCGTCTTCGGCGACGAGCAGGTCGCCGCCCGCCGCCAGCTCGATGTTGTCGACGCCCGACAAGAACGGCATCGCCGACGTCGCCTGGTCGTAGAACACGTTCAGCGCGCGCGACGCGACGTCGTACTCCCAGATGCGGTTGTCGCCCTTCGTCGAGAAGTACACCGTGCCACCGTGCGTCACGATGCCCTCGCCGCCGTCGAACGGCGTGCACGCCACCTGCGTGCGCAAGGGCCCCATCGCTCCGCTCGGGTCGGGCACCACAAGCCACGTCACCGCGCCGCCCGGCCCCGCGCCTTGCCGCTGCGCCACCTCGAGCACGCCGCTGCCCAGGCTCGGCACGCCGTTCGTGATGGTCGTCGGCGTGAACCGGTAGAAGCCGCCGTCGGGCTGGTCTTCGGTCAGGTACATCTTCCCTTCGGTCGGCTCCCAGATGCAGGCCTCGTGGTTGAAGCGCCCGAGCGCCGGCCGCGCCACCGCGGCCTGAGCGCCCGTCGGGTCACAGTCCCACACCTGGCCGCCTTCGCCGCTCTCTTCACACGTGAGCCACCGGCCCCACGGCATCTTCCCACCCGCGCAGTTTCGCGACGTGCCCGTGCAGATGCGCTGGTAGCCGACGACCGCGCCGCTGGCGTCGAAGCGCAGCGCGCCGACGCCGCCCGCGCCGCCGCTCAGCTCCGAGTTCGACACGTATATCCACCCGCCGTCGGGGGTCGGGTAGCAGGCGCCTCCGTCGGGAGCGCCGTGCCACAGCGCGCTGCCCGCGACCGGCGCTTCGCCCGTGCGCGCCACGATGCGCGACGTGAAGCCGGCCGGCAGGCGAACGCCGTTCGCGTCCATCACCTGCAGCGGCCCGAGGTTGAGCAGGTTGCTCGTGCGCATCGGCATCATGCCGCCGCCGGCTGCACCGCCGCCTGCTGCTCCGCCGCCCGCTGCACCGCCACCTGCAGCACCACCGCCCGCAGAGCCTCCCGCTGCACCGCCGCCGCCGGTTCCGCCTCCGCTGCCAGTCGGACCACAGCCGACGAACACCGTCGCCGTCGCGAGGCCAGCCTGAAGGAAGCGACGACGGTCGAGCAGGTGAGGGGTCATGGGCTCGCCTCTTACATCGGCCTCAAAGTTGTTGTTCACCGCAGCGCGAACGCCAGTGAGTTCGCCGAGGGCATGCTCTTCAGAGCATTTCGCATCGATGCGACGAGGGGCAGGCAGTTCGGCACCTCGGTGCTCCACACGGTCGCGCAACCGCTCGAAAGCACTGCACCGTGAACGCGGGTTCGCACGGCCGCTGGCTTGCGATGTGCGGCGGTCCCATGAGCTCTCGCGCCCTCATCGTGCTCTGCCTCGCGCTCACCGCCTGTGATGGCGCGGTGCTCGGCGGCCGCTTCGTCGACCCCGTCACGGGCGAGCCCACCCTGCCGAACGGGCCCCAAGACCCGCTGAACCCGAACGACCCGATGGAGCCCGAGCAGCCGCTGCCCGGCCCGCGCTTCACCTGCACGCAGCCGCTCGCGCGCGGCACCACGTTCAAGAAGCTGCGCCGCCTGAGCCGCCTCGAGCTGCAGCGCACGCTCGATGACCTGCTCGGCACGACCGTGATGGGCAACGCGACCGTCGCGCAGCCGCTCGCCGGCCTGCCCCCCGACGAGCTCGAGTCGCTCTCGACGCTCTCTGACGCCGTGCCCACCACGTGGGCGTCGACGCTCGCCACCGTCGCGCGCCGCGCCGTGCCGCTGTTGCTCGCGAGCACCGCCGAGCGCACGCAGCGCCTCGGCGCCTGCACCGCCACCACGCCGCTTACCGCTACGTGCGTGCGCAGCGTCATCACCGGCTTCGGCGCGCGCGTGTGGCGCCGCCCGCTCGACACCGCCGAGGTCGACACGCTCTTCACGTTCTACACGCAGTCGGGCGGCGGCGAGGCGGGCCTGGGCTTCGTGCTCCGTCGCCTCTTGCAGTCGCCGAGCCTCACCTTTCACCTCGAAGACGGCGGCGCCGACCTCGGTGGCCGCATTCGCCTCACGCCACACGAGGTCGCCTCGCGCCTCTCGTACGTGACGACGTCTTCGATGCCCGACGCGATGCTGCAGGCGGCGGCCGATGCCGACCAGCTCAGCTCGGTCGAGCAGGTGCGCGCCCACGCCGAGCGCCTGCTCGCGAGCCAACGCGGCCGCGAGCGCGTGCGCGACTTCTTTCGCTACTACCTGCACTCGGGCGTCGCGCCCGACCCGTTTGCGCCCGCCGCACGCCTCTTCGGCGTCGAGCCTGCGGGCCTGGGTGAAGAGCTCGCGGCCGAGGCGCTCGACTTCAGCGAGCACGTCTTCTGGAGCTCGACGAACGGCACCTTCGCCGACCTCATGACCGCGACGTACGCCACGCCTTCGAGCCCGCGCGTCGCCCGCATCTTCGGCGCCACGTGCGCGACGTCGTCGACGCAGGAGCTGCCCGCAACCGACTCCTCGGTCTTCTGGCATGCCGACGGCGCCGCGCGCGGGGCTCCTCCGGCGCAGCTCACGCAGAGCGGCTGGTTCGTCTGGGAGCTGCCCGCCGGTCGCATCACGCTCGCCGCCACCCGCGTCGAGGTCGAGGTCGTCGCCGCCGCAGCCGACGGCGTCGCGCTCGACCTGCAGCTCAACGTCGACGACGTGACGCGCGTCGCTTCGTTCTCGGCCGCGCCCGGCACGCGCATCGTGAGCGCGCCGCTCACGCTGACCGCCGGCGCCGCGGTGAAGGTCGGCCTCTACTTCCGCAACGCCGCCGCGGGCCGCTCGCTTCAGGTGCGCCGCGTGACGTTCTTGGGGGCCGCTCCGGCGGGCGCGGGCTGCGGCCAGCTCGTGCAGACGCCGCGGCACCCCGGGCTGCTGCACCGGCCCGCGCTGCTCGCGACGCCGCAAGACCGCACCAGCCCCATCTTGCGCGGCGCGCACGTGCGCAAACGTTTTCTCTGCACCGACCTGCCGACGCCAGACCCCGAGCTCGTGAGCGCGCGCATGACCGAGGTCGGCAACCTGGAAGACAAGTCGAACCGCGAGCGCGTGACGCTGCTGACGGGCGCGGCGGCGTGCACGGGCTGCCACGGGCTCATCAACCCGCTGGGCTTCTCGTTCGAGGGGTTCGATCAAACCGGCGCTCCGCGCACGAGCGAGCAGCTGTTCGACGCCGCCGGCATGCCGGCCGGCTTTCGCCCTCTCGACACGCGCGTCGAGAAGCCGCGCATCGACTCGACGGGCGGGCCGAGGGTGCTCGCCGACTCGTACGAGCTCACCGCCGCGATGGCGAAGAGCCCGACGGCCGCAGCGTGCTTCACGCAGCGCGCTTTCGAGTTCTTCCGTCTGGCCAACTTCGAGGCCGCCGACGGCTGCGCGCTCGCGAACGCCGAGCAGCAGGCGAAGAGCGGCTCGCTGCGCGACGTCGTGCTCGAGCTCGTCGCGACCGATGACTTCTTCTACCGGAGCGCACCATGAACCGACGCTTCTTCCTCCGCGGGCTCGGCGGCGCCGTGCTGTCGCTGCCCACGCTGACGTCGCTCTTGCCGAAGGCCGCCCAGGCGCAGGCGATGACGCCGGCGCGGCGCTACGTGCAGCTGCTCAACCCGTACGGGCCAACGCCCGAGATGTTCTACGGCGGGTTGAGCGGTGCGCTGCGGCCGCTGAGCGGCGTGTCGGGCGCGCTGTCGCCGATTCTCGGCACGGCGTTCGATGCGGTGCGCGGCAAGCTGAACGTGCTGCGCGGCGTCGACGTGCTGGTGAACAACCCGAACCACCAGTACTGCTTCGCGACGTGCGCGTCGGGCTACGCGAGCGGGCTCGACGGCGACGGCTACCCGCCCGAGTCGGGCAACGCGTCGGTCGACTGCGTGCTGTCAGAGAGCGGCAAGGTGTACCCGACGCAGGTGGCGGCGGCGCGCAAGCTGGTGAACATCAACCCGCTGACCACCGACGACTACTCGCGCAGCCGCTCGGTGAGCTGGCGGTACAACGGCAACGCGGTGCAGATGATGTCGCCGCTGAAGCAGACCTCGGCGCTGCTCGACGTGTTCATGAGCAGCTTCGGCGTGGCGCAGATGCCGATGACCGACGGGCGCGAGCTCGCGCTGGTGCAGGCGGTGGGGGCCGACTACCGGCGCGTGCGGGCGAGCCCGAAGCTGTCGGCGGAAGACAAGCTCAAGCTCGATGCGTACGTGGCGTTGATCGACGACCTCGAGCGCGAGGCGCGCTCGACGATGACCGTGGCTCCGCCGGTGTGTGCGGGGCCGATGACCGAGCCGGGCAGCGACAACGCGGCGCTGGTGCGCACGCAGCTGCGCATCTTGGCGGCGGCGATGGCGTGCGACCTGACGCGCGTCGGCAGCGTGATGCTGGGCATGAGCGAGGGCTACAACACGCGGCACGCCGAGCACCACGCGACGTTCGGCACGACCATCTCGGGGGCGCTGCTCGCCGACTTCCGCGCGGCGGCCGGGCACGCGGCGTGGTTCATGAGCCACCTCGACGGCATTCAAGACGTGGGGGGAACGCTGCTGGACAACTCGATCGTGTACTGGACGATGCAGTACGGCAGCGCGGCGAACGGCAACCACCACAGCACGGTCGACATGCCCATCGTGGTGGGCGGCGGCGCGGGCGGTCGGCTGGCGACCGGCAACTTCATCGACTACCGCGCACAGGGCAAAGGCCTGCCCATCAACAACCTGCTGGTGACGTTCTTCAACGCGATGGGGCTGTCGTCGGCCGACTACCAGAAGCCGGGCGCGACGGGCTTCGGGCTGTACACGGCGAACGCGCTCAATGGGCGCAACGACCGCGCGCAGTGGCTGAGCGATGCGGGCAAGCGCACGCCGCTGCCGGGGCTCTATACGGGGCCGGTGATGGGCTAAGACGCGAGGCCGTGCTGAACGCGGCCGTACTCGCCCTGCTCGCCGCGAACCCGTACCTCGACGACGGCCGGGCGCGCTTCTCGGCGCTCGAGTTCGAGGCGGCTGCGCGGGCGCTGGCAGTGGCGATGGATCAGCCCCGCCTCACCACCGACGAGCGCCGCGAAGGTTTCGACCTCTGGGCGCAGTCGCTGCTCGCGCTCGGCCGCACGGAAGAAGCGGTCTCGGTCTACGCGCGGCTGCTGAAAGACGACGTGCACGCGCCGCAGCCGTCGGCGGCGCCGAAGGTCATCGAGGCGTTCGCGCGCGCGAAGGCCCAGGTGTGGCCGAAGCCGTCGGTGTCGCTCGAAGAAGAGGCGCGCAGCGACGTGAACGGCGAAGTGACGGTGAAGGTGACCGACCCGTGGTCGCTGGTGAGGCGCGTGCGCCGGCTCGAAGACGGGCCGCGAGGCCTGGTAGAGGGCCCGTCAGTGCCGGTCGTCGACCACCGCCTGCGCGTGACGCCGTCGTCACAGTCGCAGCGGCTGTTGCTCGATGCGCTCGATGCGAGCAACGGGCTCCTGGCGCACCTCGAGCTGTCGGTGATGGCTCCCGCTGAAGCGCCCGCTGTGCCGGTGGCCGCGAGGTCGTCGCCGTCGCGCACGCCGCGCTGGCTGCCGGTCGTGCTCGGCGCCGCGGGCGTGGCGGCCGGTGTCACCGGAGGTGTGCTGCTGGGCCTCGCCTTCCGCAGCCCGGCGAGGCTCGAGCGCGCCGACTCCATCAACGGGTGGAACGCAGCGGCTCAGCGCAACGCGGCGGTCGGCTGGTCGCTCGCGGGCACTGCGCTCGCGCTCGGCATCGTCGCGGTGGTGTTGGTGGTGCAGTGATGCCGTTGGTATGACGGTTCCGGCGACCGCGCTCGCCCAGACGATTCGAAGTCCGGGCCGGCAGGTGCGACTCTCGCGCCTCGTTCGACAGCCCGACACCGACCTCGTGCCGTTGGGGGGCATCGACGCGACGCAGGTGGGCTTGCTGCTCGCCGCGACGCGCACGGCCGACCTCGTCGATGCCCATGTCGTCATCTGCGCCCGCCGAATGCGGCAGGCCGTCGTGACGAGCGACCCCGATGACCTCGGCAGGCTCGACCCAACGCTGCAGCTCATCGTCGTCTAGCGGTAGATTCCGCCTCGTCCCGTGACTCCGACGTCTACCTTCGGCCGCTACGTCGTGCGGCGGCGGCTTGCCTCGGGCGGCATGGGCGAGGTGTTCGTCGCCGAGCAGACCGGCGTCGGTGACTTCAAGAAGCCGCTCGCGCTGAAGCTGATGCTGCAGCACGTCGCCGACGACCCGCGGCTGCAGAAGTTGTTTCTCGGCGAGGTTCGGCTCGCGACGCGGCTGCAGCACCCGAACATCGTGCAGGTGCTCGACGCGGGCCTGATCGACGGCCGCTACTTTCTCACCATGGAGCTGGTCGAGGGCGCGACCTTGAGCGCGCTCGTCTCGAAGGCGCGCGCGGCCGAAGAGCGCATCAGCGCCGAGGTGCTCTGCCACGTCGCGCGGCAGACGCTCGAGGGCCTGCGCTACGCGCAAGAGCTCAAAGACGAGCAGGGTCAGCCGCTCGACGTCGTGCACCGCGACATCTCGCCGAGCAACATTCTCGTGTCGCGGCTCGGCGAGGTGAAGCTCACCGACTTCGGCATCGCGAAGGTGCGCGGCGACGAGAGCAACACCGCGCCTGGCGAGGTGCGCGGCAAGCTCGCGTACCTGGCGCCCGAGGTCTTGCGCGGCGCCTCGGCGAGCCAGCGCTCTGACGTCTACGCGCTCGGCGTGACGCTGTACCGGCTCGCCGCGCTCGAGTCGCCGTTCTCGCGCGGAGGCGACACCGACCCGACCGCCGACGTGCTGCGCCATGACGTGGTGCCGCTGGCACAGCGCAGGCCCGACCTGCCGGCGCCCCTCGTCGACGCCATCACGCGCGCGATGGCCGCCGACCCGAAGGCCCGCTTCGCGAACGCCGCCGCGATGCTCGACGCAATTCCGCGCGGTGACTTCGAGGCGCGCCAGCAGGAGCTCAAAGGGCTCGTGCTGCGCATGCTCGGCGACGCGCAGCCGGTCGCCACGCCGCAGGGCACCGCGCCGCACGAGCTCGAGGTGCTGACCGCGAAGTCGCTGCTCGCGGGCGAGACGGTCATCGCGGCCGAGCCGAAGTCGAAGAAGCAGTCGCGTGTGCTCGTGGCGCTCGCCGCCGCGTGCGTGCTCGGTGCGGTTGTCGCCTTTCTGTCGTGGCCAGCGACGCCAGCGCCGGTTCCGGCGCCCGTGGTCGCTGCGGTCGAACCACCCCCGGCGCCCCCCGAGCCCGCCGAACCCGAGCCGCAGCTCGCAGCGCCCGAGCCCGAGCCCGAGCCCGAGCCGGCCCCGACGCGCAAGCCCGCGCGAAGACCCAACCGAGCGCCGCCGGCGCAAACGCTCGCCTCCCCCGCATACCTCTCGGTGCAAGCCACGCCCTGGGCGCACGTCGAGCTGAACGGCAAGCGCATCGGCCAGACGCCGCTCGGCCGCATCTCGGTCGAGACACCGACCGCCACGCTGCGCCTGACCAACCCCGACTACCGCACGGTCGAGCGAAAGCTCAAGCTCAGCGCGGGCGAAGAGCAGAAAATCACCGTGGCGCTCGAGCCGAAAGAGAAGCGATGAGCGGCGAGCAGACGGCCTCGGTCACGCACCGGGCGGCGGCCTCGCCGGGCGTCATCTTCTGCGAGGTGCTCTCGGGGAAGGGGGTCTCTGCCCGCCATGTGCTCGGTGACAGCGCGCTCGTCGTGGGCAGCAGCGAAGAGGCAGACATCAGAATCGCCGACGTCACGCTCTCGAGGCGGCACGCGAGCGTCGAAGCGACGCCGCGCGGCGTGCGCGTCGAAGACCTCGGCTCGCGCAACGGCACCTGGTACCTGGGCGCGGGCATTCGCGAAGCGCTCGTGCCGCTCGGCGCGACGGTGCGCGTGGGCAAGACGCTGCTGCGCTTCAGCGGCGCCGACGCCGAGAGTCAGGGGCCCATCATCGAAGGCCTGCTCGGCAACAGCCCGGCGATGGTGCAGCTGCGCGCCCAGCTCGCGCGCGTGGCGAAGGCCGACGTCGCGGTGCTCTTGCGCGGCGAGACCGGCACCGGCAAAGAGGCGGCCGCGCGGGCGCTGCACCAGTCAGGCCCGTTCGTCACGTTCGAGGGCGGTCACGCCGGCGGTGAGCTCGTCGACTCGCAGCTGTTCGGGCACCAGAAGGGCGCCTTCACCGGAGCCAGCCAGAGCCGCGCCGGTGCCCTCGAGCAGGCCGACGGCGGCACGCTGTTTCTCGACGAGGTGGGCGAGCTCGACCCGAACGTGCAGGTGCGCCTCTTGCGCGTGCTCGAGACACGCCGCTTCACGCGGCTCGGCGGCGGTGAGGCGAGAACCTCGAGCTTCAGGCTGGTGAGCTCGACCCAGCACGACCTCGAGCAGCGCGTACGCGAGCGCACCTTTCGTGAAGACCTCTTCTTTCGTCTCGCCGTCGTCGTCATCGACGTGCCGCCGCTGCGGCTGCGCACCGGCGACGTGCGCCTGCTCGCCGAGCACTTCGCCGCCGAGCGAGGTGTGAACCTCGACGGCGTCACCCTCGCCGCGTGGGAGCGCGCCCCCTGGCCCGGCAACGTTCGCGAGCTCAAGAACGCCGTCGAGCGGTACCGCACGGGCGTCGGCGCCGGCACCGTCGAAGCCCCGGCCGCCGCGCGCGAGCAGGTGTTGAGCGACGTCGAGAAGAGCCTGCTCGCCGCCGCCCTCGACGAGCACGGGTGGGACGTCGCGAAGGCCGCCCGGCGACTCGGCCTCTCGCGCAGCCAGGTGTACCGGCAGATGCAGCGGCACGGCCTCGAGCCGAAGCGCAAAGGTGGTCGCGCCAAGGGCGATTGACTACCTTGCCTGCGGTTGATGCGCCCCCTCACCGCTGCGCCCGTCTTGCTCGCGCTGCTCGCTGCCGCGTGCCCCCGGCCGGTCTCGCTCGAGTGCCGAACGTGTGACGGCGACGCCGACTGCGCGCCGCAGGGCCTGGGCTGCCGCGGCGGCTGGTGTGAAGGGGCGACCGCGTGCCTGCCGCCCGCGCGCACCGTCGCCGACGCCGGCGTGCTGTTCGCCGACGACTTCGAGGGCCGCGTGCTCGCCGGGCCCGACGGCGGCCCGTGGCGAATCGAAGGCCCGACGCTCGACCACGTGATTGGGCTCACCGACGCAGGTCGGTACGGCGTCGGGCTCTCGCTCGCCGACAACGGCACCACGAACGGCCAGTTCGGCCGGTACGTCGAGAGGGACCTCGTCGTCACCGACACCGACGTGTACGTGAGGTCGTGGCTGTGGCTCGACGCGAACGGCGGCCCGACCGGCCCGCACGCCGTCGTCGTCTACAGCACGAACGTGGCGGGGTTCACGCTCGCCGAGGCGCTGCTGCGCGATGGCGCCGTGTCGGCGAAGTGCGCCGACGCCACGATGGAGTCGAGGGGCTGCAACGCGCCCCGCCGCCCCTGGCCCGAGAACGAGTGGCACGCGGTCGAACTCTCGATGGAAGGGCTCGGCACTGCCGCTGGCCGCTGCGCGCTGTACGTCGACGGCGAGCTCGTCTGCGCGACGGCGCGCGACTACCGCGGCGTGAAGACCGCGGCCCTCGCCATCGGGGCGACGGCGATGAACGAACAGTGGACGGGGGAGCTCCGCGCCGACGCCGTCTCGGTGACGACGCGTGTGCGCCCGGCAGGGCAGCTCGTGCTGGTGCCTCCCACGGCTCGGCTCGTCGGCGGGCTGTGCGCGCCCGTGCGCATCGAGCTCGAAGCGAGCGGCGACGGCGGCGTGCCCGGCCTCGCGGCGCGCACGCTCGAGCTCGAGCTCGGCGGTGGCGGCCAGTTCTTCGCGGCCGGCTGCACGGGCGCCGCGCTCAGCCGCATCACCGTGGCGCCGGGCGCTTCGTTCGTCGAGCTCGCGTACCGGCCGCCGCTGGCGTCGCAGGTGACGGTGACGGTGACCGACCTCGCGCTCGACCGCGTGGGCTTCGAGCAGCTGCGCGTGCTGCACCCGGCGTTCATCGCCGACAGTCACATCG
>JAEUJP010000475.1 GCA_016793725.1 Myxococcaceae bacterium | reverse complement strand
CGCCATCGCGTCGATGGTGCCGATGGGCAAGGCGGCGCGCAAGGGCTTCTTGCCGATCGACGATCGCGCGCAGTTCGAGGTGGTGGTGCGCCTGCCCGAAGGCCGCAGCGTGGCGTCGACCGAGCTGATCGGCGCGCGCGTGGCCCGCATCATTCGTGAGGTGCCCGAGGTGACGGCGACGATGATGACCGTCGGCGACGACCCGGCGAAGACGCCGAACCAGGCGCGCATCTACGTGAAGCTGGTCGACCCCGACAAGCGCAAGCGCACGCAGGCCGAGATCAAAGACTTCGTGCGCAACCAGATTCTGCCGGCGCTGCCGACCGACCTGCGGGTGACGGTGGCCGACGTGAACGAGTTCGGCGGCGGCCAGGCCACGCAGCGCATTCAGTACGTCGTTGCGGGGCCCGACCTCGACGTGCTCGAGAAGGCGACGGCGAGCATCATGCCGAAGGTGAAGGCGCTGCCGGGCGCGGTCGACGTCGACTCGTCGCTCGTGACGGGCAAGCCCGAGATCACCGTCACCATCGACCGCGACCGCGCGGCCGACCTGGGCGTTCAGGTGGCAGACATCGCGAACGCGCTGCAGCTGCTCGTCGCCGGCCAGAAGGTGTCGAGCTACGAAGAGGGTGGCGAGCAGTACGACGTGCGACTGCGGGCGACGCAGCAGTACCGCACCGACGAAGACCAGCTGCAGCTCATCACGGTGCCCTCGCGCAAGGTGGGCATGGTGGCGCTGGCCGACGTGGTGAAGCTGGGCCGAGACGAAGGCCTGTCGACCATCTCGCGCTACCAGCGAGAACGGCAGGTGATGATTCTGGCGAACGCGGGCCCGGGCGCGAGTGAAGGTGAGCTCGGCGACCAGATTCTGAAGACGATGCAGGCCGAGAACCTGCCGAAGGGCTTCTCGATCAAGGCGCAGGGTCAGACGAAGCTGATGGCCGAGACGGGCAAGTCGTTCGTGTTCGGCCTGCTGGCGTCGATGCTCTTCATGTTCCTGATTCTGGGGGCGCAGTTCGAGTCGTGGCTGCACCCGGTGACGATTCTCATCTCGCTGCCGCTGACCTTGCCGTTCGCGATTCTGTCGGTGATTCTGTTCGGCCAGGCGCTCGACCTCTACTCCTTCCTCGGCATCTTCGTGCTGTTCGGGGTGGTGAAGAAGAACGGCATTCTGCAGGTGGCGCACACCGACACGCTGCGCGACGAGTGGCAGCCGCAGCTGGCGGCGGCGTTCGCGAAGGTCGACAGAACGCTGCCCGATGCGCAGCTGCGCACGGCGCTGAAAGAAGAGCTGGTGGGCATTCTCGACGCGGCGGCGGTCGATCGCGCGCTCGCGAAGGCGAAGAAGGGCGACAACGTCTTCTACACGGTGCTCACGTGGGCGGGCATCGTCTCGATGATCATCCTCCCGCCGTGGCCGCTGCTGTTTCAGTGGATCATCCCCCCGAACCGGCGCGACCCGGGCAACCTGCGCGACCCGCTGTGGCGTGCGCTCGACGACGAGCTGCGGCACCGGGCGATCATTCAGGGCAACAAAGACCGCCTGCGCCCGATTCTGATGACGACGTTCGCGTTCGTGGCCGGCATGATTCCGCTCGTCATCGCGCAGGGCATCGGCGCGGGCTTCAACCGCGCGACCGCTGGTGTGGTCGTCGGCGGGCAGGTGTTCTCGCTGCTGCTCACGCTGCTCGCGGTGCCGGTCGCGTACTCGTGGCTCGACCACCTGTCGGCGACGTTCCGGCGCGCCTTCCAGTTCTCGTCGCCTCCGAAGCGGGCGGCGGTGGTCGAGGCGCGCACGTCGACACCGCCCGCGGGCGCGGCGGAGGTGGGCAAGTGAGAGCGCTGCTCGCAGTGATGCTGCTGACGGCGGGGGTGGCCCAGGCTGCCACCTTGAAGGAGCTGCTCGACGCGGCCGACAAGCAGAACGTCGACCGGCGCGTGTCGGCCGAGCAACGCGACCGCGCAGCCGCCGAATACCGGCAGTCAGTCGCGTCGCTCTTCCCAGCGCTGTCTGCGCAGGGCTCGTGGACGAACAACCAATACCCCGCCTCGTTCCCCAACCCGATGAACCCGAGCCAGACACTCACCATCATCGCCGAGAACCAGCTCGATGCTCAGTTCCGCTTCGACCTCCCACTCATCGATACGACTCGGTGGTTTCGGGCGATGGCGAGCTCGTCGCTGCTCGATTCGGCCGAGCTCCGCGAAGCGTCCACGCGCGATCTGGTGAAGCGGCAGGTCGTCAGCGCCTGGTACAGCTACGCTGCCCTGCTCGCGGTTCGTGAGTCGGCGCTGCGATCTGCCAAGGTCGCCGATGCGCAGGCCGAGCTGCAAGAGATTCGCGCGAAGGCTGGCGCGGCCACCGAGCTCGAGATGCTGCGGGCACGCGCCGAGGCCCAGGGCCGGAGGCAGTACATCGCCGACACCGAGGCGAACATCGCGAACGTTCGCCGCAGCCTGCGCACGCTCACGGGTGTCGAGCCGGGCGACGTGGCGACACTTCCCGAAGACGACATTCGCGCCGCCGAGCCGCTCGAGCAGCTCGAACAGAACGTCGACCAGTTGCCGCAGGTGCGCGCGGCCGATCGCGACTCCGAGGCGCAGGGTCGGCTCGCGACGGCCCAGCGGCTGGCCGTGCTGCCGACGGTCAGCGCACAGTTCACCGAGCGCCTGACGAATGCGGCCGGTTTCCAGGGTCGCAACGCCCTGTACAACGCGGGCGTGGTCATCTCGTGGCGCCTCGACGCGCCGACGTTTCTGGGCATGAGCGCAGCGACGGCGAATGAGAACATCGCGGTGCTCGGCACCGAGCGGGCGCGCCTGGTGGCGAGAGACCAGATTCACGGCGACTGGCAGCGGCTGAACGCGGCGCTGCACAAGCTCGAGGCGGCGAAGGCGCAGCAGCAGGCGAACGAGCGCGCAGCCCAGGTCTCGCGTGACCGGTACGCAGCCGGCGCGGCGACGCAGCTCGACGTCATCACGGCCGAGCGTGACCTGCTCTCGGCCGAGGTGAACCAGATCTCGGCCCGCACCGAGCTCGCGGCCGCCCGCCTCTCGCTGCGCATCAGCGCGGGGCAGCCGCTCCAGGTGGAGTAGAGACGAGCCCCTCGTGAGGGGCTTCGTCGCGCGACATCACGTCGGGCTGGTGCTCACCGCAGCGCTGGCGCTACACGCGTACGCGCTGAAGAGCGCCGACACCGACTTCGCCATCTTCGAGCGGGCGGCGCAGCGCTTCATCGCGGGCGAGGCTCTGTATCGGGCGGCCGACGCCGAGAGCGGCACAGAGTGGACGGACCGGACCTTCAAGTACCCACCGGCGGCGGCGGCGTTCTTCGTGCCGCTCGGGCACCGCGGGCTGTTTCTGCTCGTGTCGGCGCTGGCGCTGCTGGTCGCGGCTCACTGGGCGGCACAGGCGTCGGGAGCGCAGCGACTGCACTGGCTGCCGCTGGTGCTGCTCGCGAGCTACTCGCACGCGCTGTTCAGCCTGGGACAGAGCGACGGGCTCGTGCTCGGCCTCTTCGCAGCGTCAGAGCTCGCGCGCGCAAAGCGGCCGTGGCTCGCGGCGGGGCTGGCGGCGGCAGCGGTGCTGCTCAAGGTGACCTTCGTGGGGCCTGTGCTGCTCGTCGCACTGGTGCGCAGAGACGGCGCGGGCGTCGCGCGCTTCGGAGCGATGCTGCTCGCGCTGGGGGCCGGCCTTCCCCTGCTCAGGTACGGCCCGATGGGAGCGCTTGAGCAGCACCAGGCGTGGCTCGGCCTGCTCTCGCAGACGACGCCCCCGCTGCTGTGCCGCGCCTCGAATCAAGGCGTGTGGGCGATGGCGTGCCGAGGGCCGGCGGTGGTGATTGCGACGGTGAGCGGCGTCGCGCTCCTCGGGGTGCTCTGGGCGTGGTGGAGGAAGCCGACGGACTTCGAGGTGGCGGCGACGGGCACGTTCATGGCGGCGCTGTGGTCACCGCTGTGCTGGCGCAGCACGCTGGTGTGCCTGCTGCCGGCGTACTTCTTCATCGTGACGGGGCGGCGCCCGCTGAACGTCGTCGCGGGCGTCGCAGCGCTGGCGGCGGCGTTCCCCATCTACGACGTGCTGGGCGCAGGCGCGCTCGACAGGGCGCTGCACCTCAGGCTCCATGGGGCGCTGGCGCTCGCGACGTTCGCGTTCGGAGCGCTCGCGACCCGGGCTCGAACGCGCCCCTGAGGGGCGCACTTTCCCGGGTCTGTCAGACGAGGCCCGCTTTTCGTAGAGAACTACGAAATCCGAACCTCGTCGGACAGACCCTGTGACCCGCGCCCCCCGAGGTCTCGGCCCAGTGCGCGAAGAAGCCACTCGGTCGCCCACCTGCAGTCGTGCGCACGATGGAGCGTGCGGTCGTCGCACCAGCTTCTCGGGCGCGCGCGGACGTGCTGTCAGCGTCGTCAGTTCGACTCGAAGCAGTAGAACGAGCCGCGCCCACCGCCCTGCTGAATGGTGGTGCCGCCGGCATCGAGCGGAGCGCAGCTCTGGTTGTCGTGCGCCGAGTTCCACGAGGTGGGTGGAGTGCCGCCGGTGCCGTTTCGATTCGAGTGCCCGACACGGCCCTGAAACGTGGTGGCGCTCGACGTCCAGTTGTTGCAGTGGTCATCATCGCTGCCGCCGTCGGCACTGGCGCCCGTCAGAATGTCGTGAACGTTGCCGGGGTTCGTGAAGCGCACCTCGTTGCCGCCCTCGTCGAGGTTCGTCGTCGGCCCGAGCGCGTTCATGCCACCCTCGTCGTGCAGGTTGGCGGCGCTGGTCGCAATCACCGTGTCCTTCGCGTTGCGCCACGGGCCGTTGCCGATGCGCGAGCGCGCGGTCACGCTCGAGGTGCTCAGGTACGCGCGCCACGTCTTCGCGCCGAGGCCGGGGTCGATCGCGCCCGCGAGCTCGGTGCAGAACCGGTCGGCGCCCGTCAGGCCGTCGCCGGCGTCGCCGCGAAAGTCGCCACCGCGCCCCATGCCGCGGCTCGTGGTGAAGAAGCCCATGCGGCTCGAGATGCCGCCGTCGGGGCCGACCCACGTCATGCCGACTCCGCCACCGGCCGTCGCGCCGCTGCCGCCTGCCGTCGCTGTGCCGCCGCCCGCGGTGCCGGCGCCGCCGGCCGTCGCCGTGCCGCCACCGGCCGTCGCCGTGCCGCCCGCAGTCGCAGCACCACCCGCCGAAGACGAACCGCCCGAGCCGCCGCTGCCGCCCGAGGTGCCTGAGCCGCCACCGGTGCCACCACCTCCGGGAGTACCGCACGCCAACAGCACCACCACAGCAGCACCGAGCTTGCGCATCGGCGCGCGACCCTACCAGACGACGGCGGCCATCATCAGCGCTTCGCGAGGTGCGCCGCGAACGCGTCGTTCAGCTTCTGCGGGTGCGTGAGCGGCACCATGTGCCCGGTGCCCTTCAGCTCGACGAGCTCGGCGTGCGGGTTGTGCCGTGCGATGGCCTCGACGACCGCGCGCTCGGAAGACGGGCTGCGCTCGGTCACCACCAGCGTCACCGGCACCTTGGGCAGCGGGTAGTCGCTCACGCGGCCCGCCTGCAGGAACACCGAGCGCACCTCGTTGAACATCTTCCACCCCATCGCCTGGCTGTGCGCCTTCATGAAGTCGTTGAGCCGCGCCCACGAGCCCGGCCGGTTCCAGAAGTCGATGAACACCTCGAGCCACACGTCGTCGCCGCCCGTCGTCGCGTCGCCCTTGATGAACGTCGGGTGGTCGAGAATGTCGCGCACCTGCTTCACCGCCTCGGCCGGCGCGTCGGGCTCGTGCAAGAGCGCCCCGAACAACACCGGCTCGACGAAGAACAGCGACCGCACCCGCGGCCCCAGCGCCGCCAGCGCCTTCAGCACGATGGTGCCGCCGTACGAGTGCGACACCACGTCGAACGTGCCATCGCCCGGCAGCTGCGCCAGCAGGTGCTTCACGTCGTCGTCGACCGTCACCGGCACGCCGCGCGCCACCGGCTCGAGCGGCGGGTAGCCCAGGTTCGGGGGCTGCAGCTTCTCGCCCGGCGTCTCGAGAAAGTCCCACATGAAGGGGCCGGTGCCGGTCGAGTGAACGCAGAGAACGGTCATCGCCCTCACGCCCGCACGAGCTGCTCGACGGGGCACGACGGCGCAGGCGAAGCCTCGACCACCTTCGGCTTCGGCGCGGCCTCGGGCGGCAGCAGCTGCGCCAGGTTCCACGCCTGCATCGCGCGCGACCGCATCAGCTCGTTGTTCGACGCCCGAATGCGGCCGACCACGAACGCAGACACCACGATGGTGCCGGTGAACCCGACCAGCAGCACCCACGTCGTGTAGTGCGGGTCGAAAGCCATGCCCGTCGGCACCAGCAAGAGCCCCTCGCTGACGTAACGGAAGCTCTCGGGCAGGAGCCCCACCCACGAGCCGACGAGCGGCACGAGCACGCTCGCGAGGCCGAGCCCCACGATGAGCCACCGGTACCGGCTGTTCAGCGCGACCCGAAACGACAGCGTGTTCACCGCCGCGAATGCGGGCAGCACCGTCAGCGGCCCATCGATGAAGAACAGGCTGGCGATCGCCAGGCTGCTGATGACCATCGACGGCAGCGTGCCGCGGCTCGTCGGCTTGCGGCTCAAGAAGCCCACGCGGAAGGCGGCAGCCGCCGCCAGCCAGAACAGCGCCGCCGTGATCGCGCAGTACCCCGACGGGTACATCGACGTCATGCCCGTCATGCCCGCCGCGACGACGGCGAACGCCCCGAACGAGCTGCGCGACGCGTTGCGAATGCCCTCGCTCTCGGTCTCGTCGAGCTCGGCCTGCGCCTCTTTCGGCATCGTCTTGGGCGGGTGCTGCATGAGCCCGACGAGCGTGCGCAGCGCGGGCCGGTTCGTCGGGTCGAGCGCGAGCGCGAGGCTCACCTCACGCAGCGCCGTCTTGCGGTGCTCGAGCTCGTTCGTGCGATCGCTCTGGGCGAGCTCTTTCGCCTTCGTCGCCTCGACGGCGTGCTGCTCGGCGAGCCCTGCCCGAAGCTCGTGGTCGCGCTCGCCCGCCAGCACCCGGTCGACCGCGTCGTGCAGCTCACGCACCGTGGCGTGGCGCTCGGCAGGCCTCAGCGACGTCGACTTCACGCACAGCGCCTCGAGCTCGGGCGCCACGTCGGCGTGTGGCGCCCGCGCCCGCGCGTTGGCGTCGCAGCCGTCGCGCGTGTTCATGAGCAGCTCCATCGTGGAGCTGCCCTTCGCGAGCATCTGGTGCGTGAGAAGCTCGAACAGAATGGCGCCCAGCGCGT
>JAEUJP010000423.1 GCA_016793725.1 Myxococcaceae bacterium | reverse complement strand
CGTCTCCTTCAGCAACCTGCGCGCCAACCCCGTTTCGTTTCCCGTCGGGCGTTTGCGGGTATCTCGAAACGTACGCTGGGGTGGAGCCAACCCATTGATCTGGGGGCCACGATCCCCGATCACCGGGGCCCCGGAGCTACTACTGAGAAGCTCGTCGCCAGCAGCGGGCTCAGGCCGGCTGCTTGATCTCAACCTCGCAGCCGAGACCCTGCAGGCGCCGCACGAGGCGCCGATCGTTCTTTGTACGGCACCTCGTCACGCAGCATGAAGCAGCAGGCCGTCAGCATCGAAGCGGCGATCGCCTTCTTCGCTCCGCGCCGTGATTTCAGCCGTAGAAACTGCGCACGCAGGTCGCTGTCTTCACGCGCACCGCGCAGCCGATGTTCAACTACTGACCCAGCACGAAGTCTTCGGGCACCACGTTCACGATGCCCTTCGGGCGCTTCCGCTGCGGGGGAATGAACTGAATCGTGGTCGCGAACACCGACCCGATGCCCGTACCGCGCGGGTCATTGTCACGCCCCACCATGAAGTACAGGTACAGCTCGTTGTTGCCCTTCGGCACCTGGCCCAGCACCGTCGGCCTCGAGAGGGTCTCGACGAGCGTGAGGTTGTACGCGTCGACGTCGTAACACTGGCGCCCGTCGTCGGTGAGAATCGGGTCGCCCGACGGGTCGGTCTCGCTGATGAAGTAGCCGTAGCCGCGGTTCTGCGCGAACGCGATGTCGGCCGAGTTCGGGTCGGTGTGCGCGAGAATCTCTTCGGCGTTGCTGCGGCCGTCGCGGTCGGTGTCGTCGAGATCTTCGGGCACGATCGGGTTCGTGCCGCCGTGGAACTCGACGAAGTCGGGGAGCCCGTCGCCGTCGGTGTCGGTGATGCACGGGTCGGTGCCGAGCACGCGCTCTTCGCAGTCGTAGAGCCGGTCGCCGTCGGTGTCGTCTTGCTGCCCGCACCCGTTGATGGTGTCGAACACGTTCGGGTTCATCGCCATCATGACCTCGACGCCGTCGTTGATGAAGTCGAGGTCGCTGTCGGCCTGATCAGGCTTCGTGTTGAACAGCGGCTCGTCGCGGTCGGGCAGCCCGTCACCGTCGCTGTCGGCCAGCACCTCGCCGTTGCGCGACACCGTGTTGCGGTTGAACGCGATCAGCCGCTTCAGCTTCAGCGACCGCTGCAGCGACGCGTAGTTCAGGCCGTTCAGCGTGTTCTTCAGGTTCGCCGGGTCGGTCTCGATGAGCTCCGTGCCGCCCGCGAGCGCGATCGTCTGCGCCTGAAACCGCGCGAGCGGGTCGGCCGTCGTGCGCACGTAGATGGGCTGCACCGTCACCTCGCCCGCGCCGTACCGCTGCGCCAGCGCGCGCAGATCTTCGACCCGCCGGGTCAGCTCGCACGTCGTGCAGCGGCCGATGTCGGGCGGCGTCGCCAAGATGAAGTTGTTGCACTCGGGGTCGATGCCCGGGTTGAAGTCGGTGTTCGCGCACGACTGATCAGCCGAGTACATCAGCATCACGAGCATGTACCGCGTGCGCGCCACGGTGCCGCGGCAGCTCGTCTGCATGTCGCCCGACATGATGCTGCGCGCCAGCTTCAGCGGCGCCCGCATCGAGATGGGCCCCGTCTCTTGGTACGACGAGAACCGCGCGATCGCCGGCGCCAGCTCGGCCGCCGGCACGAACCGCGCCTGCAGGCCGCTCGACAGCGTGTGGTACGCGACCAGCCCGAACGAGATGTACGGGTCAGAGAAGCGCGACGCCAGCTCGGTCAACATGTCGGTGATCTCGGCCTTCGCCGTCGCATCGACGATGCCGCCCCCCTCGATCGCGTAGATGACCTTCACGGGAAAAGACGAGCCCGTCGCCAGCGGCACACACGCCCGCCCGATGATCTCGGCCCGGTCAGGCCCGGTCGTACCTCCTGCGCCCGTCGCATACAGGCCCGAGTCGGTACAGGTGGCGAGCGAGGCGCACAGCAACAGCACCAGCAGCGACCGCGCAAGGCGCATCATCGCGAGCATTTAAACACACGCCTCCAGGGGTGGGCCCACAAACTTACCTCCCCAAGTGTCGGCGCCGAGGTGGACCTTCAATAATCCAGCTTCACGCCCACGATGAACGTGCGCGGCGCCGTCGGTCGCGCCCCGAACGGCCGGCGCGCCACGATCGCCCGCGTGTCGGTGAGGTTGCGCGCATCGCCATAGATTCGCAGCCAGTCGAAGACGCGAAAGCCGACGTGAACGTCGAGCGTCAGCTGCGCGTCGGTCAGCTCGGCGTCGGTGGCTTCACCCTGCCCCGCCACCTCGCGCATGCGGTCGATGAAGCTCAGCTGCGCGTGCGCCGACACCCGCCACACGTCGATGCCCGCCGAGAGGTTCACGAGGTGGCGCGGCACGTAAGGCAGCTCGTCGCCCGGCTCGACGTCGCCCAGCTGCGGGTCGGCCGACGCAAACGCGTCGAGCAGCTCGGTCTGCGTGTACGTGTACGCCGCCGACAGCGGCACCGAGATGCCGTTCGAGAAGCGAATCGTCTTCTCGCCGTAGACCTCGAGCCCGTAGATGTGCGCGCGCCCGTTGTTGAACTGCTGGTCGAGCATCGACGGCAAGCAGCCCGACGACGCCGTGCACAGGCTCGTGAGGTTCGAGTAGTCGTTGAAGAAGCCCATCACCTCGAGTCGTTCTTGCCGCCGCGCCCACCGCGCTCCCGCCTCGTAGTTCACGCTGTACTCGGGCTGCGCCGTCTGCCCGGGCGCCGGCGCCGTGAAGCCCCGGTACACCCCCGCCAGCACCCCGAGCTGCGGCACGATCTGCCAGTGCGCGCCGACCCCCGGCAAGAGCGCGTTCGTGCCCGTGCGGCTCACCGCGTCGGTCAAAAGGTTCTGCGTGCGCGTGCGAATCGCCTCGAACCGCAGGCCCGGCGTCACCGTCACCGGGCCCCACGACACCGCGTCGAGCGCCGCGAACGCCCAGGCGCTCGTGTCGTCGATGTTGTGCAGCGTCTGCGTCGTCGGCGTGCCAGCCGACACCAGCTGACCCGAGCGCATGTCGAAGCGGTCGCCCGTGTGGTGCCGGTGCGCCCGGTCGTAGTGGTAGCGCGCCTGCACCTCGATCGCGTGCTTCAGCGGCCCCGTGTCGAACGCCGCGCGCAGGGCCGACTGCACGCCCGTCGAGATGAAGCGGCGGTCGTTCGTCGCGATGAGAAGCTGGTCGAGCGAGCTCGACGAGTCGACCTCGCCCTTCAGCACGCCCAGGTACACCGCGTTGCGCGGGCTCATCGGGTTCGCGAGCACCGACTGCGGCAGCGTGCCGCCCAGGCCGTCGAGCCGGCGCCACACGCGGCTGTGAAAGTTGCCGTACGCCGTCGTCGTGAGCGTCACCGGCCCGGCGTCGAGCCGGTGTGTCAGCGACGCCGACTCGCGGTGATACGACATGTGATCGTTCTGGCTCGCCACGTAGCGCCGCAGCGGGTTCTCTCGAAAGTCTGCGTCGGTCAGCCCCAGGTACGTCTCGTTAGACGCTTCTGACGCGAAGCCCAGCTTCAGCTGCAGCACGTTCTTCGTGGGCCCGAGCTCGAAGCGGTGGCGCGCCTTCGCCATCACCTCGGTGCGGCCGAAGCCCGTGTCGCCGCCGCCGTCGAGCTGCTTGAAGCCACCCGAGCGCAGGTGAATCGCCTCGACCAGAAAGCCGCTCGTGTCGTTGCTCGAGCCGAACCAGCCGTGCAGCTTGCCGTAGTCGTACTGCCCGTACGCGAGGTCGGCGCCCGCCATCGTGCCGCCCGGGATGTCGCGCGTGACGAGGTCGATCGCGCCGCCCACCGTCGACGGCCCGTACAAGACCGCCGCGGGGCCTTTCACGATGCGCACCGACTCCATACGGGTGATGAGGGGGAAGTAGTAGGCCGCCGGCGCCGAATACGGAGCGGGGCCGAACAGCACGCCGTCTTCCATCAGCGTGACCTTCTTGCTGCGATCGGCGTTCGCGCCTCGAAGGCCGATGTTCGGCCTCAGGCCGTAGCCGTCTTCGCCGCGCGTGTAGACGCCCGGCACTGCCTGCAGCACCGCGTTGGGGTCATCGAGCTCGAAGCGCTGCAGCCGCGACGACTTGATGGTGTGAATCGAGCCGGCCGTGCGCTCTTCCGACGTGCCCACCACCACCGTGTTGAGCGGCGGTGGCTCGGCCTTCGGCGCGTCGGCGACCCCGATCGCCTGGCCGCCGTCGACCGCTGGGGCGCCGAGCGGCCCCCCCGCATCTGCTTCGCCGATGAAGACGTGATCGGGCTCGCCGGCGTCGATGACGACTCCAGCGTCTTCCACCGGTTCTTCGCCGCCGTCGAAGGCGGCGAGGAGCACGACGAACCCGACCAGCATCACCGCTCGGCGATGCCCGCGACGACGATCTTGCCCGTCGACTGAACCACGACCGCGCGCGCCGTCTCGGCCGTGCCCGCCGGCGACAGGTCGAGCGTCACGACGCCCGTGCCGCCGAACGTCGGGTCGAGCGCGCCCATCGCCGAGAAGCGCGCGACCGCGATCGCCGTGTTGCCCGCCGCCGTCGTCGTGAAGCCGGCCGCGATGATGCGGTTGTCCGCGTCGTACGCCACCGACCAGAAGCGATCGTTCAGCGTCGCCGACAGCGGCCGCGCGCCCACCACCTCGGCCGGAGCGCCCACCTGAATCGGCAGCAGCAGCAGCGTCGCGTCTTCCGTCGCGCCCGTGCCGCCGTTCGTGAAGCCGGTCGCGGCGAGCTGCATGCCGTTCGGCGACACCGCCACGCCGAAGAACTCTTCGGTCGTGCCGTTGAACGTGTAGAGCTTGTAGCCCGTGCCCGCATTGAACGTGGGGTCGAGCTGACCGCCCGCCGTGAGCCACAGCACCATCGCGTCGACGTTCGTGCCGAGCTGCACGCCACTGCCGACCGTGACGATGCGATCGTCGGGCAGCACCGCCAGGTTGCGCGCACGGTCGTTGCCGCCGACCAGATCGAACGTGTAGAGGCCCGCGTTCGAGTTGAACGCGCTGTCGTAGGCGCCCGTCTCGGTCACGCGCTGCGCGATGAGGTCGACCGTCGGGGCCGTGAAGCCCGCCCGCGGGTACCAGTAGCCGCCCGTCACGTAGCTGCCGTTCGACTGCCGCGCCGCCGCATACGCCTCGGCCATGCCGTCGACGCCGCCGTCGGTCTTCCGGTAGTCGGGGTGCACCATGATCGCGACGCCCGCGTCACCGAACGTCGGGTCGGGGTTGCCGTTCGAGTCGAGGCGAAACAGCACCGGCACGTTCAGGCCCTGCGAGCCGCCGTCGGCCGACTTGCCGATGAAGGGCGTGTAGCCGGCACCCACGATCTTGCCGTCGGCCTGCACGAAGCCGTTGCGCACGTTGTCGCCGAGGTTCGCGCCCGCCGTATTCAGGCGGTACGCGCCCGTGCCCGAGAACGTCATGTCGCGCTGACCTTCGGCCGAGAACCGAATCGTCACGCGGTCGACGTCGCCGCGCACCGCATCTCGCGCGCCTGCGAAGACCACCAGCCGATCGGTGCTGTCTTTGCCCATCGACCACACCACCAGGTTCGAGCCGAGGTCTGCGCGCGCGCTGCCGTTCGTGCCGAACGTCGTGTCGAGGCCGCCGTCGGCGTTGAAGCGCGCCAGCGCCACGTCGAGCTGCGGAGCCGCCATGCCGCCCGCCATGCCGCCGGCCGTCGCCGCACCGCCGCCCGTCGCCGCCCCCCCCGCCGTGCCCCCCGTGCCGCCGGCCGTGTTGCCGCCCGCCGTCGCCTGCCCGCCCCCCGCCGTACCGCCGTCAGGGTCGCCGCTCGGCCCCGAGCAGGCCACCCCGAACGACGCGGTCATCGCCACCGTCGCGACCCACTTCCACTTTCCCTCTCGCAGCGCCATTATGCCTCCCATGTTGCAAACGATATTGATTCTCAAAATCATAGCCCGCCCGGCGCGTCAAGTGATCTTCTGGGCTGCCCTCGCCCAGCTGGCCTGCACTCCGAAGCCTCCGAAGGCCGATGCGGGCGAGCCGATGATGCTCGCCGACGGGGGCACCCCGGTGACGCGCGCGGCGATGGTGAGCGCGGCCGCCGACTGCGCGCTCGAGGGCGCGCAGGCCTTCGTGACGGCGGCGGGCGCGATGAAGGTGGCGCTCGACGCGCACGCCGCGGCGCCCGACGCGACGACGCTGGCGGCAGCGCGCGAGGCGTTTCACACGGCGTTCGACGTCTGGCAGGACAACGAGGGGCTGCAGTTCGGGCCGTCGGGCACCTCGATGGCGCCGGGCGGGCAAGACCTGCGCGAGCAGATCAACGCGTGGCCGCTGTTCAACCGCTGCGGCGTCGAAGAGCGGCTCGTCTCGAAGGCCTACGAGACGAACGTGCCCAACTTCCTCGTCAACGTGCGCGGCATGATGACCATCGAGTTTCTGCTCTTCTACGAGGGCGCCGACACGGTCTGCACGAGCGCGTCGCCCATCGTCTCGGGCGGCACCTGGGCGGCGCTGACGCCTGCCGAACGTGCCGCGCGAAAGGCGGCGTACGCGGCGGCGGTCGCCGGAAGCGTGAAGACCTGGGCCGACGAGCTCGTGAGCCAGTGGCAGAACGGCTTCAGAGAGAAGTTGACCACCCCGGGTGCCTCGAACGAGCTGTTCAAGTCGACGCAGGCGTCACTCAACGTGGTGAGCGACGCCGTCTTTCACGTCGACAAGATGGTGAAAGACACGAAGCTCGGCATACCGCTCGGCATCACGGGTGACTGCTTCGCGCCGCCGTGCCTCGACCGCGTCGAGTCGCAGTACGCGGGCCGCTCGAAGCGCAACCTCGTTCACAACCTCATCGGCCTGCGCAAGCTGACGCGCGGCTGCGGCGCCGACTTCAGCGGCGCCGGGTTCGACGACCTGCTCCTCGCGGTGGGCGCCGACGCCGCCGCGCAGGCCCTCGTCGACAAGAGCGACGGCATTCAGACCGCGCTCGACGCCGTCGAAGAGGCCGACCTGCGCGCGGCCATCACCTCCGACGACCCGTCGGTGCGCGCGGTGCACACCGCGACGAAGGTGCTCACCGACTTCTTGAAGACCGACTACCTCACGCTGCTCGACCTCGAGCTGCCGAAGGCGCTCGAAGGCGACAATGACTGAGCGGCGCGACGTCACCGGGCTCGTCGTCTTTCGAGCGGCCTTCGGGCTGCTCGTGGCGGTGAGCGCCGTGCGCTTTCTCGCGTACGGCTGGGTCGACGACCTCTTCACGAGCACGGGCAGCTTCCAGTTCCGCTACTGGGCCTTTGCCTGGGTGCCGCAGCTCGACGCAGCCTGGCTGAAGCCGGCGTTCGCGGCGCTCGCGGTGCTCGGCCTGATGGTGAGCGCGGGCCTCTTCTACCGCTTCGCGATCGCAGCCGTGTTCGTGCTGTTCACGTGGCTGCAGCTCTACGACGTCACGAACTACCTGAACCACTACTACCTGGTGTCGCTGCTCGCGCTGCTCATGACGTTCATGCCGCTCGCTCGCGCAGGCTCACTCGACGTGTGGCGAAGACCGGCGCTGCGGCTCGACACCTTCCCCGCCTGGTGCACCTTCGTGCTGCGCTTTCAGGTCGGCACCGTCTACTTCTTTGCGGGGCTGGCGAAGCTGAACGCCGACTGGTTGTTGCACGCGCAGCCGCTCAACATCTGGCTGTCGGCGCGCACCCACCTGCCGGTCGTCGGGCCGTGGCTCGACGAGCGCGCGGTCGCGTACGCCGCCGCGTGGGCGGGCTTTCTCTTCGACACGACGGCGCCGCTGTTCTTGTCGCTGAAGCGCACGCGGCCGTACTTCTACGTCGCGGTGCTCGGCTTTCACGCGGCGACGTGGGTGCTGTTCCCCATCGGCATGTTCCCCTTCATCATGGTGACGGCCGCGCTGGTGTTCTTCGACCCGGTGAAGCGACCGAACGGAGCGGAACCGCATTCGGGCCCCCGCGATGCGGGGGTGAACTTCGGCGCGACGCGGGCTTCGGCCCCGCTGCACGTCGAGCCCCCGCGGGGCTCGAAGGTGCTCGTCGCTCTACTCGCCATGTGGTGCGCGGTGCAGGTCGCGCTGCCGCTGCGCGCACACCTCTACGACGGCGACGTCTCGTGGCACGAGCAGGGCATGCGCTTCTCGTGGCGCGTGATGACGCGCGAGAAGAACGGCAGCGTCACGTTCATCGTCACGCAGCGCTCGACCGGCCGCCGGTGGGAGGTCGACCCCGGCGCACGCCTCACGCGCCTGCAGGAGCGCGAGCTGTCGAGCCAGCCCGACCTCATCTGGCAGTTCGCCCAGAGCCTGGGCGCCGAGTGGCGCGCGCGCGGCATCGATGACGTCGAGGTGCGCGCCGACGCGCTGGCGTCGCTGAACGGGCGGCCGGCCGCGCGCCTCATCGACCCGAACGTCGACCTGCTGACCGTCACCGACGGCCTCGGCGCGAAGCGGTGGATTCTGCCGTCACCGACCGGTGAGCCCATTCACCTCAAGGCGCTCACGGCGCGCCGCGGCCCGCCTTGATCTCTTCGGCCGCCGCCCGCCGCCCAGACTGTCGCCGATGCCCAGACGAACGCTCTCGTTCGCCGAGAATCACCGTCGAGCGCTTTCGATCACCCTCGCGCGCCTGCCGAGGTGCGCGTGAAACCACCACGTCAGAGCGACTGCACGTACCCCAGCAGGTCGTCGAGCTCTTCGTCGGTGAGCAGGTCTGCGCGCCCGTGCTGCGGCGCCCACGCTCGAACCGCCTTGCGCAGCGGGAAGCGGGTGTCGACCACGAGCCGCTCGCCGTCGACGCGCAGCCCGGCGAGCCCGGTCGTGAGCATGGGGAAGATGTCCCACGCGCCGACCAGCGCCGGGGGCGCGAACCCCTTGAACGTCGGGTTCTGCAGCTCTTCGCGCAGCGGCGTCAGGTGCGGTGTGCCGACGTCGAGGTACCTGCCCCGCGTCTCGGCGTCTTGATCGGTCGTGAACTGCGGCGCCGGGTGACAGCCCGCGCACTGCGCCTTGCCCTCGAACAGCAGCATGCCGCGCCGCGGGTGCGAGACCTTGCCGTCGGGCAGGGTGAGCGCCTCGGGGGGCGCGCCGTCGGCGCCCGCAAACGGGTTCGGCAGCGTCACGATCGCCGACATGTACCGGCTCACGTCTTCGATCTCTTGCGGCGAGGGCTCGGGGTTGCTGAAGCGGTTCCGCTCCATCACGAACTTCGCCGTCTGCGCCATGCTGTGCGTCGACGCCGGCGTGAAGTACGGCGCCGTCTCGAGGGCCCCCCGCACCGTGCCCGAGCGGTAGATGCGCAACGGCATCGTCTTCTCGAACATCAGCCCGCCCGTGTGCCCGTCGGGGTGACACGAGTCGCACGTCACCGCGCTGCGGCCCAGGTCGGCGAAGTACAGCACCTCGCCCTTGCGCCGCGACGCCTGCGCCAACATCTTCGTGATCGGCAGCTGGTCGACGACGACCGTGCCCTTCGCCGGCGCCTTCGACACGTCGAGCCGCGCGAGCGTGCCGGTGAACCGGTTCAGCACGTAGAGCGTCTTCGCGTCGGGTGACAGCGCGAGCGCGCTCGGCCCCGAGTGCAGCGCCGTGCCCGCCCTGCCCTTCACCGCGAAGTCGCCCGGGTCGCGAATCAGGGGGAAGCCCGACGGCGGCTCGAGCGCGACCTCTTGCAGCAGCGCCTGGTTCACGTCGCCCGCGCTCTTGCTCGCCAGCTTCCGGGTGTCGAGCACCCGCACCAGCCCGAGCGCGACGTCGGCGCCGTAGAGCAGCCCGCGCGCGTCGTCGAGCGCGAGCGCCTGTGTCACGCCGCCGCCCAGGCCCAGGTGTCGCAGGTAAAGAGGAGTCTCTTTGTCCCACGCGACGACGGCGACGCCGCCGTTCATCGAGACCTCCATCTTCTTCGGGTTCGGGCCGATGTTCGGGCCGATGCTCGCGTTGAACAGCGCCGACTGCTTCGCGCTGTACGCGAGCGCGCGCGGCATCGAGCCGTTCATCGTGTACTTCGCGAGCTCGGGCCCGTCGCCGCCGAGCGTGGGCGGGCCGGCGATCGGCGTGCCCGGCCCGGGCTCGACGCTCGTCAGCACCTTGCCGGTCTTCGGGTCGACGAGCTCGAGCTCGCCCGTCTGCTGCGAGCCGACCGCGAGGCCCTTCGCCGTGAGCGCCAGCGTGCCGGGGTTCGGAGCGACCGGCGTGCGCCACAGCTCTTTCGCTTCGGCCGAGAGGTCGAGCGCGCTGACGGTGTCGAGCGTGTGCTCGGCGACGTACAGCACGTCGCCGGCGGTGAGCGCCGCGGCGGCGTATGCAGGGCCGGGCAACGTCATGACGCTGCCGTCGGCGGCGATGAGCTTCACCTCGGGGCTGTAGCGGTGCACGACCGCGACCCCGTCGCGCCAGGCCGCGAGCGCGCTCGGGCCGTCGCCCACCGCGATGGCGCTCACCTGCTTCGTGGCGAGGTCGACGGCGTAGACCACGTCTTCGGTCGACGACGCGACGTACGCCTTCGCGCCGTTCACGGCGAGCGCGCCGAGCACGGGGAAAGCGGTGTCGTTCACGACCTTCAGCTTGAGGCCCGTCGCGACGCCGTCGACCTTCACCTCGTGAAAGACCATGAACTGATCGGCCGGCAGCTTCATGCCGGGTGGCAGCCGCCCGAACGCGTGGCCGTCGTCGAGCGCCGTCAGCACGACCGTGAGCCCACCGACGTCGAGCTTCATGCCGGTCTTCAGGCCGCGCCCGGTGACGCTCAGCGGGTTGCTCGTCTGATTCGAGAGCAGGCGGGGGCCGACGGTCGAAATCTCGAATGACGGTCTCGGTGGCGAAGCGAGGCCCGCGTCGACTTCGACGGCAGAGGGCTGCTGCTTGCGGCACGCGACGGCGACCCAGAACGCAACGAGGAGGAACAGCACGCGCTTCATCGGGCGTCCACTTTATGATCAAGCCGTCGCACAGCGTGGGCATTCGACCCACAGAGAACGGCGTGAAAGCGAGAGCAACCTTGACCAGTCTGCCTGCCGTTCGCTTTAGTCTCGGGCTCCGTATGAAAAAGCTCGCGTGGGCCGTGATGTTTGCGATCGCATTCTCGTTCAGCGCGTTCGCCGCTCCGAAGGGCAAGAAGGGCGGGTCGAAGCCGGCTCCGGCCCCCGCAGCAGAGCGCAAGGCGCCGGCGGTGAACGTCGATCGCCCGCCTCAGGCTTCGGCGCAAGAGTCGGCTCCGGCGGGAGCGCCGCCTCCGACGCGGGGGCCGACGCGCATCGACTTCGATGACCGCCTGATTCAGGGCCAGACGAACAAGTCGGGAGCCGTCTACCTGTACGACCGCAAAGAGCTGAAGACCAAGTCCATGATCAAGACGCGAGACAGCTTTCGCGACGAGATCGTGGGGTCGCTGTACGACACTTGAAGAAAGTTTGCCGACCTTCGGACCGCGGGTGTCCAACGGATAACGCGATGGAGACAGCACCTTGAGCGCTCAGCCCGCGGTTCTGCAGGTCGTCATTCTGCGGGACGGCCTCCTCGTCGGCACCGAGGTATTCGTGCCGGGCCAGTACGTCTTGGGCTCGGCCGACCACGCCGAGCTGCGCCTCGACGACGCCACCGTCGACGCGACCCACGCGAACCTCTTCTTCCAGAACGGCAAGGTCGCCATTCAAGACGCCGGGTCTTCGTCGGGCGTCTTCGTGAACGGCCACCGCGTCAACGCGTGTGAGGTGCGGCCGGTCGACGAGATCGCGTGCGGCCCGTTCACGCTGAAGGTGCGCGTGCTCGCGCAGAAGCCAGCGGCGAAGGGCGCTCCGCCTCCCGAGGTCGCAGCGCTGCTCGGCGGCGCCCCGAAGGCGAAGCAGGGGTCGCAGAGCGGGAGCCCGTCGACGGTCGTTTCGCCGCGGCGCATGGCGGCGGCTCCGGCCAACCCGCCTCCGGCCCCGGCGGCGCAGGCGCGCCCGGCGCCCCACCTGCGCGCGGTGCCGCCCGAGCCCGCGGGTGCGACCGAGACGTTCGAGATCGAAGCCGAAGCGGTGCCGACGCAGCTCGCCCCGATTCCGCACAAGGCGCCGCCGCCTCCGCCGCCCGCGGTCGCGAAGGCGCAGCCGCACAAGCCGGCGCCTCCGCCGTCGATCGCGCCGGTGAAGCAGCCGCCGCAGCCGCCCTCGAGGGCGCACGTCGAGGCGATGGAACAGCCGACGGCGGTTCAGCGACCTCCGAAGCACGGGCGCAAACGTTCGCTGCCGTCTCTGCCGGCGCGAGGTGAAGGCAAGGGGGCGCCGCGGTTGTTCTTCGAGCTGTACTGGGGCGAGACGCGCCGCGCGGCGGCGAGCTTCGGCACCATCAAGCAGAAGAAGCCGGTGATCGGGGCGCTCGACGGCCTCGAAGACGTGACGGGGCACGTGCCGATGTGGGGCTTCAACGTGCCGGCGAAGGGCTTCTTGCTCGCAGAGCAGAAGTCGGCGGGCTACCGGGTCTACGTGCCCGCGGGCGCTGCGGTCGAGAAGCGCGGCGACGACGGCAACTTCTACCCGATGCAGCCCGACGCGCTCGAGGCGTCGGGGTCGAAGAAGTACCTGACGCTGAGCGACGGCCAGGCGATTCGCATGTCGGGCGACGGCGACATGTCGCTGGTGGCGTACGTTCAGCCGCCGATTCCGAAGCCGTTCGTCAGCCCGCTCAAGAACATTCCCTGGCTGGTGCTGTTCTTCCTCGCGCTGTTCGGGGGCGCGTTCGGGTTCTTCGTCATCACGCACCCGCCCGACGAGGGCCCCGACTTCAACGGCAAGACGGTGCCGCCGGTCGCGGTGCGCCTCATCGCGCCGAAGCCCGAAGAGAAGAAGAAGATCGAAAAGAAGATCGAGAAGATGAAGGAGAAGCCCGAGAAGAAGGTCGAGAAGGCGCCGAAGAAGGAAGAGCCGAAGGTCGTGGCGAAGGCCGAGGTGAAGAAGACCTTCAAGGCGATCGAGAAGATTTCGGCGGCCGGCCCGGCGATGAAAGACATTCTCGCGGCGGTCGACAAGCTGGGTAACGGGCCCGGCAAAAAAGACGCGAAGGACTACAAGCTCTCGGGCCTCATCGGCAAAGCGCCGATCGCGAACGCGGGCCTGGGCACGTTCGGCATGGGCGGCGGCGGCTCTGGGGGCTTCGGCACGAAGGGCCTCGAGGTGCTGCGCGGCAAGGGCGGCGGCGGCATCGGCGCGCTCGGCGCAGGCAACATCGGCAAGGGCGCGGTCGGCGGCACGGTGACGCACGCGACGGCGCGGGCGATCTCGGCGCAGGGCACGATCGACAAAGAAGCGGTGGCGAAGGTCGTGAACTCGCACCTGCAAGAGGTTCGGGCCTGCTACGAGCGCGCGCTGCTGAAAGACCCGGGCCTCGCGGGCAAGATCGTTCTCGAGTGGGGCATCTCGACGACCGGCACGGTGACGTCGGCGAAGACCAAGTCGTCGTCGATGAAGAACGCCTCGGTCGAAGGCTGCATCATGACGAGCCTGAAGACGTGGAAGTTCCCGCCCGCGAAGGGCGGCAACGTCGTCATCAGCTACCCGTTCATGTTCAACAGCGTCGGGTACTGAAGAGCTCGTGGTGCCGCTGGGCCATTGCACCGGGCGCTCATGACGGACCCGGTTCTCATCGTCGCGCTCGGCGGCTCGGTGTGCGGCGTCGACCCGAAGACGGGCGCCTGGCTGTGGAAGAACGCGCTCGCGGGCGGTGGCTTCGGCGAGGTCGCCATCTCGGTGCAAGAGGGCTACGTCATCGCGTCGGCGAGCGGGCCCGTCGTGTACTGCCTCGACTCGAAGACGGGCGACGAGCTGTGGCGCGCGAACACCGAGAAGTCGGGCCGCGCGACGATTCTGGTGCAGGAAGAGCGCGTGTACGTGGCGAAGACCGGCGTGGTCGAGTGCTTCGACATCGACGGCCACCTCCTGTGGGGGCAGCAGCTGCCGGGCATGGGCAGCGGGCGCCTCGCGCTCGGGTTCCCGGGCAACGTCGTGCAGGCCGACGACGTCGGGCGCGAGTGACGTCTCGCGACACCTCAAATCGCGTCTCGCGCAAGAAAATTGTGGGCGCCGATGTGGGAGCGCGCACCGCGTCGAATCATTGAAGGATCTGTTTCACGCTGAAACTGCTACCTTCACGGCGCTTTGACGCTCCCAAACCCTGCGCGCCGAGGGGGTCATACGTGAAGCACGTGAGCCGCGTTCTCTGGTTGCTCGTTGCGGCGGTCGGCACCCCAGCCCTCGCACAATCGCCCATCGACGACGAGCCCGTGCCGGGCGCCTCGCTGGCGATTCAAGAGCGCTCCTACCGCATGACGTACGAGATCGGCGTCGGCGGCGGCCTGATGCCGGTCGACCCGTACACCAAGCAGGCCTACGTCGGCGGCGTGATGGTGCTGCACTTCACCGACGCGCTGGCCTGGCAGATCGGCCGCGGCGGCTACGCCTTCAGCTGGTCGTCGGGCCTGCGCCAGCAGCTCGAGCGCGACTTTCAGGTGCTGCCGAACGCCTTCCCCGCGATGCAGTGGTTCGTGGGCAGCCAGCTGCTCTTCAAGCCGTTCTACGGCAAGTCGGCGGTCGCGAACCGCTTCGTCATTCACTACGAGGCGTACATCGAGCTCGGCGCGTCGGTGCACAAGTACGCCAAAGACTTCCGCCCCGGCATCGACATCGGCGGCGGCCTGCGCGTCTTCCAGAACAAGCTGCTCAGTTACCGGCTCGAGGTGCTCGACACCATCATCTTGACCGGCGGCGTGACGAACAACGTGAGCATCAACCTGCTGCTCTGCGTCAACATCGGGTCGAGCGAGTGAGGGGGGCCACCATGAACAAGCTCTCGCTCATCGTCGTTCTGCTCGCCGCCTTCGTGCTGACGCCCGGCGCCGCCCTCGCCCAGTCTGAGCTCGAGAACCCCGGCAGTGTGTCGGCCATTCAAGAGCGCGCGTTTCGCATGTCGACCGAGTTCAACCTCGCCATCGGCGTGCTGCCGCTCGACGCGTTCACGAAGCAGGTCTACGGCCAGGTGAGCTTCGTGTACCACTTCACCGACTACTTCGCGTGGCAGGTCGGGCGCGGCGCCTACGGCTACAACTGGAGCACGGGCCTCAAGGCTCAGCTCGAAAAAGACTACGGCGTGCTGCCGACGACCATCGACGTCATTCAGTTCTTCGTGGGCAGCGACCTGATGTTCTCGCCGTTCTACGGCAAGGCCGCGATTCTGAACCGCGCGGTCATCTACTACGAGGCGTACCTGCTCGTGGGCGTGTCGGTGTTCAAGTACACGAACGCGTTTCGACCTGCGGCGAACATCGGCGGCGGCATTCGAATCTTCCAGAACAAGTACGTGAGCTACAGGCTCGAGGTGACCGACAACATCGTCATCAAAGAGCGGCCCGAGCAGGTGATGCAGATCAACCTGATGCTCGCCTTGAACTTCGGCTCGTAAAACGGGTGTGAGGTGACATGAACCGATTGATGGCGATGGCGGCTGCGTTGCTGATGGTTGGGGCGGCCGCTCCGCAGGGTGGTGCCAAGACCGACCCGGTGACGGGGGAGCAGGCCGAGGCGAAGCCGAAAGAGGCGAAGCCCGCCGAGCCCGCGCCCGCAGCGGCGGCCGAGCCGAAGAAGGAAGAGGCCGCAGCGGCGCCCGCCCCGGCCGAGCCGCAGAAGATCGACCCGAAGAGCTTCGACCGCGCGCTCGAGAGCTACTTCTTGGGCTACCCGAAAGAGGCCGCGGGGCTGCTGTTTGCGTACACCGAGGGCATGCCGCAGACCGACGAAAACTACGCGTGGGCGCAGTTCTTTCTCGCGAAGTCGCTCATCGACCTGGGGCTCAAACACTCGGGCGGCGTGTACCTGGCGCGCATCGCGCGAGAGCGCTCGAACCCGGCGGTGCTGCCGAAGGCGATGGAAGAGCTGCGCGCGCTGACCGACATTCCCCACGACGAGGTGATGATCGACGAGCAGGTGTTCGGCGCGCTCGACCTCGGCTTCCTGCCCGAAGAGATCGCGGGCTACGCGCACTATCAGCAGGGCCTGGTCGACCTGCGGGTCGGCAACGAGCGGTGGGCGACGACCCACTTCTCGAAGTTGACCGAGGGCTCGGCCGAGGCGTCGCGCGCGAAGTACGCGATGCTGGTGACGCGGCTCAAGACGTCGAAGAAGGAAGCACCGAAAGAGATGATCGACCAGTTCCTCGAGCTGTCTGAAGACGAGAAGCTGACTCAAGAGGCGCGCAACGACGCGATGCTCGCGGTGGCGCGGCTTCGCTACGAGCAGCGCGACTACAAGGGCGCGCTCGAGGCGTACGGGCTGGTGAAGCTGCCCGAGCTCGACCCCGGCCGCGCGACGCTGTACCTCGAAGAGGCGTGGGTGCGGTACCAGCTCGGCGAAATTCACGCGGCGATGGGCATTCTCACGACGCTCGACGCGCCGTCGTTTCGCGACGAGTTTCTGCCCGACAAGTACCTGTTGCGCGCGTTCATCTACCGCGACCTCTGTCACTACCTGCCGGCGAAGCGGGCGGCGAAAGAGCTGACGCGCAAGTACGCCGAGTCGCTCGACGCGATTCGCGAGCGTGAAGATCTGACGAAAGACGCGCGGCTGCGGCGCGCGGCGTCGGCGAAGGGCCCGGCGAAGCGGGCGCGCAAGTTTCTCGAGTCGCTCGAGCTCGAGGGCGAGAAGCTCGGCAAGTTCGCGGGGGCGTTCGGCGACCGCATGTTCAGCTACATGACGCGGCTCTACGACCTGGCGCGCGCCGAGGCGACGCGCGTGTATCAAGAGCGGCTGCGTGACGCGACGCGGGCCGAGGCCGACAAGCTGTTGCGCGCGGCCGAGCAGGTTCGCCTGATGGAATACGAGGTGGGCCTGAAGCTGTACGAGCGCGTGAAGAAGGGCAGCAAGCTGGTGAGAGACCTCGAAGAAGAGAAGCTGAAAGACGGGCAGATCGCGTTCCGCTTCAAAGACGAATACTGGAACGACGAGCTCCGCGACTACCGGTTCAGCCTGAAGAGCCGCTGCATCGAGGAGTCTGCCCAATGAGCGCGCTCATCGTGGCGTTGTTGCTGACGCAGGCGCCGAACGTGCTCTCGAAGCGGCTCGAGAACCCGCTGGTCACGAAGCAGAAAGAAAAAGAAGAGCTGGTCAACAAGCTGAAGCGCGACATCTTCAAGGTCGACCGGGCGATCGGCGAGACGAACAAGCTCATCGCGAAGAGCCGCAACGCGCCGTACCTGCCCGACCTGCAGTTTCGGCTCGCCGAGCTGTACGTCGAGAAGAGCCGGTACACGTACTACTACCAGGCCGAGACGCGCGCCGACAACGCGAAGGGGGCGATCGTGAGCCCCGAGACGAAGCTCTACAAAGAGAAGGCGGTGCAGATCTACAACCGCATTCTTCGCGAGAACGTCGACTTTCACGACGGCGACAAGGTGACGTTCTACCTGGCGCACGAGCAGCGCGAGATGGGTGAGTTCGACACCATGCTCAAGACGCTGGCCGACCTGATTCGCAAGTACCCGTCGTCGCCGCTGCGGCTCGATGCCGAGCAGATTCTGGGTGACTACTACTTCGACAAGGCCGACCTGAAGGCGGCCGAAGAGCACTACAAGAACATCCTCGACGCGCCGCCTTCGCCGGTGCACGACCTCGCCCGCTACAAGATGGGGTGGATCCGCGTGAACCAGAACAACTACGCCGACGCGGTGACGTTCTTCGAGGCGGCGGCGGCGAGCGCGCCGATGCCGGGTATGGATCAGTCGAAGGCCCTCAACGTGAAGCGCGAGGCGCTGCTCGACCTCGTCTACAGCTACACCGAGTCGCGGCCCGCGAAGGGCGCGCTGCAGTACTTCGAGAAGCTCAGCGAGTCGCGCACCACGTACGCGCTGGCGCTCGACAAGCTCGGCAATCGCTACTTCATCAAGCAGCAGTACGAGTTCGCGATACCCGCGCTGCGCAAGCTGATGGAGGTGCAGCCCGACCCCGAGCTCGAGGTCGAGCGCGCCGAAAAAATCTACGACTCCATCAAGGCCGCCAAGAACAAGGTGCTGCCGAAGCCGCAAGACGTGATGGTGCTCGTGCGCGCGGCGGTGCAGACGAAACAAGACCCGGCGAAAGACGAGACCTCGCGCAAGAAGACGCTCGCCGAGCTCGAAGAGATGGCGCGAGACCTCTCGACCACCATTCACACCGCGGCGCAGAAGCGCGACGACAAGGCGCTCTACCTCGAGGCCGCCGACGCGTACGACGCGTACCTGCGCCTGTTTCGCCCGCGGCAGTACGCGACGATGATGATGCAGAACCGCGCCGACGCGCTGTTCGCGGCGAAGCAGTTTCCCCTCGCGGCGCGGCAGTTCGAAGAGCTCGCGCTGTATCTCGACCAGCGCGACGGGGTCGAGAAGAAGAAGGGCGACGACGCCAAAGACGCCAAAGACCCCAACAAGCTCGACGTGGCGAAAGAGCCGAAGGCCCCCGCCGCGCCGGCGAAAGAGAGCCCGAAGTCGAAAGACCCGAAGCTCGCGGCCGTGGCGGCGGTCTCGAAGTCGGACTCGATGCAGACGGTCGGCGACGTGAAGAACCACGAGCAGGCGCTGTACGGCGCGCTCTTGTCGTACTTCTCGAGCCTGAAGCCCGGTGAGGTCGAGCGGCTCAACGCGTTCGAGGTGGCCGACTCGCGGCAGGCGCTGAAGCTGCTCGGCGCCGAGTACGTGTCGCGCTACCCGAAGAGCGAGCACGTGCTCGAGATCAAGTTCAACATCGCGCGCGCCTACTACGAAGACGGCGACTACGTGAAGGCGGGCGAGCTGTTTCGCGAGTTCGCGATCTCGCACACGACGCACAAAGACGCGAAGGTGGCCGGGCAGCTGGCGCTCGACGCGTTTCGGCAGATCAACGACTTCAAGGGCCTCAAAGAGACCGGCGAGCTCCTGCTGAAGGCGCCCTTGCCCCCCGACTTTCTCGCCGAGGTTCGCAAGGTGATGACCGAGTCGAAGACGGCCGAGATCTTCGAAGGTCTGCTCGACTACTCGGTCGAGGGCGGCGACATCGTCGAGGCGCTGCTCAAGATGGCCGACGAGAACAAGGGCACCGAAAACGGCGAGAACGCCCTCTACGGCGCCTTCACGGCGTGCCGCGACAAGCGCGACTTCAAGAAGCAGAAAGAGGTCGGCCAGCGGCTGCTCGCCGAGTACCCCAAGTCGAAGTACGTGTCTGACGTGCTGCTGACGCTCGGCCGACAGGCCGCCGAGGCCGGGCGCTACGCCGACGCGGCGAAGTACTTCGAAGACATCGGCACGCGCTTCAGCGACTCGACGGGCCTCGACGGCTGGCTCGCGTCAGCGCGCCTCAAGGCGGCGCTCGGCGACTACCCCGGCGCGGTGAAGGCGCTCGAGACGGCGGCCGAGACGGCGGGCGCGCGCAAGGTCGAGGTGCTGGTCGAGCTCGCGCGCCTCAAGATGAAGATGAAAGAGCCGTCGAAGGCGCGCGCGGTGGCCGAGCAGGTGCTGAAGCTCGACAAGACGAACCCGACGGCGGCGTCGATCATCACCGAGGTGGCGGCGGCCGACCCGAACACGAAGGTCGAGTCGCTGGTGCCGATGCTCACGGCGATGGCGAACAACCCGTCGAGCCAGGGCGAAGATGCGGCCAAGGCGCTCTGGTACCTCGGCGACATGATGTACAAGCAGTTCAAGGCGATGCCGAACGACCCCATCGACGGCAAGGTCGCCGCGATGCAGCAGATGCAGGGCATCTTCCAGCAGGCGGCGCAGATGGGCAGCCAAGAGTGGGCCGTCGCGTCACTGTGGCGAATCGCGTCGAGCCTCAAGATTCTGGCTGACGCCGTCGAGTCGCTGCCGCCGCCGGCGGGGCTGTCGGCGACCGAGGTGGCGCAGTACCGCGAGGCGATCAAGGGGCAGGTCGACCCGATCAAAGAGCAGGCCGACAACGCGTTCGCGCAGTGCGTGTCACGCGCCGATCAGCTCGAGGTGTTCACGACGCCGGTGGTGGGCTGCCGCAACAAGGCCGAGGTGGCGACGAACCCGCTGGGGCGCATGCCTCCGAACCCGGTGGGCGTGAACGTCGACGAGCTGCAGAAAACGGCCGAAGCGAAACAAGACGCGGCGAGCTTCGAGCAGCTCGGGGCGGCGAACCTGGCGGGCTTTCAGCTCAAGGCGGCGCAGGTGGCGTTCAACCGGGCGATCGAGATCGAAGACAACCGGGCCTCGGCGCACTCGGCGCTGGGCTACAGCTTCCTGCTCGAGGGTGACGCGATGACGGCGCGGGCCGAATACTCGCGCGCGCTCGAGGCCGACCCGACCTACGAGAAGGGCCGCGCGAACCTCGCGGCGCTGCGCTGCCGGTTCGCAGACAGAGAGGGCGCGAAGCGTGAGCTGTCGCTGCTCAAAGACCCCGAGTCGATCAAGGGCCCCGACGTCGACCCCGAGTGGAAGACCTGCAAGTAGGCACCCGATGCAGAGTGTATTTCCCAAGCCGTCGGCGGGTACCGGGGTTGACGCCCGCAGCGACGCTCGTGCGTCGCCGCCCGCCGTCGGCCTGCTCGTGGTGCTGGTGGCGCTGCTGAGCTGCGGCAACCCGAACGCGCCCAGGGCGCGGCTCGAGGGCAGCCTGACGACGGTGATGGATCTGGGGTTCGACGAGTCGGTGCTGACGTTCGCGGGCACCGAGTTCAGCGTCGCGTTTCGGCGCAAGAAGGGCATGGGCTTCGACACGGTGCTCGCGGTGACGACGCGGCTCGAAGCGATGCCGCTGCCCGACGGCGGCGTCGAGTCGCTCCGCGCGCAGACGTACGACCTCACCGACGTGCTCAGCAACGGCGTCGTGCGCGGCACGGTGAGCCGTCAGGTGCTCGACGACCCGCGCACGATGTTCCCCGAGCTGCGCGTCGGCAAGATCACGTTTCTCAACATTCCCCAGCAGGGCGCGGGGCTCCCGGCGGTCGGCGAGTTCAACGTGACGTTCGAGAACGGCGTCGAGTTCGCGTCGGGCAAGACCTGCTTCTCTAGCTTCCAGGCACAGTTCCCATGACCAGACCTCTCTTGATGGTGACGGCGGCGATGCTCGCGACGGGCTGCGGGGTGAAGCGGGTGCCCGACTCGATCATCGAGAAGCTGCCCTACGAAGCGCGCATCGACCTGCTCGAGGCCGAGAACGATCTCGCCATCGCCGTCGACAAGCTCGACGAGACGCGCAACGAGGTGCAGCGCACGAAAGAGCAGATTCGCCGCGCGAAAGACCGCCTGAGCGGGGCGCGCGGCGAGGTCGGCAGCGCCGCCGACCCCACCTCGCGCGAGGTCGCCGAGCTGGCGGTCACCGAAGGTGAAGCGCGCCTCGACTGGCTGAGGGCGCGGCAAGAGGTGAACGGCGAAGAAGAGAAGCTCGCCGACATGGCGCTGACGTGCGCCATCGCCCGCTTCGAGCAGGCGAAGCTCGAGACCGCGCGCAAGAAGAAGATCGAAGGCAGCGAGGCGCTCGACCCGGCCGACTTCGAAGGCCAGGTGAAGCAGTGCGAAGAGAAGTACGCCGCGGCGCGCGGCGAGGCGAAGAACGTGAGCGCGCAGGCCGAAGAGGTCAAGAACAAGTGGGAGGGCGCCAAGTCGGCGCTCGCGAAGAAGACGTTCGACGCCCGCGCCAGCCCGTACGTGGAGTAGGAACCAAGCCGATGACGTTCATCGCCCTCGCGCTGGTCTTGAGTTTCATTTTCGAGGAATAGGCCGCGCTCAACCGCACCGTCGCCGTCGAGACCGCCGCGCTGCAGAACACGCCCGACAACGCCGAGGCCCTGTACCGGCTCGGGCTCTCGTACCTCGCGCTCGGCGAGTACAAGAAGGCCGTCGGCCCGCTCGAGGGCCTCATCAAAAAAGACCCCGACTCGCTCGACGGCAAGCTCCTGCTGGCGCGCGCGTTTCGCCTCTCGGGCGACCCCAACAAGGCGCGCGACGTGCTCGACAAGGCGATTCTGTCGCTGCCCGACGAGCCTTCGCTGCGCGCCGAGCGCGGCCTGCTCGCGCGGGCACAGAACGAGACCGACATCGCGGTCGAGCAGTACGCAAAGGCGGTCGAGCTCTCGCCGAACGACGCCGAGCTGCACTTCAACTTAGGGGAAGCGCTGCAGAAGAAGGGCACGAAGGTCGACGAGGCGATCGCGCAGTACCGGAAGGCGCTCGAGCTCGACTCGATGTTGACGCCGGCGAAGGTGAACCTCGCGAAGGCGCTGGCCGAGAAGGGCCGGTTCGGCGAGGCCAAGGAGCTCTTGCAGGGGGTGACGAAAGACCCGCTCGCCGACGCCGAGGCCCACTACAACCTGGGCGTGCTCTTGACGCGCGAGGGCAACGTGCAGGGCGCGGTGACCGAATACGAGCGGGCGCTGGCGATGAGCCCGAAGCACGCGCACTCGCTCAACAACCTCGGCGTCGCGTGGGATGCACGCGCAGACCACAAGAAGGCGCTCGACTACTTCAAGAAGGCGACCGAGGCCGACAACACCTTCACCGAGGCGTTCTTCAACCTGGGCCTCGCGTACTACCGGCTGAACGACAACGCGAAGGCGACGAAGGCGTTCGAGCAGGCGCTGAAGCTCGAGCCGGCGAACGCCGAGCCGTACACGCAGCTCGGCACGATGTACCTGCAGCAGGGCAAGCGCGACCGCGCGGTCGAGGCGTTCAAGAAGTCGATCGAGCTGACCGACGCACAAGAGAAAGACGCGTCGAAGTTCAAGATCAGCAAGAAGTACACGGCGAAGAAGCGCACGACCGACGCGTACCGCGGCCTCGCGCTCGCCTACGTCGGCCTCGGCCGCCGCGAAGAGGCCATCGCGGTGCTGAAAGCCGCCGTCGACAAGCTGCCCGACGACCCGTCGGCTCGGGCGGCGCTGGGCGAGGTCTACCTGGTGCTGAACAAGCCCGAAGACGCGGTGACCGAGTTCAAGAGGCGCCTCGAGCTCGAGCCAACGACCGAGGCGAAGCTCGACCTCGCGCGCGCGTACGTGAAGGCGCGGGTCTCGAAGCAGGCCGAGCCGCTCTACCAGGGCGTGCTGAAGGCCGAAAAAGAGAACCAGGCGGCGCGCCTGGGCCTCGTCGATCTCTACATGGCGATGGGCAACTACGCGCAGGCGACGGCGCTGCTCAACGAGGCGCTCGCGGCGAACCCGAACAACGCGCACGCGCTCGCGCGCTTCGGCGTCATGCACTCGCGAATGGGGCGGCCCGACAAGGCGCTGCCGGCGCTCGAGCAAGCGACCGAAAAAGACCCCTCGTTGCTCGACGCGCGCGCCGAGCTCGGCTTTCTCTATTTCCGCGCCGGCGACAAAGAGAAGGCGCTGCAGGTGCTGACCGACGTGCTCGCGATGGAGCCACGACTGGCGCTCGGCCTCTACTACTTCGGCGTGGTCATCTACGCGAACGGCCAGAGCAAGCAGGCCGAAGAGTCGTTCAAGGCCGCGCTGCAGGTCGACCCGAACCTCGCGCAGGCGTCGTTCTCGTTGGGTGAGCTGTACGAGCAGACCCAGCGGCTCGAAGAGGCCAAGAAGGCATACGAGACCGCGGCGAAGCTGGGCTTCGACGAGGCCAGACAGGCCCTGAAGAAGCTGGGTGGAGGCAAGTGACGCGATGGAAAACCTCGTCGGCACGGGTCAGTCACAGACCGAAGACACCCGGGCGGCTTCAGGCGAGGCGACACGGCAGGCGCTGAAGGGGCTGAACGGGCGAAAGCCGCGGCTCGGCTTCCTGTTCGTTTCGTCGAAGCACGCGCTCAAGCCCGCGATGGAAGCGGCGGCCGAGGCCGCTTTGGGCGTCGAGCTCGTGGCGACGCACACGGCGGGTGAGCTGACCGAGCGGGGGCTGTCGCGCGGGGGCATCGCGGTACTGCTGCTCGCGTCTGACCGGCTGCACTTCGACGTGCAGGGCGCGTTCGGAGTCAGAGACGCGCACTCCGAGGCGGCGAAGAGGTTGTGCTCGGGCTTCGCGGCGGCGAACCGCGAGGCGGGGGCGAAGGGGCTCGGGCTGTCGACGACGGTGCTGCTGGTCGACGGCCTCGCCGGCACGGGCGAGCGGCTGGTGCGCGAGGTGATGCAGTGCACGCGCATGTTTCAGCAGGTGGTCGGCGGCGCGGCGGGCGACGACGGGCACTTCACGCAGACGTCGGTGGGGGCGCGCGGTGAGGCGGGGCCCGACTCGGCGGCGGCGGTGCACGTGTTCGACAAGACGCCGTGGGGTGTCGGGGTCGACCATGGCCTGCGCCCGCGCACGCAGCGCATGACGGTGACGAAGGCGAAGGGCAACGTGCTGTACGAGCTCGACGGGCGGCCGGCGTTCGAGGTGTACCGCGACTACGCGAAGACGCGCGGGGTCGAGCTCGAGCCGAAGACCGCGGGCACGTTTCTCATCGGCAACGAGCTCGGGGTGTTCTT
>JAEUJP010000419.1 GCA_016793725.1 Myxococcaceae bacterium | reverse complement strand
CTCGCTGAAGCCCACGTGAAGGCGGGCTCGGCTGACGCGCTGCTCGCGCGCCTGCAGGGCAACGATACGGCCATCTCGCACTACATGCAGGGGCTGGTGCTGTTTGCGCGGGCGGCCGACGCGACGAGCCCGGCCATCGCGCAGTTTCAGCGGGCGGTCGAGCTCGAGCCGAACGCCGGCGAGCTGCACCACCGGCTGGGGGTAGCGCTGCTCGAGAGCGAGAAGTACGAGCAGGCGAAGGCGCCGCTCATGCGCGCGGTGCAGCTCGAGCCGAACGAGGTGTCGTGGCAGCTGCCGGTGGCGAAGGTGCTGTACCGCTCGGGTGACTCGAAGGCGGCGATCGAGGCGCTCAAGCAGGTGGTCGCGGGCAACCCGTCGCCGGCCGACGTGAAGACGGCGCGGGCGTTGATGGATCAGATCGCCGACCCGTTCGCGGGCTTCCCCCAGGCGGCGCGCGGCACGCTCGAGACGGGCATTCAGTGGCTGCAGGTCGCCGACATGCCGCAGCAGGCGATCATCTCGTTCGAAGAGATTCTGCGCGACTACCCCGACCTCGCCGTGGTGCATGCCCTGCTCGGCCTGGCGTACCAGCGCATCGACGACGCCGGCCGCGCGGTCGACGAGCTGAAGCGGGCGATCGAGCTCGCTCCCGACGACGGCAAGGCGCACCTGTACCTCGGCGAGCTGTACCTCTCGCACCAGCGAACGAAGCAGGGCCGCGAGGAGCTCGAGAAGGCGCTGGCGCTGAACCCGCTGCTCGACGACGTGTACTTTCGGCTCGGCGATCTCGCGCTCGACCGGCAAGACCGCGTGACGGCGCTGCAGATGTTCCGCACGCTGGCCGCGCTGGCCCCCGACAGCGTACCGGCGCACGGCAAGCTGGCGCTCGTGTACCAGCTCGAGGGTGACTGGCCGGCGGCCGACCGCGAGCTGCACAAGGTGGTCGACAAAGACGAAGAGAACACCGAGTTCGTGTTGCGGCTGGGCGTGCTGCACACCGAGCGCTTCACGAAGGCGAAGACGGCCGACGAGCGCAAGCAGGCGAGCGCCGAGGCCTCGAAGTGGCTCGCGAAGGTGCTCGAGAAGCAGCCCGAGAACACCATCGCGTCGCGCGCGCTCGAGAAAGTGAACGCGCGCTGAGGTAGCCTTCGGGGCTGTGAGCGACACGCCCCCCGACCCGAACGGGCCGCCGCCCGAGCCCGAGCTCGAGCTCGACTTCAAGAAGCCGTTGCCAGCCCCGCCGCAGGCGGCTCCCCCGCCCCGCCCGTCGATCGGCGGCTCGGTGCGCAGCGCCGCGCGCGCTGCCCCGCTGCCAGAAGAGAAGAAGAAGCTGACGAAAGAGGCGCTGCGCGAGGGCGCCGTCGACGTGCTTTTGAACTCGTTTTCGATCTTGCGAGAGGTGGTCGAAGACTTCCGCAGCTCCGACAAGTTCTTCAAGTACAAGGCGCTGGTGCTGACCACCTGGCTCATGCTGGTGGTGAGCAGCATCGGGGTGTCGTGCGCGGGCGCGAGCCAGGGCAACTCGTTCGGCGCGCGGCTGATCATCGCCGGCGACGCGAACGATCGCGCGTACATGGTGAAGAACGACAGCGACGACGAGTGGCAGGGCGTGCAGATCGTCGTCAACGACACGTACTACGTCACGGCCGCCCAACTGCGCGCCTTCGGCGACATCTCGTTGTCGCCCCGGCTGATGTTCGACGAGACGGGCAAGGAGGCGCCCTCCTCGCTCGTCATCTCGGACATTCACATCACCTGCAGTGAGGGTGATGCGTACCTGCTGCGTGGCGGGCAGCCGCAGTAATCCTGGTCGCTGCGCTCCCGTTTCCGCGCCGGTGGCGCAGTAACCCTGGTCGCTGCGCTCCCGTTTCCGCGCCGGTGGCGCGGCTACTCGCAGCTCGGGTTCGCCTGCAGCTTCGTGATGTCGCAGAAGGTCGCGTTGAACGAGCCCGTGACCTTGTCGAGCTGGGTGCCGACGGTGATGTCGAAGGTGCCAGACGCCACGCCGTTCGCCGAGCCGTCGAGGCGCGTGATCTTCACGATGCCGCTCTGGCCGGCGATGTTCTTGTCTTGCAGCGTCTCGGTGCAGTTTGCGTCGACCTTGCTGAAGAACGACACGCCGATGCGGCCCTTGAGGGGCGGCGTCACGAGCTCCGAACGAATCGTGTACTCGTTCGCGTCGGGCGCGAGCGCCTCGCCCGTGTCAGACAGGTTGAACGCGAGCATCGTGAACGAGCTCGAGTTCTTCGGCGTGCGGTTCGCCTTCACCTTGTCGCACATCCCGGGCGTGTCGCTCAGCACGAGCAGCAGCCCGGCGCTCTTGCCGTCGTCGGTCTTCAGCAGCGCGAACGCTGCGTCTTTCACCGACAGGCTGTTGCCCGTCACGGTGCCACTGAAGCTGCCCGCCGAGCCGCAGGCAGAAAGAACCACGGCGACTGCCATCACCACCAAGCGCTTCGTCATGTGTGGGCTCCTGGACGTCGAGTGACGGCTACTTCTTCTCTTCGGCCTTCGGCTCTTCGGCGCCGGCAGCCTTTTCGGGGCGATCGACGAGCTCGAGAATCGCCATCTCGGTCGCGTCGCCGCGGCGGAAGCCGGTCTTCAAGATGCGGGTGTAGCCGCCCGCACGCTTCGCGTAGCGGTCTTTCAGCTCACCGAACAGCTTCTGGAGCAGCGCGCGGTCTTTCACCGTCTGCGAGGCCAGGCGCACGTTGTGCAACCCGCCCTTCTTGCCCAGCGTGATCACGCGCTCGGCCATGCGACGCGCCTCTTTGGCGCGGGGAATGGTGGTGGTGATGCGCTCGTGCTCGATGAGGCTCGTCACCATGTTGCGCAGCATCGCGAGGCGATGCGCGGTGGTGCGCTGCAGCTTTCGATAACCGACGCGGTGTTCCATGACAGCACTCAGCCTTTCGCCGCCAGCCGTATCAGGTACTGGCGGGGGTGATGGTTTGAACTGCGACTACCGGAAAAACGACTTGAGACCGTTACTGCAGACGGGGGCCGCCATTGGCAGGCGCGGCACCGACCGCCGGCATCGTCTTGGGCGGCCAGTTCTCGAGCTTCATGCCGAGCGACAGACCCATCTCGGCGAGAATCTCTTTGATCTCTTTGAGCGACTTGCGGCCGAAGTTCTTCGTCTTCAGCATCTCGGCCTCGGTGCGCTGAACCAGGTCACCGATGGTCTTGATGTTCGCCTGCTGCAGGCAGTTCGCCGAACGAACCGACAGCTCGAGCTCGTCGACCGAGCGGAAGAGGTTCTCGTTCAGCTTCGTCTCTTCGCGCGGGGTCTCGGCGACGACGGGCTCTTCAGTCTCGTCGAAGTTGATGAAGACCGTCAGCTGCTCCTTCACGATCTTCGCCGCGAAGGCGACCGCGTCTTGGGGCGAAACCGAGCCGTCCGTCCACACTTCGAGCGCGAGCTTGTCGAAGTCGGTCTGCTGACCGACGCGCGCGTTCGTGACCTGGTAGTTCACCTTGCGCACGGGCGAGAACAGCGAGTCGACCGGAATCGAGCCGATCGGCGCGCCCTGCACCTTGTTGTTCGTCGCCGGCACGTAGCCGCGGCCGCGGCGGGCCGAGAGCTCCATGCGCACCTTGCCGCCTTCGGCGATCGTGCAGATGTGGTGACCCGGGTTCAGAATCTCGACCTGGTCGTCGGCGATGATGTCGCCCGCCTTCACCTCTTTCGGGCCTTCGGCTTCGATGCGAAGCGTCTTGGGCTCGTTGGTGTGCATGCGGAGCAGCACTTCTTTGAGGTTCAGCACGATGTCGGTGACGTCTTCGCTGACCTCAGGCACCGTCGTGAACTCGTGCTCGACGCCGTCGATCTTGACGGTCGTGACGGCCGCGCCCTGCAGCGACGACAACAGAACGCGCCGGAGCGAGTTGCCGAGCGTCGTGCCGAAGCCGCGCTCGAGGGGCTCGGCGATGAACTTGCCGTACGTGGGCGTGAGCGAGTCTTGGTCGACCTCGAGCTTTCGGGGCTTGATGAGGTCGCGCCAGTTCTTCGCCGTGTAGGAATTGTCTGCCATGTGGTGTTGCTCCTCGTATTCGCGAACGGCACCGACTTACCCGCGCAAATCGCGGGAGGCCGCACGACGAAAGCTGCTGAAATTTGAGTTCGGTTACTTCGAGTAGAGCTCGACGATGAGCTGCTCCTGAATCGGCATCGTCAGATCTTCGCGGTTCGGCACCGACTTGACCTGGCCCTTCAGACCCTTCTTGTCGACCTCGAGCCACTGCGGAATGCCGCGGCGGTCGACCGTCTCGATGGCCTCCTGAATGCGGAGCACCTTCTTGCTCTTCTCGTGCACTTCGATGTTCGAGCCCGGGCGCACGGCGAACGAGGGAATGTTCACGCGGCGGTTGTTCACCGTGAAGTGGCCGTGGCGAACCAGCTGGCGCGCCTCAGACCGCGTGTCGGCGAAGCCCATGCGGAAGACGACGTTGTCGAGGCGAAGCTCGAGGTTCTGCAGCAGCGTCTCACCCGTCTTGCCCTTGGCGGCCGCGGCGCGGCGGAAGTAGCCGCGGAACTGGCTCTCGAGCAGGCCGTACATGCGCTTGACCTTCTGCTTCTCGCGCAGCTGCACGCCGTAGCCCGAGAACTTCACCCGGCCCTGGCCGTGCTGACCCGGTGGGTACGGGCGGCGCTCGATCGCGCACTTGTCGGTGTAGCAACGGTCGCCCTTCAAATACATCTTCAGATTTTCACGCCGGCAGATGCGGCAGACGCTTGCGGTGTATCGAGCCATGTTCGTTTTTCCTGACGCCTTCTAGACGCGGCGGCGCTTCGGCATACGGCAGCCGTTGTGGGGAATGGGGGTGACGTCGCGAATGAGTGAGATCTTGAGGCCCGCCGAGGCGATCGCGCGGAGCGCCGACTCGCGGCCCGCACCGGGGCCCGTGACCATGATCTGAACGTTCTTGAGGCCGTGCTCCATGGCCTTCGCGGCCGCGTCACCGGCGGCGACCTGCGCGGCGAACGGCGTCGACTTGCGCGAGCCCTTGAAGCCGCGGGCCCCGGCGGTCGACCACGAGATCACGTTGCCGCTCACGTCGGTGATCGTGATCATCGTGTTGTTGAACGTCGCCTTGATGTGGACGATGCCGTTCAAGATGTTCTTCTTCTGCTTGCGCTTGACCTTCTTGGTCTCGGCGCCCTCAGCAGGCGCAGCGCCCGGAGCAGCGGCAGCTTCAGGGGCAGCGGGGGCCGGTTTCTGTTCTTCAGCCATGACTTATGCCTTCCCTGCCGGAGCGGCCGGCTTCGCGCGGACGATGCCGCGCTTCGGACCCTTGCGGGTGCGAGCGTTGGTGTGAGTACGCTGGCCACGAACCGGCAGCCCCTTGCGGTGACGGAGGCCGCGGTAGCAGCCGAGGTCCATCAGGCGCTTCACGTTCATCGTGATCTCGCGACGCAGATCACCTTCGGTCTTGTACCCGTTCTCGATCGTCTCGCGAATGCGGCGAGTCTGATCTTCGGTCAGATCTTTGGTGCGCAGCGTGAGCGGAATATCGGCCTTCGTGCAGATGTCGAGAGCGCTCTTCTTGCCGATGCCGTAGATGTACTGGAGCGAGATCACCACGCGCTTGGCGGGCGGCAGATCGACTCCGGAGATGCGTGCCATGTACTCGTTACCTTCCTTCTAGCCTTGACGCTGCTTGTGGCGGGGGTTCACCGAACAGATGACGCGCACCACGCCCTTGCGGCGGATCACCTTGCACTTGTCGCAAATCTTCTTCACTGACGCACGAACCTTCATGACTCCCTCACTTTGCGCGGTACGTGATGCGGCCGCGGCTCAGGTCGTACGGCGACAGCTCGACCTTCACCTTGTCTCCCGGGAGAATGCGAATGAAGTGCATGCGCATCTTCCCGGAAATGTGCGCGAGGACCTTGTGCCCGTTGTCGAGCTGCACTCGGAACATCGCGTTGGGCAAGGGCTCCATCACGGTGCCCTCAACCTCGATCGCATCATCTTTCGGCAATCAAAAACCTCGTGTTTGTCGGGCAGTAGACTTCGCCCGACCTTGTAGGAAAGCGCGGGCCCTTACCACCCTACACCGTGCCAACGCAAGCAGTCGCATTTGAGGCGTGATTTCAGGTAGATGTGAGGCCGAAAATGACGCTGCGTCTGGTGAAGCCCGGCGAGGGTGGGCCGCCGGCAGGGTTCGATACGCCACCTTCTGAGGGGGCTCCACTGCCCGATCGAGGAGGTCGGCGCCGCGCCCGGCTCATCGGTCTGGGCGTCATGCTGACGCTCGTGCTGTTGGGCGCCGGCATGCTCGCGGTGTCGGTCTACGTGTCGCGCGAAGCCGAAGGCTACGAGCTCAAGCTCGAGGTGGGCTCGCGCACGACGCACGTGCGCGGTACCAACGTGACCCTGACCGAGGGCACGAGCGAGACGAAGTGTGTGCTGTCGCTCGTCGACTTTCGCATGCTGCGCGGCAAGACGGCGTTTCTCGGCGACGTGACGCCGAACGAGAAGAGCGTGAAGGGGCTGCCCAAGTTCGAGCTCGCGCTGACCGACCATGCCCCCCCGCTCGTCGTGAGCGGCGCGCTGCCGATGGAGCAGCTCGAGCCGATCGAGCGCTTCGTGATTCTGCACGCGAGCGCGTGCATCAAGACGTACGAGCCGCCGCCGAAGCCGTGAGCGCGTCACGCGACGCGCGTGAGAATTTCGGGCGCGCCCTCGGTGATGAGAATGGTGTGCTCGAAGTGCGCCGAGAGCTGATGATCCATCGTGACGATCGTCCACTCATCGTCCAGCTCGACGACCTTGTGGCTGCCGGCGTTCACCATCGGCTCGATCGCGATCGTCATGCCGGCCTTCAGCAGCATGCCGGTGCCCGCCTCGCCGTAGTTCGGCACCCGCGGGTCTTCGTGCAGCCGCCGCCCGATGCCGTGGCCGGTCAGATCTCGCACCACGCTGCAGCCCTGCTGCTCGACCCACGACTGCACCGCGTGCCCGATGTCGCCGATGCGCGCGTTCGCCCGCGCCGCCGCGATGCCCCGCGCCAGCGCCTCGCGCGTGACGCCGAGCACGTTCATCGCCCCGTCGCTCACCCTGCCCACCGGCACCGTGCGCGCCGAGTCACCGAACCAGCCCTTGAAGCTCACACCGAAGTCGAGCTTCATGAGATCGCCGTCTTTGAGCACCCGCTTCTTCGACGGTATGCCGTGCACCACCTCGTCGTTCACCGACGCGCACAGCGAGCACGGGAAGCCGAGGTAGCCCTTGAACGCCGGCTTCGCCTTGCGCTTCACGGTCTCGTCGTACGCGAGCTTGTCGAGCTCGGCCGTGCTGACGCCGGGCGCACATGCCTGCTCGAGCACGTCGAGCACCTCACACACGATGCGGCCGGCCTCGCGCATGAGCTCGATCTCTTGTGCCGAGCGCAAGCCGACCGTGCCGTCGCGTTGCCGGTCACCCTGATTGGGCCACTCGGTCACGGCGGTGCCTTCAGCGACGCAGGCCCGAATGAATCGACTCGAACACCTGGTCGGGCGTGCGCACGCCGTCGACGCGCGCGAGGAGGCCCTTGGGCTCGTAGTACGCGATCAGCGGAGCCGTCTGCGCCGTGTACGTGTTGAGACGGCCCTGAACGGTCTCGGGCTGATCGTCGGGCCGCGTGACGAGATCGGTGCCGCACTTGTCGCACTTGCCCGGCTCGCGCGGCGGGTTCGCGACCACGTGGTAGACGCTGCCGTCTTTGGGGCAGCTGCGGCGGCCGCTCATGCGCGCGACGATCGCCGAGTCGGGCACCTCGATCAGCACCACGCGGTTCAACTTGCGGCCCAGCCGCTCGAACGTGCGCTCGAGCGCCTCGGCCTGCGGAATCGTGCGCGGGTAGCCGTCGAACAGCACGCCCTGGGTCGCGTCGGGCTGCGAGAGGCGCTCGTCGACGATGGGAATCGTGACGTCGTCGGGCACCAGCTTGCCCGCGGCCAACAGCGGCTCGACCTTCTTGCCGAGCTCGGTGCCTGCCTTGATCGCGGCCCGAAACAGGTTGCCCGTCGACAGGTGGGGAATGTTGAAGGTGCTCGAGATCTTCTCGGCCTGAGTACCCTTGCCTGCCCCCGGCGGGCCAATGAGGAGAATGTTGAGCGGCAAGAGAGACCTTCCAGACATGTCGGGCGTGGGCCGCGGCGTCGGCTTCGGGTCGGGTATGCCCTTCGCCGGCTTGGCTGCCAGAGCGGGCTTCTTCACCCGCTTCAGCTTCCTCAGCCCCGGCTTCTTCTGGGCAGCACCCTTCTTCGGAGCCGCCCGCTTCTTCGAAGCCTTCTTCTTCTTCTGCGCTGCTGCCGTCGCGCGAGCCATGGTCGGTCGTGCTTGCCGCCTACGCCATGACCTTCAGGCGGCCACGAATGCGCGGCCCGCGGGGCCCGGCGAAGCCTTCGTAGTTGCGGCTGATGAGGTGCTGTTCGATCTGCTGCACCGTGTCGAGCGCGACGCCGACCACGATGAGCAGGCCCGTGCCGCCGAAGTAGAACGGCACGTTCATCAACCCGGCGATCACCGACGGAATCACGCAGATGGTGGCGAGGTACACCCCACCGCCGAACGTGAGCCGGTTGAGCGTGCGCTCGATGTACTCGGCCGTCTGCTTGCCGGGCCGAATGCCCGGGATGTAGCCGCCCTGCTTCTTGATGTTGTCAGCGACGTCATCGGGGCGAAACGTGAGGCCCGTGTAGAAGTACGCGAAGAAGATGATCAAGAAGACGAAGACGCCGTTGTAGACCCACGCGTTGCTGCGCAGCGCCGCTTCGACGCCCGACAGCGCGGGAATGTAGCTGGCGGCCGTCGCCGGCATCGACAGCACCGCGCCCGCGAAGATGGGCGGAATCACGCCGGCCGCGTTCACCTTCATGGGGAAGTACGTCGCCTGGCCCGCGAACATGCGCCGGCCCTGCATTCGCTTCGCGTACTGCACCGGTATGCGGCGCATGCCCCGCTCGATGTAGACGACGCACGCGATCACCAGCGCCATGAAGCCCAGCAGCGCGAGCGCACCGCCGAGATCGCCCGTCACCGTGCCCGCCTGCACCGACTCGAACAGCCGCTGCGCCGTCGGGGGTAGCCGCGCCACGATGCCGGCGAAGATGATGAGCGAGATGCCGTTGCCGATGCCGTTTTCGGTGATGCGCTCGCCGAGCCACATGATGAACGCCGTGCCCGCAGTCAGCGAGATGACGGTCATGAACGTGAACCACAGCCCCGCATCGGGCACCACGATCTGATCGAGGCCGCCGCTCGCCTCGTTCGTGGTGCGGCCCATCGAGGCCAGCCACCGCGAGATGAAGATGCCCTGAATGATCGACAGCACGATCGTGCCGTAGCGCGTGTACTGGTTGATCTTCTGCCGGCCGCCCGCACCTTCTTTCTGCAGGCGCTCGAGCGACGGCACCACGACGGCGAGCAGCTGCATGATGATGCTCGACGACACGTACGGCATGATGCCGAGGCCGAAGATCGACATCTGCTCGAGCCCGCCGCCCGAGAACATGTTGAACAGCCCGAGCAGGCCGCCGCCGTCTTTCTGCTTGGCCTCGAAGTAGGCGTTCATCGCCGAGCGGTTCACCCCCGGCGTATTGATGAAGATGCCCAGGCGGTAGACCGCCAGAAGCAGGAGCGTATAGCCGAGGCGTGCCCTCAGCTCTGCGACCCTGAAAACGTTGGTAATGGCTCCGAGTGCCACGGTTGCCGGCTCCTGCCCTGAAGAGGAAACGCGAGAGGCTAACCGCTTACTACGCCTTCGCCACTGGTGCAGCCTCGGCCTTCACGCCCTTACCCGCGTGCGCCTTGGCCGCGGCTTCCGGCTTGTGCGCCATCAACGGGAGCTCTTCGACCGTACCGCCGGCCTTCGAGATCGCGTCTTTGGCCGCGCCCGAGAAGCGGTGCGCCTTCACCACGAGCTTCTTCGTGAGCTTGCCCGAGCCGAGCACCTTGATGCCCGACCACGCGTAGCCCTTGACCAGGCCGGCGCCACGCAGCGCCGCCTCGTCGACCGTCGCGCCCGCATCGAACTGGTTCAGACCGTCGAGGTCGACGATCGCGAACTCTTTGCGGTTCGGCGCCTTGAAGCCGAACTTCGGCAGCCGGCGCTGCAGCGGGCTCTGGCCGCCTTCGAAACCTTCGAAGCGCATGTTGCCCGAGCGCGCCTTCTGGCCCTTGCCACCGCGGCCGGCCGTCTTGCCGAGACCCGAGCCCTGGCCACGACCCACGCGCTTCTTCTCGTGCGTCGAACGGCGGGGCTTCTTCAGCGTGTGCAACGTCATCATGACTTCGACTCCTTCAGGCGCTTCTCGGCCTTGGCGGCGGCGGCGTCGCGAAGACGAATCTTGCGCGGCTTCAAGCGCTTCCGCTTCTTGGGCTCTTCCTTCACCGTCTCGGTGTGGATGAGGTGCTTCACCTTGAACACCATGCCGCGAATGGCCGGCGTGTCCATCAACAGCTTCGTGTCGCCGATCTTCCGCAGACCGAGGCCCACGAGGGTCGCCAGCTGGCGCTCATTCGACCCGGAGTGCGACTTCCACAGCGTGACCTTGATTCCCATGGCGCATCACGCAGTGGCCGTCGCCACTGCCTCCTTCTTGCCGAAGATGATCTCTTTGCCGCGCAGGCGCGAGACCTGGTCGGGCGAGCGCAGCAGCTTCAGCCCCGCCACCGTCGCACGCAGCACGTTGTGCGGGTTACGGCTGCCCTGGCTCTTGGTGAGAATGTTGCGAACACCCGCCGCCTCGAGCACCGCGCGAACCGCGCCGCCCGCGATGACGCCCGTGCCTTCGAGCGCCGGCTTGAGCAGCACCTGCCCCGCGCCGAAGTGACCCAGCACCTCGTGCGGAATCGTGTGGCCCATCA
>JAEUJP010000389.1 GCA_016793725.1 Myxococcaceae bacterium | reverse complement strand
CGCGCGAGGTCGCCGAGCCTCAACCGTCGAGAGCGTCCCGACGGCGTTGCGCAGAAAAGTAGCCTGTCCCCTTTTTCTCAGCCCAGCTTCGCTTCGAGCGACTTCTCGAGATCGACGATCGCCTTCGCGAACCCGTCGATGCCCTCTTTCAGCTTGTCGCTCGCCATCTTGTCTTCTGCGTGCATGCGGTCGAACGTGGCCTTGTCGATGTGAATCTTCTCGCCGCCGAGCGACGCCGCCTTCTTCGGGTCGAGCTTGCGCACGAGGGTGCCTTCGGTCGACTCGAGCTCGCCGAGCAGCTTCGGCGCGATGGTGAGCAGGTCAGACCCCGCAAGCTCGATGATCTCACCCGCGTTGCGAAACGACGCGCCCATGACCTCGGTCTGGTACCCGTGCTTCTTGTAGTAGTTGTAGATCTTCGTCACCGACAGCACGCCCGGGTCTTCGGGCGCGGGGAAAGACGTCTTCCCCGTACTCTTCAGGTACCAGTCGAGAATGCGCCCGACGAACGGCGAGATGAGCGTCACCTTCGCCTCGGCGCACGCCACCGCCTGGTGAAAGCCGAACAGCAGCGTCAGGTTGCAGTGAATGCCCTCTTTTTCGAGCTGCTCGGCGGCCTTGATGCCCTCCCACGTCGACGCCAGCTTGATCAGCACGCGGTCGCGCTTCACACCCGACGCCTCGTACATCGTGATCAGCTCGCGCGCCTTCGCGATGCTGGCGTCGGTGTCGTGCGACAGCCGCGCGTCGACCTCGGTCGACACCCGCCCCGGCACGATCTTGAGAATTTCGATGCCGAACTCGACCGCGAGCCGGTCGACCGCCCGCTTCGCCATCTGGCTCTTCGACCCGCCTCCCGCCTTGCCGAACTCGATGCCCCGCTTCACCACCGCCTCGTAGGCCGGCAGCGCCGACGCCGCGGCGATCAGCGAGGGGTTCGTCGTCGAGTCGCGCGGCTTGAACCGCTTCATCGACTCGAAGTCACCCGTGTCGGCCACCACCACGGTCATCGTCTTCAACTGCTCGAGCAGGTTCGCCATGAGAATGAGGTAACTCGATCGGCAGGCCTTTCGCCAGCACGAGCGACCGCACCTCAGGCGATGCGTGCTGCGAGCAGGTCTTGCACGTCGACCAGGCCCACCACCTTGCCCGTCGCGTCGACCACCGGCAGCTGATCGACCTGCACCTCGCGCATCAGCGCCGCCGCCGCCAGCGCCAGCTCGCTCGGGCCCACACACCGCGGTCGGCGCCCCATCACCCGGCCGACCGGGGTCGAGAAGTCGAGCCGCTTCTGTTCTGCAAGGCGCCGCAGATCTCCGTCGGTGAAGATGCCCGCGAGCTTGCCCTTCGCGTCGACCACCAGCGCCGCGCCCGGCCGCCCTTCGGTGTTCGTCATCACCACCACCACGTGCGACAGCGCGTCGCCTTCACGAACCCGCGGCAGCGCCCTGCCCGTGCGCATCACCTCGTGCACGCGCAGTGCGTGACGGCCCAGTCTTCCGCCCGGGTGCAGCCGCGCATATTCGTCGGCCGAGAAGTCGCGCGTGTGCGCGAGCGTCATCGCGAGTGCGTCACACACGGCGTGCATCGCCGCCGTCGACGCCGTCGGCACGAGCCCGATGGGGCACGCCTCGTCGATCGGCCCGATGTCGATCACCACCTTCACCGTCTTCTGCTTCGCCAGCGGCGAGCTCGCATCGCCCGTCACCGCGATGACCGGCACCTTCAGCTGCTCGAAGGCCGGCAGCAGCAACAGCAGCTCGCGCGACGCTCCGCTGTTCGACAGCGCGATGACCACGTCGCCCTTCGCCACGCGGCCCAGATCGCCGTGCGCCGCCTCGGCCGGGTGCAGGTACAGCGACGGCATGCCGGTGGACGCCAGGGTCGCCGACAGCTTCTGCGCGATGAAGCCCGGCTTGCCGATCGCCGTCGTGATGACGCGGCCCTTGCAGCCGCGCAGCACCTTCAGCGCGGCGTCGAGCGACCGCTGAATGCGCGGGTAGAGCGAGGCGATCGCCTTCGCCTCAATCTCGAGCACCGTGCGCGCGAACCCGTTGCCAGCTGCCATCGACAGGCGGCTCTATATGCCAATCGCCTAACGCTGCGAGCACGAGACACGTTTTCTCCGCTCTCAAGCGTCATCGGCACCGAACCTGCACACCGGGCCCGCGACCATGAACAAGGCCCTCATCTCGACGTGCACGGCGCTCGCGTTGGCGTGCGGCCAACCCCCGCAACCCCAACCCCAGCCGATGCCCATGCCGCAACCGATGCCGATGCCGATGCCGATGCCCGAGAAGTGTGAAGCGCCGGGCCTGGCGACGGCGCTCGAGATTCCCGTCGGCCTGCGAGCCGAGCTGAAGCTCCCGACCAACACGCGGGTCACGCGCGTCGACGTCACCGACCCGGGCGAGTTCGCGGTCCGCCGGCTCGACGACACGGGGTTCGAGCTTCACGCGCCGTACCTCGCGACCGCCACGAAGCTGAAGCTCACGCTCATCTGCCCAGACAACACGGGCACCGCTGAAGTCGACGTCACGACGCGCATGCCGAAGTGGTCGCCGCTCGCGCAGTGGGCCGACGGCATGGCGGGCCACCCGCCGAACCGCGAGTACGGCAACATGTGGCTCGACAGCGGCAAGCTCTACGTGTTCGGCGGCTTTCACTACCGGCCGCAGCAGTTCACCGCGTCGACCGACCTGTGGAGCTTCGACCTCGCCACCCGCACCTGGGCCGCGCTCACGCACGCGAACCCCGCGCCCGAGTACATGGGCGGCCGGCTCGTCGAGCTGCCCGGTACGCGCGAGCGCCTCTTCCTCGGCGGCGTGAACCGCAACTTCGAGCCCATTCAGCACCTCGAGAGGTTGAACGTCGACACGTGGACGTGGACTTCGATTCAGGCCGCCGGCGCCGCGCAGTACGGCGACTACCAGCCCGGGCTCGTCTACGACTCGAAGCGCGCGCGCTTCCTCTCGGTCTGCGGTCAGTCGCAGGGCGTGCACTGCAACGTCACCGCGCTCACCTCGCCGGGCGACGCGCAGCCGCGGTGGGAGACCGTCGCCGTCGAGGCCGGGCCGCAGCCTGCGGGCCGCGCCGGGCACTACTTCGCGTACGACGCGCCGAACGACCGCGTCATCATCTTCGCCGGCATGGCGGGCGGCATCATCGGCGACACGTGGGCGCTCGAGCTTGGCGCCACGCCGGCGAAGTGGGTGAAGCTCGCCGACGACAGCCCCGCGCTCAGGCGCCGCAACGGAGCGTGGGCCCTCGACGAAGTGAACCACCGCCTCATCGTCTGGGGCGGCACGCCCGATGGGGCAAACGCCGCCGAGGGCATCTGGTTTCTCGACCTCGAGAAGGGCAGCGAGGCGTGGTGGCGCATCGACCCTGCAGGTGGAGCTCCGGCGCGGGCGTCGGCGATGGCGGTCTTCGACGCCGCGAACCGCCGGTTCATCGGCGGCTTCGGCAACACGAGCGCGGGCGGCTTCCCCGACCTGTGGTCGCTCGACTTCTAGGCGGCGCGCCGCCTACGTTGAATCCGCATGCGCGGACTGCTCTTCGGCGTCGTTGCACTCACGGCCTGCGGTTCCCCCAACTCCGTCAGCGGCCAGGTGCAGGGTTACGGAACCTTTCGCGCCAACAGCGCCATCATGCAGTTCGGCTCCATGTGGCTCCTCGAAGAGCACGCCGAGCCCCGCTGCGGAAAGACGCTTCTCGAGTTCAATCGACCCGACCGGGGCCTCATCATTCTGAGGCTCGGCCCGGCCGGCCAGCGCATCGAAGTGCAGCCCGACCAGGCGCTGCGCGCAGGGCAGGGCTCGCCCGCCGCAACCTCGGCGATGTACTTCCTCGACCGCCTCTCGGAGAGCGAGTGGAGCGGCTGGGTTCAGACCGACGAGCGCATCGCAAGCGGAGCGCGCGGCTCCTTCGACCTCACCGCCGGTGACAGCCACATCACCGGCACGTTCGACGCGGTCGGCTGCCCTTGAGCGTCAGACCAGGCCCGGTAGCGGCCCGGTGTTGAGGTTCGCACCCTGCGGGTTGAACAGCAGCGGCTCGCCCCAATCCATCACGGTTGGGTAGCCCATGAAGTGCCAGCACGAGATGAGCATGTTCGAGAACGCCCGCTTCGGCTGCGAGTTGAAGTCCAAGAACCGGCCGCGGCGGAACACGCCGCTGTCGCCCGTCGCCATCACGACCAGGTCGCGATCTTTCTGGTGCGTGTCGCCCTGGCTGAGTTCGCTCCAGTGAACGACGAGCGTGCTGTCGAACACCGTCTTGCCGTTCTCGGGCAGGCGCATCAGCTCGTCGTGCAGCTTCACGCTCTCTTCGTACAGGTACTTCTTCACCTGCCGAATCTTCTGGAAGGCGGTGCCATCGGTCAGGTGCGAGAGCGTGTGGTGGCCCTCGGTGAGGCCGATGTTGCGGTAGATGCGGTCTGAGGTGTTGCCGCTCCAGTTGAAGTTCACGGTGCGAACCAGGTCGCAGGCGAACGACATCGCGATGATCTTGAAGAACAGCTGACCCACCACCTGGTGGTTGTTGGGGTCTTGCGCCTGCTGGTTCGACATCATCGTGCCCAGCGTCAGCGGGCCGCAGGCGGGCCGGTTGCCCGTCTGCGCCGACAGCTGCCGCTCGACGTCGCGCATCGACTCGGTGTGCTGCTCGAGCCGCACCCGATCGGCCGCCGACACCTTCGGCTTCAGCGCGTTCAGCTCACCGTTCACCAGGTCGAGCGCCGACCGCTTCATCGCGAGCCGCTTCGCCAGGTTCTGCTGCCCCGAGAAGTCGATGCCCTGGAACAGCCGCGTGTAGACCGAGAAGGGGTTCGTGTCGGGGTTGATGGGGTTCTGCGAGCCCACCGGGCCGGCGTGCGAGTGCACGTTCCAGATGTTGTTGCCGCCGTCGCCCACGCGCAGGTTCAGGTGCCGGTACGGCAGCGACGGGTTGTCTTGCAGAATGCGGTCGCCGATCGCCTTGTCGATGCTCGGCCCCAGCACCCAGCCGATGTTCTGGCAGTTCTGCCCGTTCGCGTCGCACGTGCCGCCGATGGGGTACGAGCCGGGCCCGCTCTTCCACGGCGCGAGCGCCGAGCCGCCCTGCTGGTGACCGTCGCTCACCTCGCCGGCCGGCAGACGGTGGTGGTACTTGTTGATGCCGTCGAGCACGAGCAGGTGCTGCCGGTGCCGCTCGAACGGCGTCAGCATGTCGGCGAACACCCAGTTCGTCTCGCCGCGCGACGTGAACCGCTGGTCGATGTCGTCGCCGTTCGCCGTGAACACCGTCACGAGGCGCTTGGGCGACGTGCCGTTCACCTGGCCGAACGCCTCCATCAACGGGAGGAACATGCTGATGCCCGCGGCCCCGCGCAGCACGGTGCGTCGCGTGATGTCGCCGGCTCTTGGCAAAGTAGAGTGCTTCTTCATGGCTGCACCTGGCGGTGGTCGAAGTCGTCGAGCTGTGTGAGCGTGAGCAAGAAGGCCTTCACGTCGCCCCCGCTCTCGTTGAAGCGCTTCTTCATCGTGTAGGTGGTGCAGGCGTCGCCGTTCTCTTCTTTGCGGCCCACGCTGAACCGGTAGAGCTGCGTCGCGAAGCAGTCGCGCACCTCGGTGCTCTGCGCGAACTTCGCCACCAGCTCGCTCGCGTTCGCGACCGGCCCGTTCAGCGCCACGTCTTTGCCACGCGTGAGCTCGCCCCTCGTGTCGACCGGGTTGCCGGCCTCGTCTTGCGTGCGCGCGCGGCCGACCGCGTCGAACGCCTCGAACGGCGTGCCGAGCGGGTCGATGAGGTTGTGGCAGCCGGCGCAGGTCGGGTCGGCGCGGTGCATCGCGAGGCGCTGCGCCTGCGTGAGCGTCGACGAGATGGGGCCGAGCGCCGGGATGTCGGGGGGAGGCGCCGGCACGATCTGGCACATCACCTGGGTGCGCATCGAGACGCCGCGGTGAACGATCGAGGTGCGCGTGGCGAGGTCATTCGCCGCCAGCGTGCCGCCCAGCGTCAGCACCCCGCCGCGGCCGCTCGTCGCGACGCGCTGAAACGCCGTGCCCGTCACGCCGCCCAGCCCGTAGTGCGTCGCCAGCGCCTGGTTCACGTACGTGTACTCGCCCGTGAGCAGCGTGCCGAGCTTGCCGTCGACGTCGAACACCGTGCGCTCGACGAAGTTCTGCGCCTCGGCGCGCATCATCGGCCCCAGGTTCATCGGCAGACCGGGGAACGCCGAGGGCTCGCGGCTCATGGTCTCGAGCTTGTCCCACTTGAGCCACTGGTCGAAGAACGCCGTCAGCCGGCGCGCCTTCGTGTCGGCGAGCATGCGCTCGGCCTGCGCCAGAATTTCGGGCCGCGACGTCAGCTGCCCGCCTTCGGCCGCCGCGAGCAGCGTCTCGTCGGGCGCGCTCTGCCACAAGAGATACGAGAGCCGCGACGCCAGCTCGAGGCCCGAGACCTTGCGCACGCCGCTCGAGCCCGCGGGGTCGAGCTCGACGCGGTACAGAAAGCCCGGCGAGTTCAAGAACGCGAACACCACCCACTCGATGCCCGTGCGGTAGTCGTACATCGCGGTGCGCGCCGACGTGTAGACCGCCGTGTAGCGCGCGACCTCTTCGGCCGTCAGCGTGTGGCGGTGCAGCCTGCGGCCGAACGTGCGAATGAAGTTCTGCGCGCACGTCAGCTCGTTCGCGCCCGCGGCGCACGGCGCCAGCGTGTTCAGGTTCGTGCCCGCGACGGCCTGCGCCGCGAGGGCCTCGGCCGCGTCGAGGTATTGCGTCGCGAGCACGGGCTTCACGTCGAGAAACGCCGCCGCGTTGCGGAAGCCGAGCGACTCGGAGTCGGGCGTCAGCAGCGCCGCCTGCGTGCTGGCCGCAGCCGACCAGCCGGGCTGCAGGTCTGAGATCGTGTTGCGGTACTCGTCGTGCGAGAGCCGGCGCATCGGCGCCGCGCCGACCACGACCGCGCCGTTCTGCAGCTCGCACGGGTTCGGCTGCGGCATCACGACGGTGCCGCCGCCTTCGCCGCCGCCGCTCCCCGAGCCAGAGCCCGACCCGCTGCCTGCGCCCCCGGGGATCACCGGGTCGAACGGGCTCTCACCTGGAGCGAGAATGCGAGCGTCGCACCCCAACAGACACACGAAGGCCAAGATGAACGGGCGCATGGTTGGCGGCGTTACTGCAAAGCCACAGCCTGAAGCCCTCAGCTGCCCGAAGCGACAACCCAGCAAGATCACGCTCCTCGCGTTGCGGGTCGGGTGTGTGCTGCCCACTTTCGTTCACAGACCCGGTGACGACTCGCGTCCCCGATTCTGAAGTCAGTGCACCCAGTATTGATACGAGACGGCGATCGTGGTGCCGACCGGCGCGGCGCAGTTGCCGGCGAACGAGAGGCGCCCGGTGAGCGAGTCGAGCTGCCAACCGTGGTCATCGTCGCGCGGCACGTCGGTGTTGTCGCAGCTGCCCTGCGTGCGCGAGGTCGCCACGCGCGTCGAGGCAACCACGGGTCGATGCGCGAGCTGAAGGCCCGTGCCGCTGATGACCGACTGCACCACGAACTTCATCGTCTCGGCCTGCTGTTCGGAGAGCGCGGGCGTCGACGTCATCGCGTTGAAGGTGAGAATGCTGCCGAGCACGCCGCCCGTGCGGCGCACGATGTCGTGGTACTTGCCCATGCTGCCCTCCATGCCGTCGCCACACATGGTGCCTTCGGGGCAGACGATCGCGTGCAGCACGACGCGGCGGCCCGGGTAGCGCAGGTTCAGGAGGTCGAGCACCTGGAGCGGCGCCAGGTTCGACTGCTCGGGCGCGTCGCTCAAGAAGATGATGTGCAGGTCGGCGTCGGCACGAGGCGGGCCGGGCATCACCACCGCGTTCGGCGGGTGCTGGTTGTTCACGAATGACGTCAGGCCGTCGAAGCCATTCTCGCTGGGGTCGCCCATGGTGCCCCAGGCCATCGCGCCCCTGAACCACGAGAGCATCGTCGTGATGTTGTCCGTCCAGTCGCGCACCGAGCCGGCATAGTCAGGCGCGTAGTAGCCGGTCGACACGCCGGCAGCGCGAAAGTCGACCAGCGCGTTGGTGAGGCGCGTCACGATCTGCGCTCCGACGGCGGCGACCGCGGTCTGCGAGCTGAACATCGAGCATGAATCGTCGACCACCCACAGCACGTCGGCCTTCGCCGTCTTGCTTGCGGTGTAGACCTCACACTGACTCGGGGCGAGCTGGTCGGCTGCGCGCGCCAGCGCCGAGCCGCCTGCGATGTCGTCGAGGCGCCGCGCCGCCGCGTCGCTGTACGCAGACTGCGAGGCGAGCGCCAACACCACGATGGTCTGCCCCCCCGGCCGCATCACCACCGTCATCACACCCCGAAACGGGCCCTTCGTCTGCGACGCTGCGATGGGGGTGTTCGCGCCGCCCAGCCGCATCGCCAAAGCGTCGATGCGCACCTT
>JAEUJP010000381.1 GCA_016793725.1 Myxococcaceae bacterium | reverse complement strand
CCGCCTTCAGCTCGGCGGCGCCGACGGTCGCAGTGCCCATCTTCTGCACCTTCAGCGCGCCGGCGATGTTCGACAGCTGGGCCGCCTCGAGCGCAGAGGCGCCCGCGGCGAGCGCGACCGCATACGTGGCCACCACGGTGTCGCCCGCGCCCGTCACGTCGACCGCCTCTTCCGGGCCGTAGACCGGCAAGAACACCGGGCCGTCTTTTTTCGAGAACACCGCCATGCCCCGGCGGCCGCGCGTCACGAGCAGCGTCTGGCAGGCGAGCATCTCGAGCGCGCGCCGCCCTGCCCGAATCAGCTCGGAGCCCGTGCCGACGGGCATGTCGGTCAGCGCGGCGAGCTCGGGCTCGTTGGGCTTGCACATCGTGGCGCTGCGAACCAGGTCGAGCCCGAAGCGCGAGTCGACGCAGAGCAGGCCGCGGCGGCCGAAGCTCTTCAGCTCTGCGCGGGTCTCTTCGCAGAGCACCCCAGCGCCGTAGTCGGACACGATGACGACGTCGTGCCTGCCGAGCTGAGCTTTCAGTGCAGCCCTCAAGGCCGCGCGGAGCTTGTCGGGCAGCGGGCCGACGGCGCCGCGATCGATGCGCAACATCTGCTGGCGGGTGGTGCCGGCGCCGCCGGCGAGCACGCGCGTCTTCGTCTCGGTCGCCGCTGCGCGCAGCGCCTTCACCGCGATGCCCGCTTCGCGAAACCGCTCGCGCATCGCCGCGCCTGCGGCGTCGTCGCCGAGCACGCCCAGGGCGGTGACGCGGGCGCCGAGCGCGGCCGCGTTCGCCGCGGCGTTGGCCGCACCGCCGAGCTTCACCTCTTCACTTTCGTGGCGCACGATGAGCACCGGCGCTTCGCGGCTGATGCGCTCGGTCTGCCCATAGACGTACTGATCGGCGACGAGATCGCCGACGACGAGCACGCGCACCCTGCCCATGCGGCGAACGACGGTCTCGAGCACGGGCCGAATCATAGCCTCAACTGCTCGGCCAGCAGCTCGCGCCCCGAGACGAGCTCTTCGTCGAGCCTCACCACGAGGGCCGGGAAGCCGCGCTTCAGCCGCTGCGCGTCTTTTTCGGTCGTGACGACCACGGCGCCCAGCGATCGCACCTCGTCGAGCTCGGCGTCGGTGAACGTGTGGTGATCGGGAAAGTAGCGCTCGGCCACCACCTCGGCGCCCAGCGAGACGAGGGTGCGGGTGAACGCCGACGGCCGCGCCAGGCCCGCGAGCGCCACCACCCGCTTGCCGCGAATCGTGCCGTCGACCACGTGCGCGACCGGGCGGCTCACGACGCGCGGGGTCGGGCCGAGCTGCGCCTCGAGGCCGGGAGCCGTCTCGGCGGTCTGGCGCAGCCACACCAGCGACGCGCGCGAGAGCTGCGTGACCGGCTCGCGGAGCGGCCCAGCCGGCAACAGTCGACCGTTGCCGAAGCCGGCGGCGGCGTCGACGACGACCAGGTCGACGTCGCGAGCGAGGCGGCGGTGCTGCATGCCGTCGTCGAGCACGAGAAAGTCGGCGCCGGCGTCGCGGGCGGCGACCGCGAGGCGAGCGCGATCTCGCCCCACCCAGACGGTCACGGCCGGGCACCGCTGCGCGATGAGCCGGGGCTCGTCGCCGATCTCGCTCGCCGGCAGCAGGTTCGCGGCGTCGAACCGCACGTCGGCGCGTGAGGTGCGGCCGTAGCCGCGGCTCAACACCGCGACGCGGCGGCCCGCGCTGGCAGCCCACTGCGAGAGGAAGATGACGACGGGCGTCTTGCCGCTGCCACCGACGGTGAGGTTGCCGACCGAAACGACGCGCGCACCTTCGACGACGCGTGGGCGCACGAACAGCGAGCGCACCGCGACCGCAGCGCCGAAGCCGGCCGCTGCCGCGCGCAGGGGCAGGCCGAGCCAGCCGCCACCCTCGCCGCCGTACCAGCGCCTTTCCCAGTAGCGGCTCAGGCGCGCACCTTCGCATAGAGCTCGAGCAGGCTGCGGGCGACCTCGGTCGGGTCGGGCACGGTGAGGGCGCGTCGGTCGGGCTTCAGCGCGGCGGCCGCGACGGCCTCGGGAGTGGGGGCGACGACCGCGTCGGCGTAGGTCGAGAGGGCGCCCTCATCGACGGCGACGATGCGAGCCCCGCAGCGCCGGGCCTGCGCGGCGGCGCGGGCAGCCCAGTCGTTACCGAGCCCGAGCACCCAGACCTCGTCGAACGCCTGCACCCACTTCGCGAAGTCGTCGCCGTGCTGGTAGCCGGCGAACGTGACGGCGTCTTTCAGGCCGACCGAGAGCACGTGGGCGCGCAGGGTGGCGGCGTGAGCGCCGTCGCCGAGCACGACGAGGTGGGCTGAAGGCTCGCGGGCGCGGAGCTGCGCGAGCGCATCGACGGCGACGTCGTGGCGCCGAGACTCTTGCAGGGTCGACACCATGCCGACGAGGGGCCCTGACGGCAGGCCGAGGGCGGCACGCGCGGCGACGCGATCGGCTGCCGGGGCGAACACCGGGCCGACGAGCGCGGGAAGAACCATCGAGGGCACGTTGGGGGCCTGTGCGAGGAGCGCCTCGTACGGCACGGTGAGGGCGTCGCACCGTGGCATGGTGACGCGCAGCGAGCGCGGCGCGTGAATCGACCGCACGAGCTTCGCGCCCCTGGGCAGGCCCCAGCGGGCGACGACGTGGTCGTGCGTGAAGTGTGAGTGCACGATGTCGCACGAGATGCGCCTCAGCCTTCGCATGTCGGCCCAGGCGGCGAAGGGGCTCGACTTCACCGAGAGCTCGAGGCCGGCGGCATCCAACAGCCCGAGCTCTTGCAGGCGGGGCAACGCGAGCTCTTCGGAAGAGACCTCGAGCCGCTTGCGATCGATGGCGACCGAGACGTGATGGCCGAGCGCGGCCTGGGCGGCGGCGATGAGGGCGACGGGCTCGGCGGGGCCGCTCCAGACGGGGCTGGCGAGGGTGTGGAGGATCTTCATGTCGAGAGGAGCCGCGAGAGGTGCTCGACGTTGCGAGCGCTGGCCCCAGAGACCTGGCGAACGGCGCTGCGCGCGAGCTCGCCGAGCGACACGAGGGTGTCGGGCCGCGACATGAGGTCGGCGATGACGCGGTGCAGATGATCGGGGTCATTCACCTGAATGCCGCCGCGGCCCACGAGCACCTGAACGCTGTCGCGAAAGTTCTCCATGTGGGGGCCGAAGAGCACGGGCCGGCCGTGGGCTGCGGGCTCGAGAATGTTCTGGCCGCCGCGGGTGATGAAGCTGCCTCCGACGAAGACGAGGGTGGCGAGCTGATAGGCGCGCGAGAGCTCGCCGATGGTGTCGAGCACGACGACCTGGGCGCCCTTCGGGTCGCCTGCGCTGCGCAGCGCCGCGTGTAAGCCGACGCCGGCGGCGAGCGCACAGACCTTGCCCGCGCGCTCGATGTAGCGCGGCGCGATGACCATGCGCAGGTCGGGGAAGTCGGCGAGCAGCCGGCGGTAGACGTCGAGCAGGGCCTGCTCTTCGCCGTCGTGGGTGCTCCCCGCGATCCACACGCGGTCACCGGCGCCGATGCCGAGGGCGGCGCGCAGCGCACGATCTTCTTCGCCGTCGGCGAGCGGCACCAGCGCGTCGAACTTCGTGTTGCCCGTGACGATGACCCGCGACCGCTCGGCGCCGAGCGAGAGCACGCGCTCGGCCTCGTCTTCTTCGCGCATCAGAAACAGATCGACCTCGGCGAGCGGGTTGCCGATCGCGTTGAACAGGGCGCGATAGCGGCCGAGGTGCTCGGGGCTGAAGCGGCCATTCGTGAGCGCGATGCGCGAGCCCGAGTCGTGCACGGCGCGAATCAGGTTCGGCCAGATCTCGGTGTACTCGAGCACGAGCAGCGACGGGCCGATGGCCTTCACCGCACGGCGCGTCGCGCCCCACACGTCCCACGGGGCGAAGACGACGGCGTCGACCTTGCCCTTCAGGCGCTCGCGCGCCATCAGGTAGCCCGAGTTCGTGATGGTGCTGACGACGATGCGGGCGCCGGGGAAGCGGGCGCGCAAGGGCCCCAACATCGGCGAGAGGGCGAGCAGATCGCCGGCGCTGGCGCCGTGCAGCCAGATGCACATGCCGGGCCCGACGGGCAGCTCGCCGGGCCGGTAGAAGCCGAGGCGCTGCAGCACGCCGTCGCGCGTCTTGCGGTGCAAGATCAGCAGCGGGAACAGCAGCGTGAGCAGCAGGTAGCTGCCGAAGATGTACAGCGCTCGCATGTCGTACCCGGGCCCCCGCAACTTTCGGCGGCCCGCCGGGTTCGAGCAGTTACCATGACCAAGCCCCCGATTCTGCTCGCCGTGCTGCTGTGCGCCTGCGCCGCCAACGCCCAGGTGGCGAAAGACCGCCAGGAGCTGAGGCAAGACGCGCGGCAGACGCGCGACGACTGGCGCGACGCCGCACGGCTGGAGTCGCTGATCGCCCGCTTCGATGCGGCACGTGGGCGCGGCGACACACGGGGGCTGGCGGCGGTCGAAGCCGAGCTCTCGCGGCTGCTGGCGAACGAGCTCACCGAGAGCCGCCGCGAGCTCTCACAAGATCAGCGCGAGCTCGGGTCAGACCGCCGGGAGCTGCGGCGCGACATCGCGAACGGCCGCCGCGCGGGCGTGAGGGCCGACGACGTGCGCGATCTGCGCGATGACCGTCGAGACGCGCGCGCCGAGGCCGTGCACGGGGCGCGCGTGCTGCAGATCGACTCCGAGCTGCGTGGGCTGTCTGGGCGGGCCGATGGCCCGAGCCTCGATCGCAAGCGTGAGCTCATGGGGGAGCTGGTCGTGCTCGCGCGCCAGGAGGTTCGGCAAGACGCGCGTGAGTCGGGCGAAGACCGCCGCGAGCTGCGCGAAGATCGCCGTCAGCGCTGAGCGCCGGCCGTGCCGAAGACGAGCTCGCGTGCCTGGAGCACGCCGAGGAAGATGCCGGCGATGACGCCGACTCCGCCCCCGACGTAGAGGCTCAGGTCGGGGCCGAGCCCCAGCTTGCCGCCGAAAGCGGCACCCATGAACGTGAACGCGGCGGCCGTGAAGAGCGCCATCACCGAGATGGCGATCAGGGCCGTCGGCTTCCACAGGTAGGCGACGAAGAGCAGCCCGAAGAGCGCGAGCCCGGCGGCGATCGCGGGGAGCAGCGTCACCGGCGTCTGGGCGACGAGGGCGATCGCCGCACCCGCGCCCGCGAAAAAATGGGCGACCCAGGTGAGCTCTTCGCTCGCCGCCCGCTTCAGCCTCGCCATGTCCATACCGGCACTCTACGGCGCCGCCGGGCTCGTTGCGGCGAGCACGAGCCGCGCATAGGTGCCGTTCGCCTGGAGCAGCTGCGTGTGGGTGCCACGCTCGACGACGCGCCCACCCTCGAGCACGCAGATGACGTCTGCGTTCTGCACGGTCGACAGGCGATGCGCGACGACGACGGCCGTGCGGCCGCTCGCGCGCAGGATCTCGTCGATGGCTGCCTGCACCTCGCGCTC
>JAEUJP010000339.1 GCA_016793725.1 Myxococcaceae bacterium | reverse complement strand
TCGCGCTTCGGCAGCCGAGACGGGCAGACGGCGGCGAGGCGCGAGAACAGGTCGGCGGCCAGCGCCACGTCGTCGAACATCACGCGCTCGTTGTTGCGCACGTCGGGCCGCAGCTCGAACCCCCGCGCGGTCGTGATCGGCGCCGCGGCCGGCGACAGGCCGTCGATGCGCTGCACCAGCGCGTCGCACTCGGTGGCCGACAAGACATCGTCGAGCAGCACGACGAACCGCTCTTCCAGCACGCGCTTCATGTCACGAGCTCCAGCGACTGCTCGGCACGCGAGAGGGTGAGCCGCTGGCCGTAGGTGAGCGCCAGGCAGTCGGTCTCGATGCCGTCGCCGAACGCGACTGCGCCATCGTCCATCTCGGCGACCAACGAGAGGTCTTCAGCCACCAGCCCGTGCACGAGCTCGGCGCCGGTCTGCCGGCTCGCCCACGCCTCGCGCACCAGATAGACGAGCTCGCGCGAGGCCGGGTCGGGCAGGGCAGGGCACCCGCGCCGGTTCAGCGCGATGCTCTGCGCCCACCCGGTCGCGCCGGTGCCGGTCGCCACGATGAGCCCCGACGAGCTGTGCCGCTCGCGGCGCTCGCCCACCTGCAGCGTGTAGCGCGCGCTCTGGTGGCTCTTGTGCCCGATGAAGATCTCGTTGAGCGCCAGCAGCCGCCGCCCGTCGTCGGTCTGCGCCTGCACCAGCGTGCGTGCCTCGGTCGTGAGCCCCCCCGCCTCGAACGCCGCCATCAGCGCCTCGGCCCGCTTCGGCTCGTGCCGCACCAGGGCACCCGTCGTCGAGTGAACACCCGCCACGGGCTGCCCCCTCAGGTACTTCGCGACGTTCGCGACGAGCCCGTCTTGCCCGACCGCCAGCACCAGGTCTTCGGGCTCGAAGAGAAAGCGGTCGAGCTGAGGCCGCTGCACGTGCGCCCGCCGCCAGTGTCGTGGCACCGCGCCGAGCACCGTGTGCAGCGCGCGGTCTTGGGCCACGTGCCGCTCCCACAATTCGTCGAGGCTCTGACCGCGGCCCTCGAGCACGAAGCGCGCCTGCTCTCGCGTGCCGTGCCGCGCGAGCACTGCCGTGTAGTCGGTCGGCCGCGTCACCACGACTGCCCGCGGGGGCAACGTCTTCACGTCGACGCCTTCTTTCGCAGCAGCTGCTCGAGCAGCGGCGTCAGCGAGTCGCCGCCCAGGCTCAGGTGCCCGATGGTCTGCAGCTTGCCGGCGAGGTCTCGCGCGGCGAGGCCGAGCAGGGCCTCGGGCGGCAGCACTTTGTAGATCTCCATGCGGGCGCGCTCGGCGCCGACCTTCGCCTCTTCGACGAGCCGAATGTCGTCGGCCTTCGCCTCGGCATTGATGCGCACGTTGCGCGCGGCCGCCTCGGCCTCGAGCCGCTTGTTCTGGGTCGCCTGCCCGATCAACACCTCTTGCCGCTTCGCCAGCTCGATCTGGTTCGCGAGCTCGTTCTCGGCGATCGCGCGCTCTTTTTCGACGGCCAGGGCGCGGCGCTGAAACGTCGCCTCGTCGGCGCTCTGCTGAATCTTCTCGCGGGTGGGCATCTGCAGCGCCTGCTCCATCTCGGGCGTTGGCGCGATGCTCGACACGCGCGTCGAGCCGATCTCGACGCCGATGCTGCTGAAGGCCCGGTCTGTGGTGAGCCCCTCGTGAATCGCGTCGCGCATCGCGCCGACACCTTCGTCGAGCAGCGCGGTGAGCGGCTTCTTCGCGATCGCGGTCGAGGCGAGCTGCTGGGCGAGGCTCGTCACGAGCCCGGCGAGGCGGTCGAGGGGTTCCTCGTTCCACCCTCCTGATGCGGGGTCGATCGAGAAGTCGATGTGGCGGGCGAGCAGGGCAGGGTCGGTGATGCGGTAGCCGATGACGCCGTTCACCGTGACGTCTTGAAAGTCTCGAGAGCGCGCCCGAAAGCAGAAGGTGATCTCGCGGTCGTCGAGCGGCACCTCGGCGAGGCTCGTGCCCAGGGGCAAGAACCAGAAGGCGAGGCCTCGGCCTTCGCGCTTGAGCGCCCCGTCTTTCCAGAACAGCACGTGGCTGGTCGGCTCGGCGCGCAGGTGACGGGCGAACAACAGGGACGAGATGGTTGCCATGTGAACCTCCTTCAGACCGCAGAACGACGAACGAACCGGTAGAGCTCGGCGGGGCGGTGCAGCACGTCTCGCTCGCGCGCGCCGGTCGCCTCGAGCTGGTCGGCCGCCAGCACTCGCCGGCGAAACGAGTCTTTGTTGAGCGCTTCGCCCGAGACGGCCTCGTGCACGTCTTGCAGCTGGCGCAGCGTGAACTCCTCGGGCAGCAGCTGGAACCCGACGGGCGTGTAGTCGAGCTTGCCCCGCAGCCGCGTCACGGCCAGGCCGATGATGTCGGCGTGGTCGAGCATCAGGTCGACCTTCTTGTTGCTCTCGTCGAGCACCTCGACCGGCCCGCCGGTCTTGCCCTTCCACGGCACCCCCAGGTGCAGCTTCTTCGCGGTCGCCTTGCCGAAGCGGGCCGCGTCGAGCAGCGCGAAGTACGCCACCGTGATGACGCGGCCGCGCGGGTCGCGCCGCGGGTCGCCGAACGTGAACAGCTGCTCGAGAAACACCTTCGTCAGCCCGGCCTTGTCGCGCAAGAGCCGCGCCGCCGCCTCTTCGAGCGACTCTTCGATCTGCACGAAGCCGCCCGGCAGCGCGTACGTACCCTTCTGCGGCGCGATCGTGCGCTCGTACAGCAGCACGCTCAGCTGCCCCTCATCGACCGTCAGGCACACCACGTCGACCGCGACCGACGGCTTCGGGTAGTCCTGGAACCTTTTATGCGCCATGCATATAAGGTTATATGCATGGCGCATAAAAGCGCAAGCGGGCGGGGAGTGGATCGATGGGGCCGGCCGGCTAAGCTCCGAGGCCCGTGTCTGCGGTCGCCGAAGCCCTCCTGAACGCCCACAAGCAGCGCGCCAGTGGGTGGCTGACGCTCACCTTCTCGGGCCGCGAGTCGAAGCTGCTCCTGAAAGAGGGCGACCTCGTCGGCGCCCAGATGGGGTTCGGCCACCAGAGCGCCCTCCAGGGGCTCTTGCAGTCGAAGCGGCTGACGCTCGGGCAGCTCGACGCGCTGTGGGCGCGCGGCGACGCCGGCAAGGCCGACGCCGAGACGCTCGAAGAGGTCGGGGCCTCGGCCGCCGAGACCTCGACGCAGGCCGTGCTCGCGCAGGTGCGGCGGCTCGCCACGCTCGCGGCCCAGGTGAAGTTCGAGGCTGGCGACGTCTCGAGCGGCGACGCCACCGTCTCGGGCGTCGAGGTCGTGCGCGCGGCGTTCGAGAGCGTCGCCGCCGAAGATGCCCCCGCGAAGGTGTACCGCTGCGTCGATCTGCGCGCGTGCGGTGAGTGGCTCCTGAACCCCGACGAGCGCGCCCTCCTCGAGGGGTTGGGCGAGCTCAAGCCACCCGGCAAAATTCCCCTCAGCCACCGCGTGCTGCTCGAGCTGCTCGAGCGTGAGGGCAAGGTCGAGTCGATGGTCGAGGCCGACTGGCGGGCCAGGCTCGACGCCGAAGAGCGCCAGCGCGCCGAAGAGGCCCGCCTCGAGGCCGAGCGCATCGAGGCAGAGCGCATCGAGGCAGAGCGCATCGAGGCAGAGCGCAAGGCCGAAGAGGCGCGGCTCGCCGAAGAGCAGCGGAAAGAAGAAGAGCGCAGGGCCGAAGAGGAGCGGCTCGCCGAAGAGCAGCGGAAAGAAGAAGAGCGCAAGGCCGAAGAGGCGCGGCTCGCCGAAGAGCAGCGGCAAAATGAAGAGCGCAAGGCCGAAGAGGCGCGGCTCGCCGAAGAGCAGCGTCTAGAAGAAGAGCGCCAGGC
>JAEUJP010000318.1 GCA_016793725.1 Myxococcaceae bacterium | reverse complement strand
TCTTGATCGGTGTAGGCCGTCACCAGCACGCGCAGCGCGTCGGGGTACATCTCTTTGACCCGCGTCAGCAGGTCGACCCCGGTCGCGTTCGGCATGCGCTGGTCAGACAGCACGACGCCGACGATCTCGCCCTGCAAGAGCTGCAGCGCCTGCTCGACGCTCTCGGCGACCTTCACCCGAAACTGGTGGCTGAACGTCGCGTAGAAGACGTTGCGGTTCGGGACCTCGTCATCGACGTAGAGAACGAGCGGTCGGGTGTCGGTGGTCATGAGCGGCTCCCCACGGGCACCGCGCCGAGCAGCGGGCTCGACGTCGGCAAGGCGACTCGCCGCTCGGGCAGCTCGAGGCGAAACGCGCCGCCCTTCTCGCCCTCGAGCAGACGCAGGTTGCCGCCATGGCGCTCGGCGATCATCTTGCTGATCGCGAGGCCGAGGCCGGTGCCCTGGCCCGGCGGCTTCGTGGTGAAGAAGGGGTCGAAGATGCGGTCACGCAGCTCTTTCGGCACGCCGGGGCCACTGTCTTTGACGTCGAAGCACACGAACCCGTTTTCGACGCGGGTCGACAGAACGATCTCGCTCCCGGGAGGCGATGCGTGTGCCGAGTTTTCGAGCAAGTTCACGAGCACCTGAACGACCAGACCGCGCGCGCAGCGTACCCCGTCTTTGTACTTCAAGTCGCGGCGGATTCTGCGGCCCGCCAGCGCTGGCTCTACCAGGGCCTCGGCAGAGTCGAGAATGCGACTCATGGCCTCTTCTCTCACCTCGAGCTCACCCTGCCGCGAGAAGCCCAGCAGCTGCTTCGTCAGCACCGCGATCTGCTCGGCCCCCGTCGACAGCGCCTCGAACAACATCGCCGTCGGCGTGCCGGGCTCGAACGTCTCTTTCGGCAACAAGCGCCTCAGCGGCATGATCGAGTTCACCACCCCGTTCGCCGGGTTGCGCAGCTCGTGGGCGAGACCCGCCGACAAGATGCCCAGGCCGGCGAGCTTCTGCGACTCGTGCAGCCGCATCGCCATGCCGCGCAGCTGCAGCTGGCCCTTCACGCGGGCGAGCAGCTCTTCGGGGTGAAAAGGCTTCGTGACGTAGTCGATCGCGCCGGCCTCGAGGCCCTGCATGCGCGTCTCGACCATCGCGTACGCGGTGAGCAGAATGACCGGCGCGAGCTTGTCGGCGCTCTGCGCGCGAAACCGGCGCGTGAGCTCGATGCCGTCGATGCCCGGCATGCCGATGTCGCTGACGAGAATCGCCGGCTGGTGCTCTTTCACCATGCGCAGGGCGGCGAGGCCGTCGGCGGCGGCGACGACGCGGTAGTCGCGCGAGAGCAGGTCGACGATGAACTGCCGAAGCGCCGGGTCGTCTTCGGCGACGAGCACCGTGACAGCGGCCGACTTGTCGACGGGCGCCGCGTCGTTCGTGGTCGCCACGGCGCTGGTCTCGTGCTCGGGCGCGCGCTGCTGGAGCGCGGGGATGAACGAACCCTCGCCCCGCGCGGCGAGCGCGGCGAGGTCTTGCTCCCGGGGCAACGTGATCATGAAGCAGCTGCCCTTGCCGCGCTCACTCTCGACGGTGGCCTCGCCGCCGTGGGCCTCGGCGATCTCTTTGACGATCGCGAGGCCGATGCCGCTGCCGCGCTCGCCGGTGCGAACCGGCGCCGGCCCCTGCTCGAAGCGGCCGAACACGCGGCTCAAGAACTCTTTGTCCATACCGACGCCGCTGTCTTGCACGCTGATGCGCACCTGCTTCGCGTCGGGCTCTTCGAGGCGCACCTCGACCGAGCCGCCGTTCGCCGTGAACTTGATGGCGTTGCTGATGAGGTTCGAGACCACGCGGCCGACGCCGGCCTCGTCACACCGAATCGACAGCCGCTCGGGGCCGACGAAGTTCAGGTGAATGCCGTGCTTGTCGGCGGCGACCTGCCAGGCCGAGACGAGGCTGCGCAGCTCGATCGCGATGTCGGTCTGCATCGGCCGAATGCGCAGCTTGCCCTCTTGCCCGGCGGCCAGCAGCAGCATGCCGTCGAAGAGGTGCAAGAGGCGCTGAATGCTGTCGTCGATCTGCTCGAGGCGCTGCCTCGACGTGGCGGTGAGGCCCGTCTCGCGGTAGGCGATGTCACCCGTCGACAGGCTGATGAGCGAGAGCGGCGTGCGCAGCTCGTGGCTGATGTTCTGGAAGATGCGTTGGCGGGCCGTCTGCTGGAGCTTCACCTGCTCGAGCGCCGAGTTCAGCTGGGCGGTGCGCTCGGTGACGCGGTCTTCGAGGGCCTTGCGGTACGACTGAATCACCTGAAACGCGATGGCGTTGTTGATGGCGAGCGCGCACGCGGTGGCCACCTCGCCGAGAAAGCGGCGCTCGTCGTCGGTGATGGCGCCCGAACGCGCGGCGCTCAGCTCACCGAGCTTCACGCCGCGGAAAGTGAGCGGCACGTCGACGGTGAGATCGCCCGCCTTGCGGCCACCAAACTCGGCGATGTGCGAGACGTCGACGCCGTCTTGCGACGCGATGACCGCGAACCGCGCATAGTGGTAGTTGAGCTGCCCGCACACCTGCACGCAGATGGCGCGCAGTGCCGCCTCGAGGTCGAGGCTCGCGTGGGCGGCGGCGGCGACGACCTGAATCACCTCGAGCTCGTGCTTCTTCTGCTCGATGACGCCGCTCGCCAGCTGGAGCTGATCGAGGCGGTCTTTCAACTCGGTGTGTGCGTCGCGCAGCTCGGCGGCGACCTCGCGAGCGCGAAACGGGTTCGTGATCGATCGCACGACGCGGGGGATCACGCCTCCGCCTTCGGGCAGCTTGACGACGTAGGTCGCCTCGCGGCCCGTCACGGTCATCTCGACCTTGGCCGGGGGCAGACCTACCATCGTCGACATCTCTTGAAAGTTGCCGTGCGAGATGTGGAAGAACTCGGGCGACTCGCGGTACGGCTCGGGCACCTTCATCGCGAGCCGCACGACGTTCGGGGCGAGCACCGAAAACTTCGGGATGACGTTCGAGAACGTCTGATTGCCGGCACCGCTTCCCTCGCGAAAGACCCAGCCGTAAAAGTCTTGCGCGCTCATGAGCGCCCTGCCCACCACCGCGAAGTACTTGAGGTAGGGGTTACGAATGACCCTTCGGCCAATCTCGACCAGCTCGTCGCGCGACCAGTAGGCGCCGACGTTCGAGAGCAGCATGGCGAAGGCATCCCAGTCGATTCGCTTGCGCTTGTCTTTGATGTGGTCGACGGAATACGGGACGCCGGTCAGCAGCGACTCGAGGGCGAGCCCGCGCTCCGATGCGGCACGGACCCAGATGTCCAAGACGCGACAGCTGACTTCGTCACTCATGCACCCCACCTCATGATGGCGGAACTGTAGGTGATGCCGCTGCCGCCCGAGTAGGCCGCGACCAGATCTCCGGGCCTCAGCAGGCCTTCTCGTTCGCCCATACCGAGCATGAAGGGAACGTTGCAGCTGCTGAGACTCCCCGTCCACGCAAAGGTGTCGAAGGTGCGCGCGTTCGTGAGGCCGGCGTACTTTTGGGTCACCTCGCGGAACCAGTAGGTCGACTGGTGGGTCGCGTAGAAGTCGACCTCGGCGGGCGAAAGTGATGCCTTCGCGAGCCCCGCATGGAGGATCTGCTTCGCCAAGTCGGAGATCAGGAGGAGCATGTTGCGCGCACAGGTGCGGTCTTCATTGTAGAGGTGCAAATCGGAAGCCTGGTACCAAACCTTGCCCGGGCTCCCTCCCATCAGGGCTTTGTGAAAGCTGCCGTCGGTCATGTGCGCCGATGCCAGAAGCCCCCTGTCGTCAGAAACCTGACCGATGACGGCTGCACTGGCGCCGTCGCCGAACCAGATCGAGTGGTGGTCTTGCGGCCTGCAGAAATGTGCGACCGTCGATGACTGAATGATGAGCGCTTTCTTCGCGACGCCCGAAGCGATGTAGCACTGGGCCAGCTCGAGTTGGTGCATGAACGCGTTGCAGCCGTTGTTCGTGTCCATCGAGAGGCACTCGGCCTTGAGGCCCAGACGGGCGTGCAGCAGCGGCGCCTGGGGCACGATGAGAAAGTCGGGGAGCGGGCTGTAGACCAGGAGCAGGTCGATCTCGGAGGGCTTCACGCCCGCGCGCTGGAGCGCGTCGGTCGCGGCGGCGCACTCCATGTCTGAGGCCTTTTCGCCCTGCCCCATGACGCGACGTTCGCGTGCGCCAGTGAAGATGTCGTCGCGAAACGCCTTCATGGCTTCGCGCGTCAGCCGGACCCCGTCGGTCGGCGGGTCTTCGGCCTCGACCGTGGCACGGGTGAGATTCTCGCGTCGTTTGGCCTCCCAATCGGCGACGACGTGCGTCGGCCACCAGTCATTCGTGCGAACCTCAGCAGGCAGGTACAACCCGATGCCCAGCAACCCGACCTGTTTATTCATACGTACCTTCCCTGTGTTCGGCGGCTCGAACGGTTCGAAGCCGATGCTGTGTAGAGACGGGTGAGCGTCAGTTGCGCCGAGTCGTCGCGTTGATGACGTCTTTCAGCGCGTCGAAGCGTGGCCGCATGGGCAGGCGCTCGGTCTTCGAGATCTGCACGTCGAGCACGAGCGGGCCTTTGCCCTCGAGCAGCGCGGCGCTGCCGAGCGCGACGAGGTCGCCCGCCTTCTGCACGGTCAAGACCTCGGCGCCGAGACCGCGGGCGAGCTCACCAATCGAGAGCTTCACGGGAAACTCGGGGGTGCGGCCGTAGATCTTCTCGTGACCCGACTCGACCATGCCGTACCGCTCGTCGTTCATGACGAAGTAGATGACGCGGCGGTTCGACGCCACGGCGTCGGCGATGTCCATCGCGGCCATGCCGAGGGTGCCGTCGCCGCAGATCGCGACGACCGGGCGATCGGGCTGGGCGGCCTTCACGCCGAGCGCCATGCCGAGGCTCGAGCCCATCGCGGCCAGCCCCGACGAGAGCATGAAGCCGTCGGGGCGATCGACGGTGAGGAAGTGCAACGTCCACATCATGTGGTCGCCGATGTCACAGGTGTAGACGGTCGACGTCGGCATGAGCTGCTGGAGCTCCCACAGGGCGCGCTGCGGCTTGATGCGGTCGCCGTCGGTGGCGTCTTGCGGGCACGAGAAGAAGCGGCGCGAGGGCACCTCGCGGGTGGGGCGCAGTGGTGGAGCGAGCTCGGCGAGGGCGCCCAAGATGCGGTTGGCCGAGCCGACGAGGCCCAGGTCGACCTGGTAGTTGCGACCCACCTGCGACGAGTCGATGTCGACGTGAATCGAGCAGCGACTGGGCTTCAGCTTGTTGGTCCAGCTGTTGGTTGCGGCGTCACCGAACGACGTGCCGACCGCGAGCAGCACGTCGATGCCCGCGTCGAGGTACTCGCTCGCCGACGGGTGACCGCCGTGGCCGAAGATGCCGAGGCTCAACGGGTGCGTCTCGGGGAAGACGCCCTTGCCCTTCGGCGTCGTCGCGACGGGCACCTGGTAGCGCTCTGCGACCTGGCGCAAGACCTCGGCGCCTTTGTCCCACCGGCAGCCTGAGCCCGCGAGAATCATCGGCCGCTTCGCCGTCACGAGCGCCTGCACGGCGGCGTCGAGCGAGCTGCGGTCGATCTCGAAGCGCGACTCGACGTTCAGCGACAGCCGAGGCACCGGAGCGAGCTCACCCTGCACGTCGAGCGGCAACGAGAGAAACACGGGGCCTTTGCGCCCGCTGTTCGCCATCGACATCGCCTTGCGAATGGCAGAGACCGCGCCGTCGCCGCTCGTCACTTCGCTCGCCCACTTGGTGACGTGCTTGAGCATGCCGACGAGGTTGAGCGAGTAGGGGCTGCCCTCTTGAAGGGCGCCGCGGCCGAAGTTCTTGCGGGGCACCTCGCCGCCGATGACGACGATGGGCAGGCCGTCGCAGAACGCCGAGGCGATGCCGGTGATGGTGTTGGTGACGCCGGGGCCCGACGTCGTCAGAACGATGCCGACCGAGCCGGTCATGCGCGCGAAGGCGGCGGCCGCGAACACGGCCGAACACTCGTGGCGCACGTTGATCACCTGAATGCGCGGCTCGTCGAGGAGCGCGTCGTAGACCGCAGAGATGGAGCCGCCGGGCACACCGAACACCGTGCGAACGCCGGAGTCTGCCAGCGTTCTCACGATCTGATCTGCGACCCTGACCCCCAGAGCTGCGGTGTGTGGCGCGACGACCGCCAGGTGCTGCTGTGGGGAACTCACGGGCTACTCCGCGCGCGCGAACGGATTTTTGTCCGTCGTCACCAACTCCACGACATCTGCGGGGGCGACTGGTTTTTTCAGCACCGCCCGCGCACCGAGCGCGAGCATCTTCTTTTCGGTATCGGCATCGGTGTTGCCGGTGATGACGATCACTTCGATCGCCTTCGTTGCTTCGTGCTCTTTGAGTCGCTTCAGAACCTCTTGCCCGTCGAGGTTGGGCATCTCGACGTCGAGGATCAGCGAATCGGGCCGCTCGGCGCCGATGCGCAAGAGCGCCTCGATGCCGCTGTCGAACGTCTGCAGATCGATGCGCTCTTTGTAGTTGCGCATCGCGCGGGCGAACGAGGTGAGCCAGCCCTTGTCGTCGTCGACCATGAACACCTTGCGGGGGCCGGCGCCGCGCAGCTGCTTCGGCACGAACATGCCCTGCTCTTTCAAGAAGGTGAGCAGGTCGGCCGAACGAATGCGGCGGTGGCCGCCGGCGGTGCGGTACGCGGGGAGGATGCCGTCGTTCACCCACTTCACGACCGTGCTGGCGTTCAGCTGAAGCAGAACTCCAACTTCATGCGAGGTGAGCAGGGTGTCGGGGTGAATGGCTTCCATGGGGATCCTGTCGTTTTGCAGTTGATGAGTGACGGCGACCTTGGCGCGACGTCCAGTACCACGCTCATTTCAAAACTTGCAAACCGCCCTCTCTTTCGAAACCGACCGAACACCCTTCGTGTGCGCCCCGTTTTCATGAAGTGCGCCACACGTGAACACACAGGGTTGAAGCGACCCATGCCGGGTCCCCCATCACCCGGCGTCGGGTCTTCGCCTTGCAGTACCCACCGCACCCATGCGTGCCACTGTTCTGATCGTCGACGATGAAGCTCCGCTGCTGCGCGCCATGTCCCGTCTGCTCGGCAAGACGTTCGAGGTGCAGTCTGCGAGCTGCGCGGCAGAAGCCCTGGGAGCGCTGACCGACGCGACCCGGGTCGTGCTGACCGACTTTTCCATGCCTGATGGCGATGGGTTGACCCTGGCGAGGTCGCTGCGCGAGCGCGGGTTCAAGGGCACCATCGCGGTGCTGAGCGCCGTCACCGAGAGCGACGAGCTGCAGGCAGCGCTGAAGGCCGGGCGCGTCGACGAGCTGATCTCAAAACCCTGGAAATCGGATCAACTGGTAGAGCGCGTCCGGGTGCTTTGCGACCGCTTCCCAATGGTTGAAGAAGACCCGGTGGGTGCCGTGAGACCCGTCGCCGCGTGAAGCGACCGTAAAGCGACCCCCCTGGCAGAAAGCACCCTGCCCGCTTCATCTGTGATCGGGCAGTTGAAGCGGGCCCGGCACTTGAAACGGCGAAGACCCCCGAGAGGGCGAACGAATGAAGACGAGCCGCATACTGCTGGTCGACGACGAGCCGAGAATTCTGCAGGCGCTCCGTCGCACCCTGACCTGGGACGGGTACCAGATCTTCACCGCGACGAACGCGCGCGACGCGCTCGACCTCATGCTGGTCGACCCGGTCGACCTGGTGATCAGCGACAACATGATGCCGAACGTCACGGGCATCGAGATGTTGTCGCAGATGCACAAGCTCTGGCCCGACACGGTGCGGGTGATGCTCACGGGCCTGTCGGACCATGAGGTCGCGCTGAAGGCGCTCGAGCAGGGGTCGATCTTCCGCTTTCTGACGAAGCCGTGGGACGACGTCGACCTGCGAATCACGGTGCGCCAGGCGCTGGAGCACCGGGCGTCGAAGCTCGAGTCGAGGCACCTGCTCGACTTCATGGACAGGCGGCACGAGAACCTCGAGACGCTGGTCGACGTGGTGGCAGCGGCGAAGGTCTGAAGTCACTGGGAGTTTCTGGTCGCTGCGCTCCCGTTTCCGCGCCAGAGGCGCGAGTTTCTGGTCGCTGCGCTCCCGTTTCCGCGCCAGAGGCGCGATGCTCGGCGGTCGATGAGACCGGCGCTGCTGCTGTCGTCGTTGTTGATGCCCTGCGTCGCCGCCGCCGAGCTCACGCCCGAGCATCAGCTGGCGCTGACGTCGCTGCGTGAAGGTGAGCGCGACAAGCTCCAGAAGGCGGCGGGGCCGCTCGACGAGCAGCCGCTGTACCGCGCGGCGTTCGACGTCGACCCCGAAGCCCGCACGGTGAACGGCACCGTGGTCATCACCTACTTCGCGAAAGAGCGCGCGCTCGAGCACCTGTACCTGCGCGTGACGCCGAACGCCGACCGGCCGCAGGCGGTGAAGCTGCTGCACGCGACGGTCAACGGCACGCCGACGCTCATCGAGCAGCCCGAGCCGACGCTCTACCGCGTCAAGCTCGACCCGGTGGCGCTGCCCGGCACGGGGGCCACGGTCGAGGTGCGGGTGCAGGCGAGGGTTCCGCAGGTCGCGCACGGCAGCGACACGATGGAGGCCGACCCGAGCGTCTTGCACGCCAAGAAGACCGAGTACGGCGCCTTCAGCGCGGCCGACGAGGTGATGAGCCTCGCGGGGCTGGTGCCGGGGGTCGTGCCGCTGAAGAGCGACGGCACGCCGTTCGCGGGCCCGTCGGGGTTCGGCGACCTGGCGTCGTACGAGCCGGCGCACTGGCTGGTGAGCGTCGAGGTGCCGAGAACGCACGCGGTCATCTGCGCGGGCAACGCGCTGGGCGAGGTGCCCAGGCCCGACGGCCGCGTGCGGTTCACGTACGCGACCTCGGGGGCGCGCGACTTCCCCATCTTCGTGACGAAGGGCTACGACAAGGTGACGGCCGAGGTCGACGGCGTGACGGTCGAGAGCCACTCCTTCGTGGCCGACGCCGCGGCGGGCAGCCGGGTGCTCGGCTACGCGACGGGCGCGCTGGCCGAGTTTCAGAAGCGCTTCGGGCCCTACCCGTGGTCGACGTTTCGGGTGGTCGAAGCGCGGCTGACCGGCGGTGCGGGTGGCATGGAGTTTCCCGGGCTCGTGACGGTCGGCACCTCGGTGTACCGCGGGGCGGCCGACCCGCTCGCGGCGCTGGGCCTGAGCGGCATGGCG
>JAEUJP010000295.1 GCA_016793725.1 Myxococcaceae bacterium | reverse complement strand
GAGCGCGCACAGTACGGCGATGCCGAAATCTCAGCAATGTAGGGCTGTTAACTCGAGTGGGCAGTTTGGGGGGGCAGCGGGGCGCGAACCCGGCCGGCGTCGAGCTCGCTCCTGTGCTCGAGACGTCGACGTCTTCGACGGGCGAGGTGCCCCGTCGCGCTGCTAGCGGCACGAGTCGTACAGCCCTGACTCCATTGCGCGCTGACACTCGGACGGCCCGTTGAACATGCCGCGGTTCATCACGATCTCTTCGCAGCTGGCTTTGAGCGAGCCGAGACACCTGGGGCAGCGCGCCTCGAGATCGTTGCAGGGGTTGCCGCACGCGCTGACGAAGACGAGGACGATGAGACCGAGTCGGAGCATGCGCGTGACGCTGCCAGCCGGGTGCGCTGGCGACCATGGTCATTCGTGCACGGGCTCAGGGGATGAACGCGCCGCACGGAATCGAGTCGCCGCGCACGGTGCTGCCCGCGGTGTCGGCGTCGTCGACCCAGAAGTACGGCTTTCGGTTGGCGACGCACTCGGCCTCGGGAGCGATCGCGATGCCTTCGTGGTTCACGTTCGGCAGGGTCGAAGGAGGGAGGAAGCGCGCGCGCACGTCGAATGCGCCGCTGCCCGCGACGGTGAGCACGCTCACGCGGTTGCTGCAGGTGTCGTCGCAGTGCGCCCAGAGGTAGCCGGTCTCTCGGTCGTACTCGAGGCCCATGATCGCCGGCATACCGCTGCTCACGCTCGCGACGCGCAGCGCGGTCGAGTCGCCGTGGTTGAGCGCATAGAGATAGAGGAGCCCCGTCGACTCGACGCCGACGACGAAGAGGCCGCCGCCGTGGTTCGGGTAGTCGGCGGGCGCGTAGGCCTTCGCGAGCCTCGTGTCGCGAAAGCCCTTCGCGACGAGATCGACGTCGGGCACCCACGTGATGCTCTCGAGACCCGCGTTCGCGCCCGTCGCAGGAATGTCGGCGGTCACCACCCACTCGTGGCTGGCGATGAGCGGTGAGCTCGTGCCCGAGACGTCGTAGCGCAGCACGCTGAGGCGGCTCGTCGCGCCCACCGCGTTGTTGCGCTCGGTCGCGACATAGACCGCGCTGGTGCCGGCCTCGGCCAGCGTGACGCCCTCGGCATCGGGGTCTCCCGTGCCTGACGGGTACCGGAGCGGCTTGCCGGTGCTCCAGCCGTTCGTCGAGTCGGGGAGCCACGCGCTCTGCGCGCCGTTCCACACCAGGCGGAAGAGCACGCCCGGTGAGTTCTGGACGACCCAGAGCACGCCGGGCGCGTACGTCGCGCCGCTGACGTTGCCGCTGAAGGTGGCGGTCGCGTCGACGGTGGCGACGGCGTTGGCGCCCGGCCAGGGCGCGAGACCGCCGTCGTAGGTGGCGCCGCCCCCCGCGGTCGAGCTGCCGCCGCCCGCAGTCGAGCTGCCGCCGCCGGCGGTCGAGTCGCCGCCTCCCGCGGTTGGGTTGCCGCCTCCCGCTGCGCCGCCGCCTGCCGTCTCACCGCCGCCGGCGGGCTGGCCTGCGTCGGCAGACGGCTGGCTCGTACACGAGGCGAAGAACGCTGCGATCAGAACGAGCGGGCGCACGGGCGCACCTTACCGTTGTAGATGAGCGCGCATGCCGAAGACTGCCGAGTACCTCTGCTACACCGACGGCTCGTGCAAGGCGGGCGACGGCGCGCCGGGCGGGTGGGGCTGGTTCACGAAGGCGCCCGACGGCTCGACGCAGGAAAGGTACGGCAGCGCGAAGGGCACCCACTCGAAGGTGATGGAGCACCACGCCGTCGCCGAGGCGCTCGCCGCGCTGCCCGACGACGTGGGCGTCACCGTCTTCTCGGACAACAACGCGCTCGTCGACAGCCTGGCGAAGCACCTCGAGCACTGGCGCGCATCGGGCTTCGCGAAGGTCGACCCGCTGATCGCCGAGGTCGTGCGCCGCATCTCAGACAGCGTCGTGACCAAGCGGCTGACCGTGCGCTGGCAGTGGGTGCGCTCGCACAACGGCAACGCCGGCAACGAGCGCGCCGACGCGCTCGCGGCGCAGGGCGCTCGGCAGGCGAAGGCCGAGCTGGCGGCAGAAGAGGCGCTGTGCCTGCGCACCGGCAGCCTGGGCCGTGTTCGGGGGCGACGATCGTAGACTGCGCTTCACGCCAGCCGCCGGCCGGCGCGTTCAGCCCTCGGCGCTGAGCTTGAACGCGGCGTCAGACGCGCGGCCGAGGCCCTCGGCGACGCTGGTGAACGCGTCGGCGGTGCGAATGCGCTCGGCGCCGAACTTCTTCGAGAACAGCTGCTGCACGGCGGGGATCTGCGACGAGCCGCCGGTCAGAAACACCGAGTCGATGGTCAGCGGCTTCGGCAGCGGCGCGAGGAGCTGATCGGTGCACGCTTCGAGCTGCGCGAGCAGCGGCGCACAGAACGAATCGAGCTCGGCGCGCGTGATCTTCTCTTCGATGTGCACGCGCTCGTCGTCGAAGCGCACGACGGCGGTGGGGTTCGACGAGAGCGCGATCTTGGCCTGCTCGATGGCGCGAAAGAGCCGGTAGCCGAGGTTGTACATGACGAGATCGTGCAGGGCGGCGATCGCGGGCACGTCGTCGCTCGTCTTCAGCATCAGCTCGATGAGCTCACGCGTCGACTTCTCACGAATCAGCGACATCTCGTGCCACGAGAGCAGCCGGCTCATCACGTACGTGGGAATCGGCATGCGCTTGAAGCCGACGGCGTACGTCGTGCCCTGGCCGAAGTACTTGAGCAGCTTGTGCTTCATGATGGCGGCGTCGAAGCGGTCGCCTCCGACGTACAGGCCCGACGAGGCCACCACGTCGACGCGGCGGTCGGGGTGAACGCGGTGTGAGGGCCCGAGCCGCATCAGCGTGAGGTCGGTCGTGCCGGCGCCGAAGTCGATGACCAGCACCTGCTCGTCGCGCGTCAACGTCGACTCGTACGCGAGCGCCGCCGCGATGGGCTCGATGACGAACGACACCTTCTTGAACCCCGAGAGCTCGGCGGCCTTGCGCAGCCGCTGCTCGGCGAACCTGTCGATCTCGAGGTCGGTCGAGAAGCGCGCCGGCCGGCCCATCACGACCTCGTCGAGCTCGGTGCCGCTGGCCGCCGACGCCTGCTGGCGCAGCCTTCTGAGGAAGATGGCGATGAGCTCTTCGAGCGCGAGCGTGCGGTTGCGAATCTGCGTGCGCGCGAAGCTGGTCGCGGGCAGCCACGTCTTCATCGACTGAATGAAGCGGCCCGAGTTGTCTTGCAGGTAGCGCTCGATCGCCTCGGCGCCGGTGAGCGTCTCGGTGGTCTCTTCGGGGAAGAACAGCACCGAGCGCGACAGGCGCGGTGAGTCGGTCGACGGCTCGAGGCGCAGCACCTCACCCGAGGCGAGCGCGACCGCGCTGTTGCTGGTGCCGAAGTCGAGGCCGCAGGCGGGCATCGGCCACGCATATGTCATTTCAAGGCCCGTCGGGCGTGCGGTAGCGTGGCGTGATGACCCGGGCGAAGACGGGGCGCGCGAAGAAGCCGGCGGCCGCGCAGGTTCGGCGGCCCTCGGAGGAGCTCGCTGAGCTCATCGGCCCCGAGTCGCGGACGCTCGAGGCGCTCGTCGACGAGGTCTTCGAGCTCGATCTCATGCAGGTGTCCGACGCGCTGAGGGCGTCAGCGCTCTTCGAGCGTTTCGATGCCTTGAGCTACCCGTTCGAGCCCGACGACCGCGCGGCCATCTCCGAGATCGTTCGCGACGCCTCGAAACCCGTCGCGCGCGAGACGTCGAAGCCGGCGCCGCCGGCGAAGGTCTGGCTGGCCGGTTCCGCAGAGCACGTGGAAATCCTCTGCCCCGGGTTGACCCACCTGCTCGTCGAGGCGGCGCAGCTCGCGGGGGCCAAAGAGCCGGGCCCGTTCATTCGTGGGCTGAAGCAACTGAGCCTCGGCGAGCTCTGCGACGCAGGCGACGAGCTCGTCAGCGCGATGGACAACGTTCGCAAGAACCGCGAGCACGCCATCGACGTGACGGTGAAGCTGAAGCTGGCGTTGCGCATGGTTCGCGTGCCGCACACTCCGGCACAGATCAAAGACCTGGCGGCCGAATATCGACGCCGCGGCCCCGAGCTCGCGCGCCGCTTTCGAAGCGAAGACTTCTAGCCGTCTCTGGGCGCCATGGTTCGTGCGCCGCTGCGGCCTGTCGAACCCACGTGGATCGCAGGCGCGGTTGCAGGTAATCACGCGGTCGCATGTCGATCACGGCCTGGCGAGCTCTCGTGCTGTGTGCTGCTGCGCTGACGGTGGCGTGCCCCGAGAAGAAGACCGCGCCCATCGACCCGGGCCCCGTCGGTGAAGACGGCAAGCCGACGTACAAAGACTACGCGCGCTTTCGCCGCGACATGGAGATCGGCTGCTTCTGTGTCGAGCTGTCGGGCGTGACCGGGGCCGACCCCGCCGCAGGGGCCCGCCTGTCAGACTGGCTCGCCGCGCAGAAGATGGGCGAAGACTGGAAAGACGTGTTCAGCGCGGT
>JAEUJP010000224.1 GCA_016793725.1 Myxococcaceae bacterium | reverse complement strand
CCCCCCCCGCTGCTCCGCCTCCCGCAGTGCCACCCGAGCCGCCGCCGCTGCCGCACGGCGCAGCGGGGAGCCCATCGAACTGGTCGGCCGCGAGCGCCGCCGCGGCCTTCGAGGCCTGAAACTCGGCTCCGTCGATCGACGTTCGGGCCGCGACCTCACACGACACGAAGTACTGCAGCCAGGCGATGGCGGCGCGCTTGAACCGCCGGTGCCGCTGCAGGTCGGTGCCGGGGCAGCCGATGGTGCACACGGCATCGGCGGGCTGCGTGGGGTCGCAGTGGAGCGCCGACACCACCTTGAAGCGCGCCTTCGGCCCCGAGAGCGCCGCGTACCACGCCGACGTGTTGTTCTGCGTGTTGCACATCGCGGGCTCGGCGAAGAGCAGCAGCGTCGGCGCGCTCACCGTCGAGAGCTGGGCGGGCGTCAGCGCCGTCATGCCGTCGACGCCGTCGAGCTCGACGATGGCCTTGAGCGACGGTCGCGCCAGCGCGGCGAGCATCGCCGAGAGCCCGCCGGCCGAATGGCCTGCGACCGCCTGGCGCGCGGCGTCGACGCGCACCGGCTGCGCCTGCACGACGGCGTCGAGCGAAGCGAGCAGCGCCTGGCCGTTGCGCGCGTGGTTCGAGTCGAGGAAGGGGAACTGCGGCACCACGACGAAGTTGCCGCGGCTCGCGAGCCCGCGCGCGATGCCCTGCATGGCCGACTTCTGGTTCGAGAAGCCGTGCCCCAAGGCGATGAGCGGCCACGGGCCCCCGGTCGCGGGTGTGTAGAGGTCGTAGGCGAAGGCCACGCCCTGAACGGTCACCGAGCCGGTGGTGACGGTGACGGCGATGGGGCCGTCGTCGGCGTAATCTTGGGCGAAGGCCCGTGCGGCGAACAGCGTCGAGATGAGGGCGTACCGGCACATGGGGCCCCCATATCACCCCGCCGCGAAACACTTTCCACCCCCGCGGGTTCACGACGACGCTGATGTTCCGCGGGGCTGAACATCGGCGCTGACCCCACCGTTACGGGTTTCACCGCGCTTCTGCGTGGAGGTGGCGACATGACCCGCACACCCCCCGCCGTCGCGCTCGCCCTGGCGCTCGTTGCCAGCTCCGGGAGCGCAGCCACGCTCACCGTCACCACGCCGACCGACGAGCTCAACTCCGACGGAGACTGCAGCCTGCGCGAGGCGGTGCAGGCCGCCAACACCGACGCGGCGGTCGACGCGTGCCCTGCCGGCAGCGGCGACGACCGCATCGTGCTGCCCGCTGGCACGTACACCCTCAGCGTCATCGGTAAAGACGACACGAACGTCGGCGGCGACCTCGACGTGAGCTCGAACCTCACGCTCGCGGCGGCGGGCAGCGGCACCGTCACCCTCGATGGCAACCTCACCGACCGCGTGCTGCACGTCATCTCGGGCACGGTGGCTGTCGAGCACCTCACGTTCGTGCGCGGCGCGCTCGCGACCCACCCGTCGGGCGAAGGCGAGCGCGGCGGCGCGATCTTCAATCAGGGCACACTGTCGGTCAGGGGTTGCACGTTCACCGGCAACCGTGCGGGCCGGGGCCTCGACGGTGTCGCCGGCCGAGCGGGCGGCGACGGCGGAGCCATCGCTTCGAGCGGGACCCTGGCCGTCACCGACAGCACCTTCAGGCTCAACGGCGGCGGAACCGGCGGCCACAGCACGGACGTGTTCGGCACCACCCCCGGCGGCAGCGGGGGCTCGGGCGGAGCCCTCTTCTCGAGCGGCACGCTGACCGTCACCCGCTCGACGTTCACCGAGAACGCCGGCGGCGCCGGCGGCGCCGCACCGTTCTTCGACGGCCCGGGCGGGCTCGGCGGGGCCATCGCCGTCGAGGGCGGGGGCAGCACGCGCGTCATCGACTCCACGTTCACCGCGAACCGCGGCGGGTCGGGGCTCGGGCTCGGCCTTCTCAACCACGGCGGCGCAATCGCGGCATCGCAGAGCCCGCTCGTCGTGACGGGTTGCACCTTCAGCGCCAACGAGGCCCAGCTCGGCGGAGGCATCTTCATCGTCGTCTCGACCCTCACTGTGGTCAACAGCACGTTCGTCGGAAATGTCGCGTCGCTGCGCGGCGGCGGCATCAGCAGCGCGAGCGCCACCACGCAGGTCAGCAGCAGCACCCTGCTCGGCAACGTCGGCGGCGCCGTCGCCCCGCAGGGCAACGGCACGCTCGAGGTGAAGAGCAGCATCGTCATCGGCAACCGCAACGCGGCGAGCACGGGCGACCGCGACTGCGAGGTCGAGGCCGGCCCGGTCACCTCGGCGGGGCACAACGTCTTCGGAGCGTCGACGGGCTGCACCGCCACCACCACCGACGTCTCGGTCGCGACCGCGGCGGCCTCGACGGTGGTGAGCCAGGCCCTCGCCAACAATGGAGGCCCCACACAGACGCTGCTGCTGCCCGCGATGAGCCCGGCAGTCGACCGCGGCGACTGCACGGCGCTCTCGGGAGTGCGGCTCGCGACCGACCAGCGTGGCCGTGCGCGCCCGCCCGTCGCGTGCGACGTCGGCGCCGTCGAGCTCGACGGCATGGCTCGCGTGCTGGTGCTCACCACGGCCGAGCCGGCAGGCAGCAACTGCCCCAGCGGTGGAACGCGGCTGCAGGTGGGCCCCGACGACGGTGACGGCGACTCCGTGCCGTTCGACGGCGTGCTGCAAGACGGTGAGGTCGAGCAGACGCGCTACGTGTGCAACGGCGCGGCGGGCGCTCGGGCGCTGGTGACGGCCACCGCGCTCGGCTTCGGCGACGCGCGCTGCGCCGACGGCGGCACGCGCATCGATGCCGGGCTCGACGACGACGGCGATGGCACGCTCGACGCGAGCGAGGTCGACTCGACCGCGAGCCTGTGCAACGGGGCGACGGGGAAGGTGGTGCTGGTGCGGCTGACGTCGCTCGCAGCAGGCCACCGGGAGTGCGCCGCGGGCGGGGTTCAGCTCGACACGGGCGTCGACGACGACGGCGACGGCATGCTCGGCCCGGCGGAGCTCGACGACACCCGCTCCGTGTGCAACGGGGCGACCGGGCAGGCAGGGCCAGAGGGGCCAGCAGGGCCCGCGGGCCCGTCAGGCGGCTGCCAGGCCGCGCCGGGGTCTGGCTTCGCGCTGCTGCTCGTGCTCGGCCTCGCGCTGCGCCGGCCTGCGTCATGCCCTCGCCCCACCAGGGCCCACGTGTCACGCCGCCCCGAAACACTTTCCTCCACGGCGCGTACGCCTGCATGTGAACCGTAAACTCTTGTTCGTGCTGTGCTTCGCCTCGGCCTGCGGCGCCAAAGGCCCGATTCCCGAGCTCCCGAGCCGCGTCGCCGGCCACTGCACGTATGTCAACGGCTTCAGCAAGCTCCAGGAGTGCCGTGACTACGTCGGCGACTGGACGGACGACGAGGCCCGCCGCGACTGTGCCGGCCAGGGCGCCGAGATCGTGCTCGGCTCTGCTTGCGGCATCGAAGAGCGCCTCGGCTACTGCATTCTCGGCAAGTCGCCCCTGTTCGCGCGAATCACGTTTCCCGGCAGTGACGCGAGCCAGTGCAGCTCGCTGCAGCGCGGCTGCGAGTTCTTCGGCGGGGGCATCTTCGACCCTGCGCCAGTGTGCGGCGGTGTCACGCCGACGACGCGACGCGGGCTGCCCGTCTTTCAGCAGCCGACCTTGAGCTGCGTGGCGCCGAAGGCCGGTGAGCCGGCGGGCAAGGGCCCCGAAGGCAAGGTGTGCACGTGGGAGATGATCTCGGGCGCGACCGAAGAGGGCCGCGCGTTCGAAGACTACGCGAGCTGCGACCGCGTGCGCACACAGCGCCCGTACATCGCCGTGCCCCCGAACGACCGCATCGGCCGGCCCGACCCGCGCCTGTCTGACCCCGCCTACGTGCGCGAGCTCGACTGGGTGAAGGGCCAGATTCGGGCGAGCGCGTGCGTCTGCTGCCACTCGAACAAGGCGCCCGAGGGCGCCTCGAACTGGTACCTCGAGGCCGGCCCCAACTTCATCGACAGCTTCTTGGACCGTGGCCTCGCGATGGGCGCCGGCTGGGTCGACACGGTCGGCTTCGGCGCGTACCCTCCTGAGCAGAACAACGGCTTCGAGCGCGCGACGCCCGAGCACCCCGAGCGGTCGATCTTCCCCACCACGGACGGCGCCCGCATGGTGCGCTTCTTCGAAGCCGAAGCCGCCCTGCGCGGCGTGACCAAGAGCGCCTTCGGCGGCCAGTACGGCGCCGGGCCCCTCGACGACCAGCGCTTCTACGTGCCCACCGCGTGCTCGGCCGACGAGGGCATCGACTCGGCCGGCGTCATGCGCTGGCTGAACGGGCCCGCGCGCTACGTCTATGTGCTCGAAGAGGGCTCGAAGAACCCCACCGCGCCCCCGAACCTCGACCGCCCCGCCGGCACCCTCTGGCGCATCGACGTGCCCCACACCGGCCAGCCCCTCAACAGCGGCGAGGTCACCTACGGCGTGACGCCCGCCGCCGCGTCGCAGCAGCTGCCCGCGACCGGCAGCCCCCCCGCGCTCGTGTCGGGTCGCACGTACCTGCTCTACGTGCTCAAAGACGTCGCGCAGCCTTCGACGCGCTGCCTGTTCAAGGCCCCGTGAGGCCCGCGGGGTCGGCCCGCCGCGCTCCGGCCTCGTGAGGGCGCCAAGGGCACCTGTGCTTCTTCGGGGGCGGTGTAGCGTGTGTGCACATGCGTCAGGGCCGCACCGCAGCGAAGGGCAGACGGCCGAAGAGGCGCGAGCGCCGTGACCTCGGGCGCCCCCGCGGTGAGCCGGTTCGTGTCGCCGTGCTGGCCGCCACCCTCGATGAGCTCGCCACGACCAGCCTCGAGGGGCTGAGCATCGACCGCGTCGCAAAGGCCGCGCAGGTGAACAAGACGAGCGTGTACCGGCGCTGGCCGACGCGCGAGGCGCTCGTCGTCGACGCGCTCGAGTGGGTGGTGGAGTCGCTCTCGTTCAGCCCGGTCGACACGGGCTCGATTCGGGGTGACCTGCAGGCCCTCGGCGAAGCGGTGGTGGCGCTGCTCGAGCAGCCGATCGGCCGAGGGCTGACCCGCGCCGCGCTGGGCGAGTCGCTCACGCCCGAGGTCGGCGCCCTGCTGGCGCGCCAGCTGAAGGCGCCGCACAACCTCGCCCGCTCGATGGTGGGCCGGGCGGTCGCTCGTGGCGAATGGCAGACCGACGAGGCGGCCGAAGCGGTGCTCGCGATGCTGGTGGGTGGGCTGATGCACCGGGTGCTGATCGAGCGCCGGCCGGCGCCCCCGGCTTTTGTGGCTCAGCTCGTCGGCGTGCTGAGCGAGGGCGCCGAGGGGCGCTGAGCGATGGCCCTCGCCGCGGCGCTCGCCTTCGTCGGGGCGTCGCGCTCGAGCGGGAGCGCGGTGCCGAGCCACAGGTCCCAGAAGCGGAAGAAGAGCGCGTAGTTGCCGTGAAAGCGCGTGTGGTGGTTGCTGTGCACGGTGGCGCTCGAGAGCCACGAGAACGGCCGCGTGCGCAGAAACCAGTCGGGGTACAACTCGTAGCCGAGGTGCGACACGATGTTGTTGGCGATGCCGACGACCTGCACCACCGAAAACACGCGCAGGTCGATCGGCACCAGCAGCACCGCGGGTATGACCCACGCGCTCAGCACGAACCCCTCGAGGGCGTGAAACGAGTACGAGGTGAACGGGTTCACGTCGATGCTCCGGTGGTGCACCGAGTGAATCCACTTGAACGGCAGCGGCCGGTGCAGCCAGCGGTGCCAGAAGTAGAACCACGCGTCGTTGAAGACGATGAGCCCGAGCAGCTGCAGCGCGAGGCTCGACACCGTGCTGGTCTGATGCAGGCGGGTGAGGCCGGCGTCGTAGAGCGCGAAGACGCCGACTGCCGTCAGGGCACCGAGCAGCAGGGTGAGGGTCGCGTGACGAACCTCGAACCAGACCTGCGCACGACTGAAGCGATCGCCCGCGTGCACCCGTCGGTGCTTGAGCCTGCCCGCGAGCGCCTTCCACACCAGCGCGAACACGAGCGTCACCACCGTGAAGTAGACCAACGTCTGGCCCACCCACGCCGCCAAGAGCCGCTGCGCGAGCGCGATCACGCCGGCCCCCGCTGCGCGCTGCGCTCACTGCCGCCCGGCTCCGGGGCTTCAGCCCACCCGCCTGCCACCCGTGTCATGACCGACCTCTCTTCTCGAACGCCGTCAGCGGCGCCGCCAACACGATTGCAACTTCAAGTTGCAATGTCAAAGAGCGGCTGAAGAACGTGTCACCACGCCTGCGCGGCGCCCCACCTCACCATCGCGTCGCGCACCGCTTTCACCCGCAGGTCGCCGCGCGCCTCGGGCAGCCACACCACGCTCAAGGGCACCTTGCCGAAGCTCCACTCGGGGAGCAGGCGTACGAGGCCCCGCTCGGCGTCGCCGAAGAAGGTCGGCAGCAGCGCGGCGCCGAGCCCCGCGAGCGCGGCGCCACGCAGCACCACCCGATCGTCACAGGTGAACACCTGCCGCACCCGAGCCCTGAAGCGCTGGCCCTTCGGCCCGGTCGCCTTGAGCTCGAGCTCCGAGGGCAGCCCCACCCACGGCAACGCGACGAGCTCTTGCGGCTGCGTCACCTGAAAGCGGCGATCGGGCTTCGCGTACGCGGCGAGCCCGGCGGTCGCGATGCGCGCAGCGTGCAGGCCGGTGTCGGGCAGCGCGCCGACGCGCAGGGCGATGTCGACCCGGCTGCGCACGAGGTCGACCTTCGCGTTCGACAGCGACAAGCGGAGCCGAAGCTCGGGGTGACGGCGCGCGAGCTCGACGGCCAGCATGCTGCCGAGCGATTGACCAAGCAGCACGGGCGCCGAGACGTGCACCTCACCTGCAGGCTCGCCCCGCGCGGCGTCGTGCGAGCGCTCGAGGGCCTCGAGCTCGCCCACCACGACGCGCGCGGTGCGCACCAGCCGTTCGCCCTCGGCGGTCGCCCGCAGCGCGCGCGTCGTGCGATGCAGCACGGGGAAGCCGACGGCCGCCTCGAGCCGCTGCAATCGGCGCGTGCCTCCGGCCTGGGTCAGCCCCAACGTCTTCGCTGCGGCCGACAGGCTGCCCTCGGCCAGGCAGGCGAGCAGCAGCCGCAGGTCTTCGGTCTGCACGTCGACTTTTGCGCTCACGGCATGAGTCTTAGTCGATTGATGCGGCTTACGGCGAGGCGGCGGCAGCCTTAAGTCGAGGCCACCAACGCAGCACGACGAGGAGCGACACATGGAACAGGCACTGAAGGGCAAGCGGGCGGTCGTGGTGGGCGGTTCACGCGGCATCGGCAGGGCGGTGGTCGAGACCCTCGCGACGGCCGGAGCCCACGTGGGCTTCTCGTACGTTCGCGACGAGCAGGCGGCGAAGGCGGTCGAAGAGCAGGTGCGTTCGGGCGGCGGGCTCGCGCTGGCAGTGCGCGCCGACAGCACGCGACCCGAGCAGGTGACGGCGCTGTTCGAAGCCGTCGGTCGGTACGGGGCGCCCGACATCGTGGTCAACGTGGCGGGCACCGCGCGCTTCGGGCCGATCGCCGCGACGCGTGACGAAGACCTCGAGGCCCAGCTCGCCCTGAACACCCGCGGAGCCTTCTACGTGCTGCGTGAGGCGGCGCGGCGCGTCGCGCCGGGAGGCCGCATCATTCAGGTTTCGACCGGAGGCACCGCCTCGCCCACGGCCGGCGCGGGCACCTATCTCGCCACCAAGGCCGCCGGCGAGCACCTCGCCTTCGCGCTCGCGCGCGAGCTGGGCGCGCAGAAGGTCACCGTGAACGTCATCTCACCGGGGCTCACCGAGACCGACGGGCTCGTGATGCCCGCGCCGGCCATCGCGCACATGGTCGGGCAGACGCCGCTCGGCCGCCTCGGGCAGGGCGCCGACATCGCCGACGCCGTGCTCTTTCTCGCGTCGGAGGGTGGCCGCTGGGTCACCGGCCACAACCTGCGCGTGACCGGCGGGCTCTGAAGCCGACGACAGCCGCTGAGCCGGGGCCCGCCCGGGTATGGTGGCGCCCGTGAAGGCGCTTCACTACCGGCTGGCGGCGCTCGCGCTGTGGCTCACGCTGCTGGGCGTGAGCTTCGCCACCGCGCCGCCCGCGTCGCCCGACACCGGCGAGGTGGTGGTGATGATGATGACCGGCCGGTTCGACGGTGTGAACCTCTCGCTGGTCGCGCTGTTCAACCTCATGGGCGTGTGGCCGCTGGCGATGTGGGTCGCCCTGCGGTTCGACCGCCCGTGGTGGCGGTGGCCCTTCATCGCGGGGAGCTTCGCCCTCGGCGCCTTCGTGCTGCTGCCGTACCTCGTCATGCGGCCGTGGCTCGCCCCGCGCGAGCCGCCCGGGTCGCGGGTCGGCCGCTTCCTCGGGCACCGTCTGGTGCACGGGGCGCTCTGGCTCGCGGGCCTGGGCCTCGTGGTGCTGTTCTTCGTCGGCGACCTGCCCGGCTTCGTCGCGCTGTGGAAGAGCCAACAGTTCCCCTACGTCATGTCACTCGACTTCATCGCGATGACGCTGGCGCGCGGGCTGCTATGGGTCGAGGCGCGGGGCGGCGCTGCCGGCGCGCGATGACGATGGCCGGGGGCGCGTCGGGCGGCTACCGCCAGTCGACGGTCGCCACGACCGAGCCCATCGCCGGCACCGTGGTGTCGAGCTGGTGCTGGCGTGCCACCGTCGCGCGGTCGAGCTCGTCCATCGGCCACGAGCCGCTGTGCTCGAGGCCGGTGAGCACCTCGAAGCGCGACGCCACCACGTACGGCATGAGAAAGCCCATCGCCTGCGTGTAGAGACGGCCGGCGTCGGCCACGGTGGTCGAGGCGGCGAGCTGCTCGAGGTACGCCTCCTTCACCCCGCGCTTCGTCTCGGCCGACGGCGTGACCTCGTCGGCCACCCGGGTCAGCGCCCGCCGCAGCGCGGGTGACAACGCGCTCTGCGCCAGCCCCGCCACCCGCGCGTCGCGGCCGAGCGTCAGCTTCTGCAGCTCTGCCTCGCGACGGGCGCCTCGGCCGGCACGCGACTCACCCCACGTGCGCGCCCACCCCCACGAGGCGAAGCCGAGGCCACCCTGAACGGCGGCGACGTAGGCGTCGACTTCTTCGGGAGTCTCGGCCCCGCGGATGGCCTGGTGCAGCGCCTCACCGAGCGCCTCGCGCTCGCCCCGCTGGACCCTGCCGTCTGCGAGGGCCGCCCGTACTCGCGAGCTCAACTGTTCACGGACCCGGATGCTCATGTGAACCCGTTGTCGCCGCGGGCAACACCCTGAATTCGGCCGGTGATGAAAAGCGCCTTCGCAGATGCGACTTCATTCGGCGGCCTGCGTCTCACCGGCGCCGCGCCGCTGCTCACCAGGCCCAGCCGGCCGCGAGCACGGCCTCGGCCCGAACCGCGAAGAAGCGGCCGGGCACCACATCGGCGCCGGCGCGGCCCTGAGCCGAGAGCAAGACGTGGCCGATGCGCGCGTTGAGCCCGAGGCCCAAGCGCAGCGGCAGACGCGACGGGCCGGTGGTGAAGCCCTCGGCGCCGACGTCGGCGCTCACGTCGACGGTGAACGTACCGCCGCCGAGCGCGAGGTTCAGGCCGGCGTGGGCGCCGGCGCCGAGCGCCGCTGCCCCCTGGGGAACGTAGAAGCCGTTGAGCGCGCCCGTCGCGCTCAGCGTCGCGAACCGCAGCGCGGTGAGCTGCCACGCCCGCGTGAGCCGCGCCTCGGCGAAGCGATTGACGAAGTCGAACGCGAGCTCGAAGCCGAACGCGCCGGGCCCGCCGGCCGAGACCGGCACCGCGATTCCGCCCCCGACGCTCTGAGAGCCGCCGAACAGCTCGGCCCTCGGCTCGGCGCTCACGCGGCCGCGCGCGCTGAGCCACCCGGTCTCGGCCGAAGCGGGCGCCGAGAGCAGCACCATCGCCGCGCAAGCCAGCGCGCGGCTCACGGGCGGGCTCCGATGAAGTCGAAGAGCGCGTCGGCGATGAGGCGATGCGCTGTGTCGAGCGCGACGCCGGGCACACAGCCCGACGAGACGTCTTGGGCATCGGAGTCGGTGAACTGGTAGTGCGTGACGCCCTCGAGCTCGATGAGCCTCAGCGGCCCCAGCCCCGAGAGCGACCCGCGCACGTCGGGCAGCTTCGCCGTGCAGTCGGCCGTGCCGGCGATGGCGAGCGCCGGGCCGCGCTGTGCACTCAGGGCCGCGACGTCGCTCGCCTCGGGGTAGCCCGCGAGGTAGCTGACCGACGTGAAGTCTGCGCCGAGCATGAGCTTGCCCGCGACGACGGCGCCGAGGCTGTGGCCGGCGACGGCGACGTGCTCGGGGTGCACGGCTCCGGCGAGCAGCCCCGGCCCGTCGCGCAACAGCCCACCGGCGGCGCGCCCGTTTTCGGCCGACAAGATGGCGAGGTCGGCGACGTGACGCGGCAGCGCGACGACCACACCGCGTGCCGCGAGCGCGCGCGCGAGCCAGACGTAGCGCCCCTCGGCCACCAGCCCGCCCTGTATGAAGACGAGGCCGCGCGCCGCGCGAGCGCGTGGCACGCCCGCTTCGTCGGAAGGGAAGACGACCCGCACCGGCACGAGGTCGGTCGCGTTCGCCCTCACCTCGAACCACGCCTCGGCCACCCCGTCGCCCAGCACCGTGCCGCGCGTCGGAGCCGCCGGCCCGCACGCCACCAATGCGAGGGCGCCAAAGACGAAGCGGAGTCGGCGAGGCACCGCCCGGCCCATAGAGCACGGCGACTGCGCTGTCACGCATGGCCGTTCGCCGCGAGAACGAGGTCGGCTCGAGGGCCTCGTCGCGGTGCGCCGCCCGTGGAGACACGGCGTCACATTCGCAGCGTCACGCTGACGACCACGCGGTTGTCGTAGTGGCGCAGATCCGGCGTGAAGGTCGCGCGCTCGGCGTCGGTCTTCGGCGGCAGCCCGTTGGGCCCGGTGATGCCCCCGGGCCCCGAGAAGTAGGGCTGGTTCGCGCGGCGGTGCATGTACTCGGCGCGCACGAGGAGCCAGGGGCTCGGTCGCCAGTCGAGGGTCACGGTGCCGCCGCCGCCGAGAAACTCGTAGGGGTTCGCGGCGCCCGATCTGCCCGGCAGCGTGTACGGGTTGCCGAGCGGCAGCGCCATCACCACCGCCGAGCTCGCGTCATAGAAAACGTCGGCGCGCAGCGTGCTCATCACCTGCCGTGTCCACTCCACGCGCATCGTGAGCGAGGCGCCGAACATGGGCCCGTTCGGCGGCAGCACCACGTTCGGGCCGCGGTACTCGTAGCCGAAGTCCGCGACGAGGCAGAAGGCGAGCCGCTGCAACACCGCGCGGCCGAGGTCGTCGAACACGAGCAGCTGCGCGTAGTTGTCCGTGAATACGCGCAGCGAGTTGCTGCTCGGGTCGGAGGCGCGGGTCTGCTCCTGGCCGGCGTAGAAGTTGTGGGTCAGCGACAGCCGCGCGTTGGGCCGCCAGTTGATGAGGTAGCCGCCGGTGAGCGCGTCATGCCAGCGGCCGAATGACTGCCACCCGTTCACGAGCCACAGCTCGACCTTGAGGCTCTCGGCCGGGAAGATCTGGGTGCGCAGCCCGGCCAGGTAATACGGAGTGAAGTCCGAGACGAACGGGTGGGTGTAGTTCCAGTTCTCCTGCGGGACGAAGCTCTCGAGCGCGATGTACGAGGGGAAGATGCCGAGCTCGACGTTGATGCCGTGCAGCGCGTGGAAGTGCCAGCCGACGCCGGCCTGCTTCACGTAGCTTAGCGTCGGGTTCGAGAGGAACGAGCCACGGGTGAGCGTGTTGTCCTGACCGTGAATGGTCGCGATGTAGCTGCCGAACTGCACCTCGAAGCGGCCGATGGGCGCACCCCACTTCGTGTCGAGGCCGTTCAGCTCGAAGCCGAGGTACGCGAGGTTCAGATTGAACTCGCCGTGCCGCGCCGCCGTCGTCGTCGGGAAGATGGTGTGATCGACCGGGTTCCAGAACTGCCACGCGTAGTCGGCGTCGACGAAGAACGTCGGGGTCACGGGCCCGATGCGTAGAAGCGAGGGGGGCTGGTAGTTCGAGCCGTTGAGCCAGCTCCAGTCGGACTTCGAGAACGGCGGCTCGCGCAGGTCGAGCGGGGCTTCGACGGGCTCCCCGAGCGGCATGCCCGCGTCGGGAGCACCAGCTCGCGTTGCGGCGAGCTCGGCCTCGAGGCGCTCGACGCGGGCAGCGAGCTCTTCGAGCGTGTGCGGCTCGCCCCCGTCGGCGACAACGACCGCGAGGAGCACAAGTCCAGGCGCCATCGGCATCAGCACTACCACGCCCTATCGCTCAGGGGCCGGCCCGGTGGCCTGTAACTCGATTCGGGTTGGGGCGTAGTACGGGCAATGCAGAGGCGCGAGCTCATCGTCGCATCGCTGGCGACCGCCGCACAGGCCTGCGTCGCGCCGAGCCGGGCCACGGGCACCACGACGATGGAAGAGAAGCGCAGAGCCCCCACCCTGTTCACCGCCGGCACCCGAGGGGCCTGGCGCATCGACCACGTCATCGCGGTGCGTGGCGAAGCCCTGCCCGCGGCGGCTTACCTCGACGTCGCGAGCCGCTGGGAGCCCGAGCCTGGCGCCGCCTGGGCGCTGCGCGGCACGGTCAGCTCTGGCCGGTACACCGAGCGCAGAGAGAAGGCCCCGCTCGACGCCGCGTCGCCACCGCTCGCGCGCAGCGAGGCGAGCCGCGCGTGCCTGATTCCGCTCACGAAGAGCCCGGCCTGGTGGGCCCTCACGCAAGACGAACGCCGCGCCATCTTCGAAGAGCGCTCGCGGCACCTCTCAGACAGCATGCGCTTCTTGCCCCGCGTCGCGCGACGGCTGTATCACTCGCGCGACCTGGGCGAGCCGTTCGACTTCGTGACCTGGTTCGAGTTCGCTCCCGAGCACGAGCCTGCCTTCGACGAGCTGCTGCACATGCTCCGCTCGCGCGAAGAATGGACGTTCGTCGACCGCGAGGTCGAGGTGCGGCTCACCCGCGCCACCGGCTGAGCGTCGGCCTCTGACCGGCTGCGCCCGTTCGCTTCGTGTCGGGTCGCAAGGTCGCGCCGGCGCTGCGCGTCAGGGTGCGTACGCGCGCAGGTTTTCGATGAGCTCGAGCGAGGCGCGCTGAGCTTCGGCGAAGACGCGCTGCTGGCCGCCGAGAAAGAAGGGCGGCAGGTTGTGCAGGTAGCTCACCGTGAAGACCTCGAGCCGCGTCAACCCGGGATGCAGGGCGTATTGCGCCGTCCACGTGACGCTCAGCTCGCCCGTACGCACGCCCAACACCGGGGCAAAGTCGGTGTTCTCTTGCATCAACACCGACGACGGCAGCTCCGTGCTGGCGATGCTCGAGACCCGCGCGATCGCTCCGTCGGCTGGGGCCGCCCGTACGGCCGCGTCGTCGAAGTAGGTCAGCGTGAAGGAGTTCGCCGGTGTCTTCGAGACCCGGTACCGGCCGTCGGCCGTCTTCGAGATGCCGTAGTCTTTGGCGACCGCGTTCATGTAGCCGACGTCTTCGGCCCGCGCGCGACTGAAGAACGAGATGTCTTTTTCCACCAGGTAGCTCAGGCGGCTGACCACCACATGGGGGGGCTTCGCGAGGCGCTCCCACCGCCGGCCGAGGTCGAGCACCCGCAGCTGGGCGAACGCGGGGCTCGCCGTCAGCGCACACGGCTCGGGAGGGACCAGCTGGTAGAAGTACTGAACTCCGCTCTGGTGCTGAAACGCCTCGTCGACGGCGAACCGGAGGGCGACCTCTTGCCGCACCGGCGGCGCGGCAAACGCCGGCGGCGAAATCAGGGCGAGCAACAGGGGCCAACGGGAACCGCGCACTGGCCAACCGTTAACATTGGCCACAAGCCCCTGTCACCGTGGCAGTGATCGCGTCGAGCGGGCCAGAGCCTGCTATGCGGCCACTTCCTGTGCCCACAGCCCTGCTCGGCCTGATGTTGCTGGTGGCGCCAGCCGACTTCGAGCAGGAGCTCGTCGACCGCGCCGTCGCACAGCTCGGCGGCACGATCGTGCCGCAGCCCGAGGGGTCGATCATCGACGAGGTGTTGATCAGCTCTGACGAGATCATGAGCGAGCGCGACCCCTGGCCCAACTTCTTCAACTGGTTTCACGCCGACACGCGACGTCACATCGTCGAGCGCGAGGTCCTGCTCTCACCGGGCGAGCCGTGGGACGCCGAGCGCGCCCTCGAGACCGAGCGCAACCTCAGGCGAATGGTGATCTTCGCCGTGGTACGCGTCGTCGCCATCAGGCGCGACGGGCCGCCGGGGCACGTGTCGCTGCTGGTGACGACCAAAGACCGGTGGAGCCTTCGCCTCAACAGCGAGTTCACGATCGTCGGCAACCTGGTGCAGTACCTTCGGCTGCGGCCCGCCGAGATGAACTTCCTGGGGCGCAACGTACAGGCGGCGGCCGACGTGCTGATGAAGCTCGACACCATCGACTTCGGCCAGTACCTGCTCTTCCCGCGGCTGTTCGGGCAGAAGTTCAGGCTCGCCGAGACGGCCAGCCTCGTCTTCAATCGCAACACCGCCAGGCTCGAGGGGAGCACCGGCTACGTGCTGGTCGACCGCCCCTTCTATTCGCTGGGCCAGCGCTGGGCGTGGGCCGCCTTCGGCCAGTGGAACTCGCGGCGCCAGCGGGTGTTCCGCGGCGCCACCGTGTGGGAGCTCGAGTCACCCAGCGCCGGCCTCGTGCCCTTCGAATACGACGCGCGCAGCTTCTCGGTCGAAGCCAACGCCACCCGCCGCTTCGGCACCCACTGGCTGCTCGACGTCACCCTGGGGGGCTTCGGCTACGACAGCGTCGCGCGACCGCCGGGCGAGCTGAGCGCTGAGCAGGGCGAGTTCTTGCGGCGCGAGTATCTGCCCCGCTCGGAGTCAGCCGCCGGCCTCGCAGCGCGGCTGCGGTTCTTCGAGGCGCGCTTCATCAAGCTGAGGAACATCGACACGCTCGAGATCTCGGAAGACTTTCAGCTGGGGCCGCTCGTGCAGTCAGCGACGCGGTGGGCGCTGCCGCTGCCGTTCACGTCGACTCCCGGCGTGCCCACCGGCAACGGCTTTCTCGAGACGACGCTGTCGGTGCGCTACCGCTGGTACTTCGGCGGCGACCTGCTCACCGTGAGCGCGAGCGGCACGGCGCGCTTCATCACCGGTGGGCTACCGCAGAACCGCCGCTACCTGTTCGAGGTCGTGAACTACTCTCCGCTGTTCGAGGGCGGCCGGCTGTACACGCGCCTCGTGGCCGACATACGGCAGAACGACCTCAACAACACCCAGGTGCTCCTGGGCGGCGGCAACGGGCTGCGCGGCACCGCGCCCGACGAGCTGACCGGCCGAAACTACCTCTTGGGCAACTTCGAGTACCGCACCCGCCCTTTCGAGATCGCGACCGTCTACACCAGCATCGTGCTGTTCTACGACGTGGGCAGCGCGTTCGCCGACCACCCCACGTTCATACACACGACGGGCATCGGCCTGCGCATCATGCTGCCCCAGTTCAATCAAGAGGTGCTGCGCGTCAACCTGGGGCTCGTGATTGGCGGGGGCCCCGCCAGCCTGTCGCGGCTCGTGACCACCCTGAGCGAGCCGCAGGGCCTCGGGCCCGACTTCTTGAACAACCCGCCGTGAACCTCGACGCGTGGCGAGGGCTCGACGTCACCCGCACGTTTCGCCCGACCCCGGTGTCGGGGTCATCGGAAATCTGACTGCTCCACATCGCGGCGATCGGCTGCGTTGCGCCACTGCCCGCGCTGGCACCGGCGTTGCTCGAGACGACGCCCATGAAACGACTCGCGATGGTGACGGTCTTGGTGGTGTGCGCGTGCAGTGGTTCACCGACGCCGGGTGACGGCGGCACGGCGGGCGGCGGCGGCACGGCAGGTGGCGGCACGGCAGGTGGTGGTACGGCCGGCGGACGCACGAGCCAGCGCGACGGAGGCGTGCTGCTGAGCTTCAACTGGGGCAATCAAATCAACGGCAGCGAGCTCACGGTGCTCGAGACGGGCGCGTACACGACGGGTGAGCGCACCTGCTGCCCGCCGGTGACGGTGAACGACGGAGGCCAGGTCTCGGCCAGCGAGCGAGACGCGCTGGTCGCCGACGTCGGGCTCGCGCGCGCGGGCCCGGTCGTCACGTTCGATGCGGGCACGGCCGCGGGCATGCGGTACGGCGCGGCCCGCGGGTACGATGTCGACGGCACCGAGGTGCTGCTGCACTCGGCTGAGCTCGCCGGCACAGGTCGCAGAAACGACCACGCTGCAGCCGGGCGACTGCGCGCGTTCATCAACTCGAAGGTGAGCCAGCAGCTGCCCTGAGGCCAGCGCGCTCTCGACGTGCTGAAAGACGTGGCGCAGCGCCGTGAGGTAGCTTCTCGCCGCGCTCGATGACCGAAGACCAGCTCACGAAGCTGCGCGCCCAGGTGCACGCCATCACGCGGCCCGAGAAGGGGCTGCTCGTGCTGTACGTGCTCGTCGCGCTGGCGGCGTGCTTCATGGCGCCCATCGTGTTTCTGCCGCTGCTCTTCCGCTACGAGACGCTGCGCTACCGCTTCGACGACGAAGGCGTCTTCATGTCGTTCGGCGTCATCTTCCGCCGCGAGATGCAGCTCACCTACGCGCGCATGCAGGACATTCACCTCTCGCAGAACATCTTCGAGCGCTGGCTCGGCATCGGCACCGTCACCATTCAGACGGCCGGTAGCGGCAGCGCCGCCAGCATGGGCATCGTGGGCGTGCGCGACAGCGAGGCGATTCGTGACTACCTCTACGCGCGCATGCGCGGCGTGCGCGACCCGCACGCGAAGCCGCACGAAGCGACGACCGGTGACGCCGTGCTCGTCGAGATTCGCGATGCGCTGCGCGACGCGGCGCGGGCCCTCGCGCCGAAGGGCTAGCATGACGGGGAGCGCACCGTGATCTCGACCTTCGTTCGCGCCGTACGGCCGCTCTTTCTGCCGCTGCTCAAGCTCAAGCTCGAGCCCCCTCACCTGCCCGAAGGCGTCACGCTCGTTCGCCACCTGCGCCCCGCCGAAGCGTGGCTCGGCCTCAAGTACGCGGGCGCGCTC
>JAEUJP010000204.1 GCA_016793725.1 Myxococcaceae bacterium | reverse complement strand
TCTTGATGTTCATGTGGTCATTTCCCCGCGAGGAGTTGGTCGATGATCTTGAATCGCTCTGGCATCAGCGCGCGCATCTCGTCTTCCTGCGGCTTCTTGCCCTTCACCATCTGGTAGAGCTTCAGCGTCTCGCTGAAGTCTTCACCCTGCGCCTTCTTCGCGTAGTCGGAGGCCGAGACGCCGTCGGCCTTCATCGCGTCTTGCCACGGCTTCCACCGCGGGTCGTCGTCGCCGCCCCACTTCTGCTGCGACAAGATGTGCCCCGTCTCGTGAATCAGCGACACGTCGAGGTTGTCTTGTGAGCCCGGCGGGTTCGTGTCGGGGTAGATGTTGACGATGCCCGCCTCACCCGCGGTCATGTACGAGTGAAAGCCGGGCGTCTTGTATTTCTTCGCCCAGAACGGGTCTTCCGAGTTCTGAATCGGCTCGACGTTGACCTGCTTCACCAGGTCGCGGCTCGCCTGCGGCAGGGCCGCGATGCCCTTCGCCACCTCGTCGATGCTGTGGTTCTTGAGCTTCGGGTCGGGGTTCTTGGGCACGTAGACGGGCGTCTTCTTGCCGTCGATCTCGACCTCGTACTTGAGGGCGTCGATCTTCTTGTCTTTGAACTGAAAGTCTTTCACCTCGGTCGGGCCGTGCAGCGTGTACTTCTTGCGCGTCGCATCGAGCTGACCCGGCGACGCCGCGAGCACGCCCTGCCGCCCCGGCTCGTCGGCCAGGAACTTCTCGAGCATCGCCTTCTGCTCGGCCGGCGTGCCCTTCTCGAACTTCGGGTCGTGCAGAACGTTGTTCATCGCGTCGCGCGCGGGCCGCGAAATTTCGACGTTCTGGCCGCCGATGACGTTGAGCAGCTTCGTCTGGTCTTTCGCGTCGAGCTGGCGGAACCCCGGCGACAGCGCCGTGTTCGTGATGGTCTCGCGCGCCGCCGGGTCGGTCGGGTGGTTCGCCACCTTCTCGAGCGTCGCCTTCTGCGCCTCTTCAGACAGCCCCGAGAAGCGCTTGTGGTTCAGCTCACCGAGCGACTCGGGCCCCGCGATGCCGTCGACCTTCAGCCCCTGCGCCTTCTGGTACGCCTCGAGCGCCGCCTTCGTCTTCGGGCCGAACGCGCCGTCGATGGGGCCGGGGTCGTGGCCTGCGTCTTTCAGCTTCTGCTGCATGTCTTTGACGGCCGGGCCCTTGCTGCCGCTCTTGAGCTCGGCGTACGGGCCGCCGTTGTTGACGAGCGCCTTGATGCTGCCGGCGTACTCGGCGTTGCCGGGGTCTTTGAGCAGCGCCTTGAGCGCGGCGTCTTGCGAGCCCGGCGGCAGCTTGCCGTAGCCGGGGCTCGTCACGAGGTCGGCGATGTTCTTGCGCGCCTCGGGCGTCGTCGCGGCGCGCATCGCCTCGTCGGCCGACTTCTGCGTCGCCGGGTCGAGCTTCTTGAACTCGGGCGACTTCTCGACCTTGCCGATGAAGGCGTCGTTGTCGGGGTTCGGCATGCCGACCTTCGGCTGGGGCGGCGGCGGCGCAGCGGCGTCGAGCTTCACCGGCGGAGGCTGTGGTGCACCGCCGACCTTCTTCAGACCTGTCATGTCGTGAGTCCCATCGGGTGAGAGAGCGAGGTTCTACTTCATTGAGACACTGCAGCTTGCGTCGTGTTGCCGAACGCGCCGAGGTTCGCGCGCCCGCCGTTCGGCATCGGCTCGAACGCGAAGCTCGCGCCCGGCTCGGCGCCGTCGATGATCGCGCTCGGTGAGCGCTCGCGGTAGTCGTTCATCGGCTCGTCGGTGAACTGGAGCGTGGCGGGCTGGGTGACACCGGCGCCGATGCTGCAGGTGCCACCTCCGACGCAGGCGCTCTGGGCGATGGCGTAGCGCACGGTCAGCGAGCAGCCGGTGTCGACGCGCAGCTCTTCGGGGCCGTTGTTCCACAATACCGAGTTGGTGAGCGTCGCCTGCGCGGCCTGCATCACGGCGACGGCGCCGCCGCGGTTCATCGGAGCCACCGCGCCCGACCGGTCGTAGAGGTTGTTCACGATGGTGAGGTGGTCGCCGGTGAGCCGCGAGCCGCGCGCCGGGTTGCCGTCGGCGAGGCCGTCGACGAGCAGGGCCTGCGCGACGCCGACGCCGTTCTCGAGAATCGACCGGTTTCGGTAGATGAGGTCGTGCGACATCGTCGCGGTCGCGCCGTCGTCGACGAACACGGCCGCGCCCTGCGTCGCGATGTTCTCGGTGAAGACGTTGTAGGCGAGGTCGGCGTGGGCGGGCGTCACGTCGTCGGCGCGGAAGACCAGAAACGCCCCGCCCCAGCCGCCGTTCGTCTGGCGACCCACCTCGTTGCGACGAAACGTGCTGCGCGTGACGGTCGCGAGCTTCGGCGTGACGTACACGGCGCCGCCGTGGTCGGAGTTCGCCGAGTTCGAGTCGAACAGGCACTGGTCGATGGTGATGGTGGCGTTCGGGCCGCCGTGCCCGATGGCGCCGCCCTTCGCCCCCTGGTTGTCGCGAAAGACGCAGCCCGAGAACGTGACGTCGGCGTCGAGCACGAGCGCGCCGCCGCCGATGGTCTCTTCACCGACACCGGGCTGGCCGTTCTCTCGAAACACGGTGCGGGTGATGGTGAGGGTGCCCTGATTCGACGAGTCGCCCTGGTGATACAGGCCGTGGGCGCCCTTCAGCAGCGTGACACCCTCGAGCGTGAAGCGGCGCACGCCGTCGGGCACGGTGACGATGGAGTCGGTCGCGAGCGGGGCCTCGAACACGGTGACGCACGCGTCGAAGCGGTTGTCGAAGCCCGCGCTGAAGCCGCCGAGCACGGTGAGGTTCTTGTCGGGCACGGTGACGGCCGCGCGGTAGGTGCCGCCCGCGACCCAGATGACGTCGCCGTCGCTCGCCGCGTCGAAGGCTTCGGTGAGCGTGCGAAAGGGCAGAGCCCTCGAGCCCATGCCGGCCGCCGCAGCGGCCGTGTCGACGTAGAGGCTCGCGGTGACCGTGGGCAGGGCGAGCGTGGGGCAGACGGTCGTGATCAGCGAGGGGCCGCTGCCCGTCGCGACCACGCCGGTTCCACCCGCTGTTGCGGTGCCGCCCGCTGTGTTGCTGCCGCCTGCCACGCTGCTGCCTCCTCCGGTGCCTGCCGTGCTGCCACCGGCAGAACCCCGGTCGATGGTGGGCGACGGTGCATTGCAAGCCGCGCAGCAGGCGAGCACGAGAGCGATGGGCTTGTTCAAGGCTCGTATTCTCGCGATTCGAGAGCCCGCAGTTTCCGTGACATGCAGGCCACACCCGACATGTTGTCGGCATCGGACAACAGGCCCGAGGCGCTCACGACAGGGTGAAGAAGAAGGTCGCGCCCTCGCCGACGCGACCCTCTGCCCAGACGCGGCCGCCGTGGCGGCGCACGACGCCGGCGACGGTCGCCAGCCCGACGCCGGTGCCGCTGAACTCGGCCTCGGTGTGCAGCCGCTGAAACGGCAGAAACAGCTTTCGCGCGTACGCCATGTCGAACCCGGCGCCGTCGTCGCGCACGAAGAAGCAGCGCTGACCGTCTCGCTCTTCGCCGCCGAAGTGAATGTGCGCCTTCGGCTTGCGGGCGGTGAACTTCCACGCGTTCGCCATGAGGCTGTCGGCGAGCACCCGCACGAGCTGCGGGTCGGCGTTCGCGACGAGGCCGGGCGCGATGACCAGCTCGACCCCATCGCGGGGCGCCGCCGTCGTGGCGGCTGCTGCCGCTGCGCGAAACACCGCCGAGAGGTCGACGGGCTCGACCTTCATCTCGGCGCGCGTCGTCTTCGCGAGCGACAACAGCGCGTCGATGAGCTGCCCCATCTTGCGCGTGGCGCCGGTGATGCGGCCGAGCCAGTCTCTGCCCTCGGCGTCGAGCGTCTCTTGGTAGTTCTCGAGCAACAGGTTCGAGAAGCCGTTGATGGCGCGCAGCGGCGTGCGCAGGTCGTGCGCGACCGAGTAGCTGAACGACTCGAGGTCGTCGTTCGCGCGCTTGAGCGAGAGCTCGATCTGCTTGCGCTCGGTGACGTCGCGAATCGCGACGGTGGTCAGCGGCCCTTCGAGCGTCACGATGGGGGCGACGCGCAGCTCGGCGGGAAACGTGGTGCCGTCGGCGCGATGGCCGCGCAGCTCGACGCGGCTGCCGGCCATCAGGCAGTCGTACCCATCGACGGGCGGCAAGAGCTCGTCGATCTTCCGGCCCACCAGGCCCTCGCGCTGCTGGCCGAACATCTTCGCGGCGTGGGCGTTCGCGAGCCTGATCTGCCGCTTCGCTCCGACGATGACGATGGCGTCGGGCGCCGCCTCGAGCAGCCCGCGAAAGCGCGCGTCGTGAGCTTCTGCCGCGCGCAGCGCCAGGTCGTCGAGCAAGATGTTGAGCGCCAGCGCGAACCGGGCCTCGGTCTTGTCGGTGTCGACGTCGTCTGCGAGCGGCACGCGCGCCGTGGCGTCGCCGAGCGAGGCCGCCGCCATGACCGCGAAGATGTCGTCGAACGTCGGCCCGCTGCTCATGCACCGATGCCCGCGCTGCGCAGCCACGCGCGCGCGTCGGCCTCGTTCGAGAACGCCTTGAGCGACACGCCGGTGGCGATGCGGAACATGTCGACCACGATGCGAATCACCGGCCCCATGTTCACGAGCGCGATGTAGGCCTCGCGGTGGTGCTTGAACCAGTCGCCGATGCTCGCGCGGTAGTCGGCGTTGGTGGCCTTGAGGCCCTTGGCGTCGGCGAGCACGCCGAATGGGCGGGCGCCGTCACCGACCCACCCGGCGAGCGCTCCCGAGAGCAGCTTCGCATCGTCGAGCGTGAGCGTTGCGCCGGCCGTGTAGTGCACGACCGCGAGGCGCGCCTCGGGGTACCACACCACATCGCTCGAGGCGTTGTGCACGTGGTGGTCGGACACGCGCAACAGCTTACCCCCTCGCACCCCGGCCGTCTGGTCACGGTTGAGGCGGTGCCGCGTGACGTCAGCAGCAGCCGCAGGCAGCCGCCTCGGGCTCAGCTCAACCGCAGCGACGTGAGCCGCGACGAGAGCGGCACGAGCACCGAGCCCTCGGAGTCGACGGTCAGGGTCTCGAGCTCGCGCTCGAGCGCGTCGCAGCGGCGCGCGTGCCGCACCGGGTGCCCTTTCAGCCAGACGCGCACGCGCACGCCGCTCGGGCGCTCACAGAAGAGGCGCACGGTGACGCCATCGCCGTCGTGCGAGCGCTTCACGGCGTGCACCTTCACGTCGGGCGAGTCGCAGCACACGAGTTCGTCGGCGTAGCTCGACGCGGGCCGGTGCTCTTCGGGCAGCCAGTGCAGCTCGAGCAGGCGCTTCGCCTGCTCGACGTCGCCCCGGCCCATCAGCGCGGCCTCGTGGTGCTGTGACTCTTCGTTGGTGCCGCCGATGGGGTGGGCGAGCACGGGCAGCCAGCCCCAGGCGCGCTCCTTCGGGGCGTTGCGGGCCACGATCCACTCGAGCCCTCCGCCCGGCGAGAGCGACGCCGCCGTCGGAGTCTCGAACAGCGCGTGCAGCTGTCGCCCGTCGTTCAGCGTCAGCCGCGACGGCACCGCCCAGAACGTCGGGCTGTAGAGGCGCTCGCGCGGGCGCTTGATGACGCCGCCGATGGTGTCCATCTCGAGCTCGGTGGGCGACAGCGCGGTCGCGATGCGGCACGTCACCGTGTAGCGCGGCCGCGCCACCCCTTCGACCCTCAGGCGCACGAACGGCTCGCCGGCGCGCGCCGTCAGCGTGCGAAAGAACTTCTCGCCGCCGAGCTCGGTGACCAGCGTGATGCGAACCTGGTCTTCGCTCGTCTTCACGTCGATGCGCGCCGGCTTCTTCGACGCCCGCTCGAGCTCGCGAAACTTGCCGCCGTTGAACTCGTGGCCGAGCCGCCAGAGCCCGCCGTCGTCGTGGTACGCGACGAGGTCGAACGAGGGGCCGTTCAAGAGCTCGCCCTGCGACGTGATGAACGAGGTCAGGCACCCGCCGTCGACGCGCGAGACGGTGGCCTTGAAGTCGGGGGTCTCGAGAATGAGCCGCTGCTTGCCGTCGGGCAACAGGGTGACGAAGCCGGTGGCGGCGCGGGCTGGAGCGGTCTTCGTGCCCGCCCGGGCGAGCTCGAGTGCCTTCTCGGCTGCCGCCTCGGCGGCATCGAGCCAGGGCTTCTGCTCGTCGTGCCAGACGTGGTCGGGCGAGGTGCCGGGAATGTAGTCGTGGTGGTTCGAGAGCACGAGGGTGCTCCAGGCGCGCTGAATCGAGCCGTGAAGATGTTCGTCGTGGGCGCGGGTGGCCGAGAGCTTCTCGGCGATGATGAGCTTTCGCGCGATGCGCGTGGGCCGCTGCTTCACCTCGGGGCGGGTGGCCAAAAACCCCATCCAATACGGGTTGGGGTCGGCCTCGAGCACGGGCAGGTCGGCGCGCCGGGTGTTGATGAGCGCGAAGTAGTCGTCCATACCCGCCAGCAGGCACCACGTGCCCGTCTTCTCGTACTGCTCGTCGTTGTACCGGTCGAGCAGCGCCTTCAGACCGACGATGGGGTCGTTGAAGTCCATACCGATGGGGCAGAAGAGATACGGCGTGCGCGCGTACGGCTGCAGCTGCTTCACGTAGCTCGCGACGCGACCCGCGACGTGGCGCCGCGTGCGCCACGGCAGCGCGAAGGTGTTCCCGTTCCACCGAATGACACCTTTGTGCGCGAGCATGTCGCCGAGGAAGTAGGTGTGCGCGTTCCAATGACAGAGCACCTCGGAGCCGCTGTCGTCGCGCCACACGAAGTCGTGCGTGTGATGCACCTTCTCGAGCAGCGCGGCCGTCGACTCGGCCCTGGGGAAGGTCGAACGGCGCGCCCAGTCGGCGCCGATGAAGTACATGCCGTCGATGCGCGTGAGCCCCACGGCGGTGACGCCGACCGCGTTCATGAGCGACGGCAGGTGCGGCGAGTGCCCGAAGTTGTCGGGAAAGTAGGCGGTGCCGGGCGCGTCGGGCAGCCCGACCTCTTTCAGCCACGCGTGCCCGAGCTGAAAGTCGCGCAGAATCGCTTCGGGGTGCGGCAGCAGCGTGTCGGGCGTCGTGAACGATGTGGCGAGCAGGCGCAGCTGGCGGCTGCCGAAGCGCGCGCGAACGTCGTCGCGCATCTCGGGCCGCCTTTCCCAGTAGAGCTTGAGAAAGAAGAGGCTCTCGATGTTGTAGACGCGCTCGTGGTCTTCGCGCAGCGCGCGCATGACACCGTCGAGAATCGGCGCGACGCGCTTGTTGAAGTAGCCCTCTGACGTCTCGAGCCAGTTCGTGTCCCAATGTGACGACTCGGCGAAGAGCAGAACGCGTCGTGCGTCGACGGGTATGCCGAGCGCGGCGCGGAGCTGGTCTTCGTTCACTGCGGCACCTCATCTCTGCTCGCGTTCCCGCTCGCGTCTTCGGCCGCACGAGCGCGACCTCAGGGCGTCTCGGCCCTCGCCAGAATCGCCTGCATGAAGTTCACCGCAGAGTCTCTCTGGCCGCCTCTGGCGAAGACGGCAGGCACCGCCCCGCCCGGCTCGCTGTATATGACGTACGTAACGGTGACCTGCCCCGGGCGCAGCGCCGTGAGCTCCCAGTAGCCACGAACGGTCGGCACCCGAACGTGGTGCTTGTCGGGCGGGTAGTCGGGGTGCTCTTGCGTGTCGAAGCGCACGACACAGCGGCCCTCGCTGGCCGGCGTCTCGAGCTTCACGTGCATGATGCAGTCGCGGTCGGTGACCAGCGGCACCTTCACCTGTTCGTAGGTCCACCGCTCGGTGTCGGTCTCTTTGATGATGACGCGCTTCTTGAAGTCGCCCGTCACCTTCGCGTCTTTGCCCCACACGGCGTCGCACAGCTTGTCGAGCGGCTGCTTGCTCTCGGCGGTGAGGCGGTATTCGTGAAATGGCGAGCTCGGCACCTCGCGCCACTCGACCTTCACGCCGCCGACGGGCTTGTCTTGCTTCCACACCTCGTCTGCGAAGGCAGGAGCAGCCGAGGCGACCGCGGCGGCAGAAAGAACGACGAGACGTTTCACCCGAAAAAACATAACGGCCGCGGCAGCGCGCCACCAAACGCGCTCAACCGCGACGGCTGTGAGCGTCGAAGAACGCCCCCACCTCCGATGCCACGCGGGCGCGGTCGACGTCGCGCGGCATGAGGTGAAAGCCGCGCTGAAACAGCACCAGCCGTGATTGCGGCAACCTGCGCGGCAGGCTCGACGCGGCGGCCACGTCGATGACGTGGTCGTTCTCTGAGACGAGCACGACCGAGGGGCACTGCACCTGCGAGATGGCGTGGGCGGCGAGGTCTTGCAGGTGAAAGACGTCGCGCAGGCGGCGCGCGGGGAAGCGCGAGAGCTTCGGAGCGGTCGCGCGCACGGCGTCGTCTTCGAGGTCGCTCGCGTGCTTCGGCACCCAGAGCCCGTCGAGCGGGTGGCGATCGAGCACGCGCAGGGCCTCGAGCACGCGCGAGGCCTTCGAGGCGAGCTTGAGCGCGGGGGCCATGAGCGCGAGGGCGGCGACGCGGCGGGGGAAGCGCGCGGCGAGGAGCAGCGAGAGGAGCGCGCCCATCGAGAGGCCGGCGACGAAGACGCGCTCGAAGTCGGCGAGCTGGTGGAGGGCGGCTTCGGCGGTGCGCTCCCAGTCTTTGGAGCTGACGAAGAGCAGGGCCTCGGGCGAGCTGCCGTGACCGGGCAGACGCGGAGCGAGCACGTGGTAGCCGCGGGCGGCGAGCGACTCGCCCAAGGGGCGAACCTCCCACGGGCTGCCGGTGAAACCGTGGAGCAGCAGCACGGCCTCGCGCGGTTTCGAGACGCTCGAAGGCCCGAGGCTGAATGGCGCCGTGTCCGAGGCGTCCATGCTATGCACGACGGTCACTATGGCAGATGCCCCTGGCAAGCCCCCCGAGATTCAGCTGCAGATACAGCTCGACGACGACGTGGCGAGCGGCCAGTACGTGAACATGGCGTTGGTGAACCACACCGAGACCGAGTTCACGCTCGACTTCATCTATGTGCAGCCGCAGCAGCCGCGGGCGAAGGTGCGCAGCCGCATCATCACGAACCCCAAACACATGAAGCGCCTGTTCCTCGCGATGCAAGACAACCTGGCGAAGTTCGAGGCGCGGTTCGGGCCGATTGAAATCAGCGACCCCGACAACCCGGTTCACTGACCGAGTTCACTCGAAGAGGAACATGCGCCAACTCGCCGTCGCCGTGTCGCTGTGCAGTGTGCTCGTCGGGTTCGAGGCGCACGCGAAGTGTGAGCCGAACGGGCTCTACGTCTTTCCCGCGCCGGGGGCGGTGATACCGCTCAACGCGAAGTTCATTCTCGAGGGCGCGGGCAGCGAAGCGGCGCGCGTGAGCAAGCTCGTGGGCGCGGGCGACCTGGTGTTCAAGTCGACGGGCGACGAGGTGCCGGTGACGGTGCTGCGCGGGTGGTCGAGCTCGGCGAAGCGGGTGGCGGTGATTCTGAAGCCGAACTCCGAGCTGATGCCGAACAAGAGCTACACGCTGGCGATCGACGGCGTTCTGACGGGCTACAAGGTGCTGAACCCGAACGCGGCCGAGAAGCTGACGTGGCGCACGGGCGCGGTGTCTGACAACTCGCCGCCGCGGTACCAGGTGAAGCCGACCGTGGCCGAGGGCCTGTACTCGAAAGACGCCGACGGGGTGACGCGGCAGCTGAAGATTCGAACCACGCTCGAAGAAGAGGGGCCGGCGTACTTTCTCGCGACGGTGCAGCGCGCGCGCGGCAACCCGGCGAAGCAGGTCTACCCGGTGGTCATCAACGGCGGCGACGCGGTGCTGGGCCAAGACGCGTGCTCGGGGTCGTTCACGTTCGATGACGGGCGCGCGTACAAAATCTGGCTCGAGACGTTCGACTCGGCGGGGAACAAGACGGTCGAGAAGCTGCCGGTGATCGAGGCGCAGGCGCCCCGGCCGCAGTAGGCGTCTCGCTTTCTGGTCGCTGCGCTCCCGTTTCCGCGCCGGCGGCGCGGGGTTTCACCCCGTTGCCCTCTCGCAACGGCCGGGGACGGGGACGGGGCCGGGGACGCTTGCCGGGCTCGGGTTCGGGCTCGGGTTCCTGGTCGTTGCGCTCCCGTTTCCGCGCCGGTGGCGCGGGTAGCGCAGTGCGCAACTGCCCACTGCAGTGATCAGTGTCTCTGAGAGTGTGCCGCGCCGCTTATCCACCCTTGTAAGGGGTGGTCACGTTCCCCAGGGGGGAGCTGATCTGCGACGTGCGGCCCGACTTTCGCACTGTGCCCCTACCGCATGAACAAGGGGAACCTGGCCATTGTCGCAGTCGCCGCAGCGATGTTGTCGGCCTGCGGTTCGGCAGGCCCCGAAGAGATTCCCGTCACGTACGGGTTTCTCGCCGACGTCGACATCGCGACCGCGCAGCCGACGCCTGGCCGCCGGGTCGACTTCGTCGTCGAGGTTCGCAGCACCGGCAACGTGCCCGTCATGTGCGACGTCATCATGAGCGTCGTCAGCGACAAGGGCGTCGAGATCTACCGTCAGAAGTGGGAAGACGTGAAGTTCGAGCCCGCTTCCCCGTGGAACCTGCAGAACGGCTTCTTGCCCGCGACCGACGTCGAGAAGAGCTACAAGCTCTCGGTCGAGGTGCGGCGCTCGACCACCGGCGAGCTCTTGTTCTCGGACGGTGAGGTCAGCCGCCTCGAGTTCTCGCGCCTGTAGTCAAGAACTCATCAAGATTGGCCCGCGCTGACAGACACGCGACCCGCGCGACGTAAGCACTCGGGTCATGAGTCTCGTCGCGGCACCCCCGGCGCACGACGTCGCGCCCGCCGTCACCACGCCGGCCCCGGCCCGGCTCTGGCCGCTCGCCCTCGCCGCCCTCGGCGTCGTGTTCGGCGACATCGGCACGTCGCCCCTCTACGCGGTGAAAGAGTGCTTCGCCGGCACCCACGGCCTGCCCGTCACCCGCGACAACGTGCTCGGCATTCTGTCGCTGTTCTTCTGGTCGCTCTTCATGGTGGTCGCGGTGAAGTACCTCGTCTTCATCATGCGCGCCGACAACCGCGGCGAAGGTGGCCTGTTCGCGCTCTTGGCCCTGATACCGCGCGACGTCGGCGGGCGGCTCAAGACGGCCGTCGTGCTGGCCGCCCTCTTCGGAGCCGCCCTGCTCTACGGCGACGGCATCATCACCCCCGCCATCTCGGTGCTCTCGGCCGTCGAGGGTCTCGCCGCGAACCCGCTCACCGGTGAAGAGACGGCGATGAAGCC
>JAEUJP010000182.1 GCA_016793725.1 Myxococcaceae bacterium | reverse complement strand
TCTCGAAGTGCCTCCCCCACCGTTGTAGGGTTCGCACCGATGTCGCTCCACGACAGCTTCTTCATCCGCCCGGGGAGACACAGCGCCTTCGACGTCAGCGAGGGCCGCGGCCGCTGAAGTGGAGCCGCCCGCTCTTCGCCGCCCTCGCCGTGCTCGCCGTGGCCGTGAGCCTCTACGGCGGCCTCTACCTGCGCGAAGCACTGCCCGAGCCCGCGAAGCGCGTCGCCCAGGCGCAGCAACCGGTGCCAGCGACACCGGCGCCCACTCCTCTTCTTCCGCTCCCCCGCCTCACCGTGAAGACCGACGCCGGCGTCGAGGTGAAGCGCCGCGGCGCCACCGCCGAGGCCGGCTGCGCGACCGGCGGCACCAGCCAGCCGCTCTGCCCCGGTCAGTACGACGTGCGCGCGACGACTCCGACGCACACCGCGCTCGCCGTCATCTGGCTCGAGCGAGGTGAGACGAAGGAGCTCGACCTCACGCTCACGCCCACGGCCACCGTCGAGCTCACCCTGCTCGACTCCGAGAAGCTGCCGGTCGATCGCGCGCGCGTCACCGCACAGCACGTGACGACGGGCTACCTGCTCGAGGGCCGCTCCGACAGCGACGGCACCGTCTCGCTCGGCCCGGCCGTGCCCGGCGACTACCGGGTGGTCGCGTCGCGCGAGGGCTGGGCCACCGGCGCCGGCCTCGCGAGCGCCGGCAGGAACACGACCCTCGAGCTCCCGCTGCTGAAGAGCCTCGACGGCGCGCTCGACCCACCCGCGCCCGGTGTGCCCGTCTCACTGCGAACGCCCGAGCACGTCGAGGTCGCGCGTGTCGTCGCCGACCGAGGCGCCTTCTCGTTTCCGCTCCTCGCCGAGGGCCGCTACGAGCTCGCCGTCGACAGCCCCGACTACCTGCCGCGCGTCGAGCCCGTCACCGTACCGCCGAAAGACCCGGTGGTGCTGCGCCTGTCGCCCGGCGCCACCCTCACGCTCGACGTGCACAGCGTCACGCCCACGGTCTTTGCGCCGCCGCGCATCGACAAGAAGACCGGCGCCGCCGTGCCGCCGCCCGCGCCCGAGCGCCTGCCCGACGACGGCACCGTGCACACCGTCACGCTCGAAGGCCCCGGCCGCACGCGCACGCTCACGACCCGCGACGGTGCGCTCGAGGTGCGTGGCCTCGAGCCCGGCCGGTGGGTCGTCGCGAGCGGCCGCACCCGCATCACCGTCGACCTGAAGGCCGACACCGCCACGCGCGCCGAGCTCGACGTGCCGCGCTACCCCGGCACCATGACCGGCACCTGCACGTTTCGCGGAGGTCACCGCCTGCCGGCGAACGTCACCGTGCTCGCGCGCACCGAGACGAAAGAGGTGTGGTCGACGGCCGACTGCAGCTCGGGCACGTTCGAGCTGAAGGGGCTGCAGTCGGGCTTCTACGCGCTCGAGGTCGAGGCGCGCGAAGGCGGCGACAGCTGGTCAGGGCAGGCCGGCGCCCACCCGACGGGCTCGCGAGACGTCGCGGTGCAGGTGCCGGGCGTCGCGTGGTTTCACTGGCGGGTCGAGGGCGCCGACGGCCGACTGCTGTCGTCGCACCAGCTCGAGCACTTCGGGTCGCGCGACGTCGAGGTGCCCGAGCTCGACGCGCCGTTCTTCGTGCCGCGCACCGTCAGGCTCGAGCGCGGCGAAGACACCGACGCCGGCGTCTTCCGCTCGGCCGAGGGTGTGAAGCTCACCGGCCGCGTCGTCGACGCCGTCTCGAAGCAGCCCCTCGAGGCCGCCGAGGTCAGCGCAGGCCGTGCCCACTTCGTCACGCGCGCCGACGGCGCCTTCGACGCCGAGCTGCCCGAGGGCACGCACCTCCTCACCCTCGCGCACGCGGGCCACGTCACGGGCACGCAGGTCGTCGAGGTGCCGGGTGAGCCGGGCACGTTCGAGCTCACGCGCGCCGCCCGCGCCGTCGGCACCGTCGTCACCGCAGACGGCCGGCCCGCCGACGGCCTCGAGGTGTGGGCCATCTCGGAGCGCGGCACCCTGAGAGCGCCCGTCACCCAGAACCGCTTCGCGACACCGCCGCTCACCGACGGGCGGTGGCTCTTGCGCGTGGCCGGCGAAGGCCTCGTCTCGGCGTTCGACACCGCCGACGTCGACGTGAAGGGCGCAGGCGACCGCGTGGTGCAGCTCGTCGAGCGGGCCGCGGGCGTGACGTTCGAGGTCGCGGTCGTCGACGGCGCGGGCGCAGCGGCCGAAGCCGACCTGCTGCTGGTGCCGCGGGCTCAAACCGCCCCGCAGAACGACCTCGAGCTCGAGCGGCTGCTGAGGCTGCCCGGCCTGGTCGCCGACGGCACCGCGCGCGCGGCGCGCTACCGGTTCAGCGCGGTGCCCCCCGGCGGGTACACCGTCGTCGCGCGCTCGCGCCACCACGCGTGGACGCTGGCCATGCCCGTCGTCGTCGAGCCCGGCATGCGCCCCGTCGGCGTCGCGTTCCCGCACACACCTTATTCCCCCCTGGTGAAGCGAGACTCGCGCTGATGGTGGGGTGCGTCTAAGCTGCTGCCCTCGATGCGCGCCGAACATTTTCGCGTTCTCGCCCTGGTTCGCATTCTCGTACCGGTCGGTCTCGCAGCCAGCTGTACCGTCGACACGACGGAGCCCGACGGCGGCCGCAAGTGTGACGCCACCCACGCCTGTGCTCCCGGTCAGTCGTGTGTCGCCGGCGTCTGCGTCGTCGGCGGCACAGGCGGCGGCTCGGCGACGGCCGGCGGCGGCGCGATGACGGCGGGCGGCAACGAAGCGGGTGGCG
>JAEUJP010000141.1 GCA_016793725.1 Myxococcaceae bacterium | reverse complement strand
GCGAGCGCGCCGGGGTGCCCCGCGTCGTGCGGCCCGACCCAGGCTTGCGCGCAGTCTTCGATGAGCGGCACGCCGCGTCTTCTGCAGACCTCGAGCAGCGGCAGCACGTTCATGCGGCCGCCGAACAGGTGCGCGACGAGCACGGCGCCGGTGCGCGGGCTCAGCGCCCGCTCGAGCGCGTCGGCCGTCGGAGCCGCCGTCGCGAAGTCGAGCGGCACCGGCACCACGCTCAGCCCGTGCGCGCGCGCGATGGCGGCCATGTGCGGAATCGTGACGTCCGACACCACCAGCTCGGAGCCGGGAGCCAACGCCAGCGCCCCGAGCAGCAGGTCGAACGCACTGCGCACCGAGAGCGTCGCGATGGAGTCGGGCGAGAACCGCTGCTCCGGCTCGGCGCGGCCGCGCGACGTCGCCGCCACGAGCAGGTCGCTCGCGCGCAGGTCGATGTGGTGGCGCGGCCAGAGCGTCATAGAAACCGGTGGGTGCCGCGGGTGCCGTCGCCGCTGAAGCCCTCACGCCGCTGAAACGGCGCGTCGAGCAGCGCGTCGATGTGCTGCATCAGCTCGCCCGTCGCGGCGTCGAGCGCCGCGCGGTGCCTCGACTCGTGCTCGGGCTCGAACGGCATGAAGCCCGGCGGCAGAAAGTCTCGCGGCAGAGAATACGGAGCGCCGAAGCGCACCGTGACCTCGCCGCCCTTCAGCACGGGCGCCCCGCCGCGGAAGGCGCCGGGGCAGCCGCTCATGCCGCACGGCACGATGGGGAGCTGCAGGGCCCAGGCGAGCTGCACGGCTCCGATGCGGCCCTGGCCGAGCCGGCCCGACACGGTGCCCTCGGGGTACATCTGCACGTGGTGCCCGGCGGCGACGGCGACCGAGGCGAGCCGCCGCGTCTCGGCCATCACCGCCGCATAGACGCGGTGCACGAGCGAGCGCCACGTGTCGGCGGAAGGGTCGAACGGGTAGCCGAGCAGCGTGCGCGGGGCGTGGTCGAGGTTCGCGAGGTGCGCGGGCAGCGGGGTGCCCACGTCGAGGTGCGAGCGCAGCGCGCGGTACTCGGCATCGTCGGGGCGGCGCCCGAACACGGTGCGAAAGTCGATGAGAATGAGGTAGCCCCGTGAGGCGAGCGGCACGACGCCGAGGCGCTCGAGCAGAAACGCCATGACGGGCTGGTGGTAGTTCTTGCCCTTGGTGACGGTGACGGTGGGGATGCCGCGACGCTTAAGCTCGTTGCGAATCGGCATGAAGTCGTACTTCTGCGTCGAGTTCGTGGCGATGAGCGCGGGAGTGCTCGGCAGGGCCTCGAGGTTCTCGAAGCGCACGCGGGTGCCGGTGAGCCGCTCCATGGCAGACCAGGCGGTGGCGACGGCGCGCTCCCAGGGTGGGGAAGGGCAGACGCGGTATGTCTCGAAGAAGCGCCGGTCGAGCATGGCCGCCGCCGTATCACGGTGCGTGCCAGGGTTACCGGTGCTGATCAGCGGTCGTGACGCATGGCGTCTGCGCAGAACTTCGCGCAAGCGTGACGCATCACATTCGCTGCGGGCTCATGACCGGCATGAAGCCGCGGTCGTTCGGCGTGAGCGTGAAGCCGAACTGAAAGCGCACGTAGCCGTTCTCGATGAGCGCCTCGGGCACGTTGGGGAAGGGCGCGGCGCGCTCGAACGCGGCGACCGCCTCGCGGTCGAGCTGGTCGATGCCGCACGAGCGCGCGACGAACACGTCGGCGATGTAGCCGTCGGGGCGCAGCGCGACGAAGAGCACGGTGGTGCGCGGCGCGAGCAGCTGGCGCTGCGGCTCTTTCTCTTTCAACCGGCCGTTCGGGTCCCACTTCGCCGAGACGGCCTGCTTCACGCGGTTCATGAACGACGCGAACTTCCACTCGCGGGTGTTGAGGTACGTGCCCTCGCCGGTCTCTTCGTCGAGCGCGTCGTTCGGCGCCGCGCCGCCGGTGGCCTCGGTCGGCGCGTCGCTCGGCACGTCGGGCGTGGGGGTCGGCGTGAGCAGGGGGCCGGGCCTCGTCTTCGCACCGTCGTCGCGGTCGAGGTGCTCGAAGCGGCTCGCCAGGCTCACGGGCGACGGAGCGGCCACCGTCTTCGGCGCGGCCTTGCGCCATTTGTTGGTCATCTCTTTTGCGCGCGTCTGCTTCTCGACGGTGTTGTCGGTCTCGGCGAGGTACTTCGACTCTTTCGGGCGCTGCAGGTTGCCCGGCGCGACGTCGACGACCTGGCCGGTGGGGCGCTCTTCGGGGCGGCGGCCGCGGTTCTTTTCCCACTGGCGCGCGTTCATCGGGCGCAGCGCGATGGGCCGCTTCTCGACGCGCGGCGGGCGCGGCTCGCTCGGCAGGTACGAGAGCGCGACGATGAAGCCGACCGCGAGCGCGTGCCACACGAGTGAGAGAACCAGCGCTGTGAACGGACGCCGCACGCTGCTTCGTATCTACCGCAGGGCCGGGCCGCTCGCGCAAGCGTGTCGGACCCTCGTGGTACTGCTGCTGCGTGCCGTCGATTCCGCACGAAGCGCTGATCCAGTTGTTTCGAGACTCGCCAGCGCTGCTCCATCAACTGCTGCTGCGGTCGGGCGCTACACCGTTGCCCGCACACGACGGTATCGCGCACGTCGCTGAGAGCCTCGGCGAGGCGCTTCCACGCGAGCTGCGGTGTGACGCCGCATTTCGCTTCGACGCGTCAGGTCGACCGGTGCTCGCTGCGGTGCTCGAGGTTCAATTGGCAGAAGATGCGGCGAAGCCGTACAGCTGGCCCGCCTATCTCGTCGGAGCGCGCATGAGGTTTCGATGCGATTCAGTGCTGCTGGTGATTGCGGTGACGCGCTCCGTGGCTGCGTGGGCGCGCAGGCCGATCTCTCTCGGGCCAGGCAGTGGCGTCGTTCAGCCCCTGGTGTTTGGTCCTGATGAGCTGCCGGCCATCACCGACCCAGCGGAAGCTCGCGAGAGCCCTGAGCTGGCCGTGCTCGCCGCGATCGCGCACGGTAAGGACGCGGACACTGCGCGGGCAGCGATGAGCGCAGCAGTCGCGGCCGGAGCTGCGCTGGGCATGTTGAACGGCGAAAGAAGCGCTCTGTATTATGACCTCATCAAGGCGTCGCTGAGCGAGGCCGCAAGGAAGGCGTTCGACATGTTCCCCGCGAACTACGAGTACCAGGACGAAGGGCTACGGCGGGCGAAGGCCGAAGGTAAGGCTGAAGGTAAGGCTGAAGGTAGAGCTGAGGGCCAGGCTGAAGCCGTGCTCGCGGTGCTTCGGGCACGTGGTCTCGCGGTCACCGTCGAGCAGCGTGAGCGCATTCTGCGCACCACCGATCTCGCCCAGATCGACCGATTGCTCAGCGCGGCAGCGACCGCCTCGTCGACCGACGCGCTCTTTCCGCAGTAGTTCGCGGCGCGGCGCTAGTATGCCGCCGCCATGTCGACCTCCTCCGAGCCCAAGTTCCGTCGCCCCGCGATGACCGAGAAGGTGGCGCGCTTCTCGCCCGGAGCCACCCGTCACTTCTCGCTGCAGCGCGTCGACGTGAGCCAGCCGCCCGTCGTCGTCACCAACGGCAAGTGCACCATCGGCGCGCTCGCCATGAACGAGCTGTGCGTCGACATCAGCACGGTGTCGCGGTTTCACTGCGAGGTCGGCGTCGAGGGCGGCACGGGGTGGGTGAAAGACCTCGGCTCGACGAACGGCACGCACGTCGACGGGCTGCACGTGAAAGAGGCGTTCTTGAAAGACGGCAGCCTCATCAAGCTCGGGCCGGTCGCGACCCTGCGCTTCAAGCTGCTCGACGAAAAAGACGACCTGCAGCTCAGCGAGAAGCGCGAGCTGGGCACGCTCATCGGCGAGTCACCGGCGATGCGCACGTTGTTCTGGCAGCTCGAGCGCGCGGCCCAGTCGAGCCGCTCGGTGCTGCTCGAAGGCGAGACCGGCACCGGCAAGACGGCCGCGGCCGAGGCGATTCACGAGGCGGGCGGGCGCTCGCTCGAGCCGATCGTCATCGTCGAGTGTGGGTCGTCGGCGGGCCCCGAGCTCGAGCAGACGTTGTTCGGTCGCGGTGAGCCGCCGAAGCGCATCTCGGCGTTCGAAGAGGCGGGCAACGGCACGCTGGTGCTCGAAGACGTCGGCGAGCTGCCGCAGGCGCTGCAGGCGCGGCTGTTGCCGGTGCTCGAGACGGGCGAGCTGCGGCGGCCCGGTGCGATGGCGGTGGCGACGGTGCGGTGCCGGCTGATCGCGACGACGCGCAACGACCTGCGCATGCAGATCAACGAGGGCCGCTTCAAGAGCGAGCTGTACCACCGGCTCGCGGTGCTGCGCATTCGCCTGCCGCCGCTGCGCGAGCGCGCCGAAGACATACCCCAGCTCGTCGACCTGCACCTCGAGCGTTCGAACGCGAGCGAAGACGAGGCGAAGGTGGTGAGAGACCCCGAGTCGATGGCGCAGCTGAAGCGCGCCGTCTGGGTCGGCAACGTGCGCGAGCTGTTCAACCACGTCGACCGCAGCGTGGTGATGCAGAGCGCAGCCCCGCCGCTCGAGCTGGCAGCGCAGGTGGCGCCGAGCGTCGATGCGCGCGTGCCGTACTCCGACGCGCGGCAGCAGGCGCTCGATCGCTTCGAGGCCGCCTACGTGAAGGCCCTGCTCGAGCTGCACGGCGGCAACGTCAGCGAGGCGGCACGGCAGACCGGCATCGATCGCGCGTACCTGCACCGGCTCATGCGCCGGCACGGCGTGAAGTCGTAGGCCTCGGCGTGAAATAGTTTCGCGCCGATGACCCTGTGTGCCCTCGCCAGTGTGCTGTTCACGGTGAGCGCGCAAGTGCCGACCCCACCTCACGCAGCGCCGGCATGCATGGCGCTGCCGGCAGATGTCGATGACTGGCGGTCGGCAGAGCTGCTGCTCGTCGACGCTCGCGTCATCGTTGGCAAGCGTGTCACCCAGCTCAGATACGCGCTCACGATTGCGCCGTCGCTGCTCATGCCGAAGGGCACGACGCTGACGGTGACGCCGATGTTGAACGGGGTCGACGCTGGCTTCGACCTCTCGAAGACACCGTGCAGCCTCGACGTGTCTCCGGTCTGGGCGTGCACGGCCGACGATGGTCGCCCTGCGACGTTCGGCTCGAAGCTCACCTGTGAGCGGCGCGAGGTCGCTCGCCCAATCACGCAGCCGTCGAACGGCCCTTGGGTGTCCGAGAACCCGCGCCAGCCCTGGCTCTCGTTGCGTGGCATGTGGGGCGCAGCACGTGACGACGCCTGGGCCGTTGGCGCCGCCGGCACCGTCGTTCACTACGACGGCGTGCGTTGGGCCACCGTCGACGCCGGCACCACCGCCGACTTCACCGCAGTCGCCGGAGCGTCAGCGAGCGACGTGTGGGCCGTCGGCGACTTCGGCGCGAGCATGCACTTCGACGGTCGTCGCTGGGAGCCCCGCGCGCCAGCCGGGCCGGTCGATCTCGATCAGCTCGTCGTCTCAGCGCGCGGCGACGTGTGGGCCGCGTCTTCTCGCAGCAGTGAGCTGTTTCACTGGCAGGGTGACGGCTGGAAGCGGGTCGACGCTCCACTGCGACCATCACGGCTCCTCGCGCCGGCGCCGGGCACGCTCTGGGTCTTCGACGATTCTGGCGCGTGCCAGACGTTCGATGGCCGCACGTGGTGCGCCGCTCCGCCGCCGTTCGAAGGCCGCGTGCTGTCGAGCGTGCAGCTCTCGACACGCCACATCATCGCCGCCGGCGCGGGTGGCGGCCTCGCGCGCTTCGATGGCGAGCTCTGGTGGCGTGAGCGCACCGGCGTCACCGCCGATGTCGAACGGCTCTGGGCGCCGCAGCGCGACGTGGCCTGGGCCTTCGGCCCCGGGCGGCAATGGGCTCGATGGGCCGGCGGCGAGTGGCAGACCGTGATTGCACCCGAGGGTGTGAACGGCGTTCGTGCGGTCTGGGGCGCGGGTGCCGACGAGGGGTGGGTCATCGACAAGCGAGGCGCGTTTTATCGCTACGACGGAGCAGCGTGGTCGATGGTCGGGGCCGCTGCACCGGCGTTTCAGCGCATTCAGACCATCGCGGAGGTCGACGGTGCCGTCTGGGCTGCGGGGTCGGGCGTCATGCGCCAGTCGGGCGATGTGTGGTCGAGCGTGCCGCAGCCGAAGGGGCCCGTGCGCGCGCTCGCGGGCAGCTCGGCGAAAGACGTCTGGGCGGTGACCTTCGCCTTGCAGCACGACTTCACCGAAGACGTCGCCACCGTCTGGCACTACGACGGTCAGCAGTGGGAGGTCGACGCGACGGCACCGAAGACGGTTCGTGTGCTGTGGCAGCGCAGTTCAGACGAGCTGTGGGCGGCCGGCGACCTCGCGGCAGTGTGGCGGCGCACGGCTCGAGGCTGGCTCGAGGTCGATCGAGGCGGCCCGAACGCTCGCGCCGCCGGGAAGCACCGGGCTCACGTCATCAGCGGCGACGGAGCCGCGGGCGTCTGGGTTGCGGGCAATGGGCCGATCAAGCGGTGCTCGGCTTCCCGCTGTGTCTCGTTCGAGAGTCCGCTCCCCGGCACGCCAATTTTTCCAATCGTGACGTTGACGGCCTTGTCGCCGACGAAGGCGTACGCCGTCTCGGGGCACCCCGACGCCGACACGGGGTCGTACGAGGCGGCAGACGTCGTCATCGCCGAGTGGGACGGGCGGAGGTGGAAGCCGCTGGAGGCCGGCATTCTTCCGATGCTCTACGGGCACGTCGCCGCCGGGCCGCGTGACCTCTGGCTGCTCGGCGTCGGCAACACGGTGGTGCACCTGAAAGACGGGAGGGCCGAGCGCACCGTGCTGCGTGACGTGGGCAAGCTCACCCACATCTCGAGGTCCAGTGACGGAGTCATTCGCCTGCTCGGTGTCGACGCGCGCGTGCTGAGGTGGCCACCATGAGCGCGGCGCTGCTGACGCTGGTCCTCGCGGCCTCCGATGTCGTCGCGGTTCGCGCCGACTTCACCGGCGGCACCGTGTGCTCGACGGCCGGCTGGTGTTGGGAGTTTCCCAAGCCACAGGGCTTCATTCTGTTCTCGTTCTGGGGCTCTGCCGCCGACGATGTCTGGGCTGCCGGTGAGCGCGGCACGTTGATGCACTTCGATGGTCGAGGCTGGTCGGGGCGCGCCGAGCTCGTCGCCGAAGACCTGCTCGCGCTCTGGGGAAGTGGGCCTCGCGATGTCTGGGCGAGCGGCCGCGGCGGTGTGCTGCTCCACTTCGACGGCGAGACCTGGCGGCGGTCAGACTCGGGTACGACCGAGCCGCTCTGGGCGTTCGCCGGTCGCGGCCCGAACGACGTGTTCGCGGTCGGCGGCACTGCTGCGCTGCACTTCGACGGCGAGGGCTGGGAGCGGGTTCAGGTGCCGGACGGTGCGGGCTTCTCATCGGTGTGGATCGAAGGTCGTGAGGTCTTCGCACAGGGGAGCGCGGTGTTTCGCCTCGTCGCTGGCAGGTTCGAGCGGGTGCAATCGTGGTCGCTCGGTGAAGCGACTCCGGTGCCGGGGCCGGCGCGGCATCGCTTTGCATACAAACCGCAGCAGCTCTTCGAGCGGCGAGGCGGTGAGCTCGCCCCGCTCGACCAGGTCGAGGGTACGTGGTCGTCGGCGCCAGACCGCCTCTGGACTCAGACGCTCGGCGGTGAAGCGCTGCGCCACGACGGCCAAGGCTGGTCGAGGTTCAAGCTGCCAGGCCCGGTGCGGGTCATCTGGGAGCGAACGCCCGACGACGTCTGGGCTGCGTCACTCTCTGGGCCGCCGATTCACTTCGACGGAAAGACGTGGAGTCTGCCCGACGCTCCGTGCGGTGGCGGGCACCCTCAAGCGATGGCCACCATCGATGGGGCGCTGTGGTTGACCACGTGGGAAGGGCCGATCTGCGTGCTCGGCGCTTCGGGGTGGCGAACGCTGCCGGTGCAGGTGCGCGCGGCGAAGGCGCTCTCGGGCACGAGTGAGAACGACGTGTGGTTCGCGAGCGGGTCATCGCTGTATCGGTGGAACGGCGAGTTCCTCGCCGATGCTCGCCAGACGCCAGGCCGAATGCCCGCCGAGAACCTGCCGGCGCTGTCGGGTGTCCATGCTCGCTCGCCGCGTGAGGTGTGGGCGGTCGGCGGGCATGGCCTCGTACTTCGGTGGGACGGCGAGACCTGGGCGCGCGTGGCGGTACCGCCAACCTCGGCGCTGCGAGTCGCCTGGGGCGATGCGCGAGGAGGTCTGTGGCTCATGGGAGACTACGGCGCCGCGCTGCGGAGGAGCTCGGCGGGCTTCTCGCAGGTCGTGCTGCCTCCGCTCGGCAGACCTGGCGTGTACAGAACCGAGCGCGGCACGACACTGACGATTGACCCGAACGCCGTCGGCAACGTCACGGGCATCGCCGGAGCCGGACCCGATGACGTCTGGGCTGTCGGTGCGCCGGGCGGCAGTGAAAGCACCCATTGTGGCGGCCGTGACGCGTCGCCCTCGCCGGTCGACTGGGGCAGGGCGCTGCTTCATTGGGACGGCAAGACCTGGAGCGCGCTGCCGACGGGCGACATCACTCGACTCGACAGTGTCTGGGTGCGCGGAAAGAACGACGTCTGGGCCGTGGGGCAGAAGGTGCTGCTGCACTACGACGGCAAGACGCTGACGAAGCTGCCCTTGAATGGCGGCAGGGGGGTGAGAGACAGGTTCGCGCTCAGCGGCACGGCGACCGACCTGTTCATTCTCGGTGATGGCATAGGGCTCCGAAGGTGGCCCCTGCCGCCTGTCGGCAGACGGTGAAAGCGCAGTCGGGAGGCGTCGCGACTCCGGCGCGGAAACCAGTAGGCGTTTGCGCGGCGTAACCAGTAGGCGTTTGCGCGGAACCAGTAGGCGTTTGCGCGGCGTAACCAGTAGGCGTTTGCGCGGCGTGATCGACGCGAGTACGGCGCTCGCGTCGGGGATCGCC
>JAEUJP010000136.1 GCA_016793725.1 Myxococcaceae bacterium | reverse complement strand
GTGAAGGTGCTCGACTTCGGCGTCGCGAAGCTCGCCGGGCCCGACGACAAAGAGCTGGTGTCGAAGACGCTCGCAGGCCTCGTCGTCGGCACGCCCGCGTACATGGCGCCCGAGCAGGTGCAGGGGCTCGAGGTCGGGCCGGCGTGCGACATCTACGCGCTCGGCACGGTGCTCTACGAAATTCTCGCCGAGCGGCGGCCGTTCGTCGCGCCAGGCTACCTGCAGCTCGCGATGCAGATTTCGACGGAGCTGCCGTCGGCGCTGCCGGTCGTGACGAGCACGGGCGAAGCGATACCTCCCGCGCTCTCGGCCGTCGTGATGCGCTGCCTGTCGAAGTCGCCGGCCTTGCGCTTCGCGTCGATGAAAGAGCTGTCTGACGCGCTCGCCCCGTTCGAGCGCCACGACACGAACCCGCCGGAGCAGCCCCAGCGTGTCTCAGCCGAGTTCGCGAAGGACGTGACCGCGAGCCTCGGCGGGCGCCCGCCGACGTCGGAAGAGCCGCTGGTGCTGCCGCGGTCGAACCGGGCTCCGCTGTTCATCTCGATTGTGTCGGTCGTGGCGCTGCTGGGGCTCGGCATCACCGCGCTCACGCGGCACAGGCCCGAGCCCGAGCCACAGCCGGTTCCGGTTCCCATCGTGCAGCCCAGGGTGGTCGAGGCCGTTGGTGCTGACGCCGGCCCTCAACCCCCTGTCGTCGCTGCACCTCCCGTGGAGCAGGTCGACGATCCACCCCCTCTGCCTCCTGTGTCTCCCCCCGTAGCGCCGCCCGCCGAGAAGAGACCCGTTCGCAGAAATACGCCTCGCAAGACCTCCACCATCGACCCCTATGCGAATTGAGCTCCCCCTCCTGTGCTGCCTGCTCGTGTCGAGCGTGGGCGCAGCGCAGGGCTCCGCTGCCGACAAGGCGAAGGCGAAGACCGAATACCAGCGCGCGCAGAAGGCCTACGACCTGGGCAACTTCAAAGAGGCGCTCGCGGGCTACTCCGAGGCGTACCGGCTCGATGCGCGGCCTGCCTTCTTGTTCAACATCGGCCAGTGCCACCGCATGCTCGGCGAGCACGACCGCGCGGTGTTCTTCTTCGACCGCTTTCTCTCGTTCTACCCGCCGGGCAAGGCGCCGCAAGACAGGCTCGCGCACGACCTGCTCGCCGAAGAAGAGGCGAAGCTGAAGGTCGAGAAGGCGACGACGGCGGTGGTGCCTCCGCCGGCCGAGACGCCCGCGGTCGCGCCACCTCCACCCGGCCTCGAGCCGGCGCCGTTTCCGACCGGTACGCCGCCGCCGGCGCCTCCGCTCGTGTCGCCGTCGCCACCCGAGCAGGTCGAGCGCAGCGAAGGTGGCCTCACGTCGAAGTGGTGGTTCTGGACGGCGGTGGGCATCGTCGCCGCCGGCGCCGTGACGACGGTGGCCGTCGTCGCCTCGAAGCCGCAGCCGCGCCAGACGACGCTGCCTCCAGGAGACTTCCGTTGAGGCGGCTTTGGGGCGCGGCGCTCCTGCTGGCGGTGGGCTCGTGCCAGTGCTGGAACCCGAACGCCCAGTACGGCACGGCGCTGTTCCTCGTCGTGCACCTGAACGGGGTGCCGGCCGACCAGCTCGCGGTCTCGTTGTTTCCCCTTGAAGAGACCGTGCGGCAGCCCGAGCTGCCGTCGATGCCGCTCGCCGACCCGGCGACGATGCGTGTGCTGCTGATGCCCGAGCTCGCCGGCCAGACGGTGACGGTCGTCGTCGAAGGGCTCGTCGGCGGAGCCGTGCGCGGCCGCGGCACGGGCAGCGCGGTGGCGGTGAGAGACCTCGAGGTCGACGTCGAGGTGACGCTCGAGCCGGTGACGGGGGTGACCGACGGTGGCACCGACGGCGGAGTGGATGCGGGGCCGGCGTGTGGCCCGAACAACTGCCAGGGGTGCTGCCAGGGTGACGTGTGCCTCGACGGTATGGATGCGGGCACCTGCGGCCGGCAGGGTGGCGCGTGCCAGGTCTGCGCGGCGGGCGACAGCTGCGTGGGCGGCGCGTGCGCGGGCTGCAACCAGAACAACTGCGCAGGCGGCTGCTGCGTCGGCTCGACGTGCGTGATGCCGACGACGCTGAACCAGTGCGGCACGATGGCCCAAGACTGCTTCGCGTGTAACGGCGCGACGGCGTCGGTGTGCGCCGGCGGCGAGTGCAGGTGCGGCAACAACGACGCGTGCGGCTCCGGCAAGCGCTGCGTCAACAACCAGTGCATCTGCGACGCGACGAGCTGCCCGAACGGGTGCTGCGACGGCACCACCTGCGTCACCCCGACGACGGCCGACAAGTGTGGCATCGGCGGCAAGCAGTGCTCGGCGTGCGCGGCGAACAAGGCGAACAGGTGCTCGGCGACGGGCGAGTGCCAGTGCGGCGACAACGCGCCGTGCGCCGACGGGCAGCGGTGCGTGAACGGGCAGTGCAAGTGTGACGTGAACACCTGCACCGGCTGCTGCCAGGGCGACACGTGCCAGCTCGGCACCGACCCGTTCACGTGCGGCCGAAACGCGGTCAGCTGCTTCTCGTGCGACCCGGTGCTGACGAACTCGTGTGGCCCGGCCGGCTGCGGGTGCGGCGGTGGAGCCGCGTGCGACCCCGGCCAGCGGTGCACGGGCTCGTGCGTGTGTGACGCCGAGTCGTGCCCCGACGGCTGCTGCATGAACGGGCAGTGCATGGCCGGCAACAGCAACGGCGCCTGCGGCACCGGCGGCTCGGCGTGCGCGACGTGCACCACGATGGACCCGTGCGTGAACGGCCGGTGCAGCAGCTGCACGAACCTGACGTGCCCCGGCGGCTGCTGCTCGGGCGCGAGCTGTGTCGAGACTGCGACGTTCATGCAGTGTGGGGTGATGGGCAGCACGTGCCGCGCGTGCGACCGGCGCGTGGCCGACTCGTGCACGGGCGGCGCGTGCCGCTGCGGCGCAGGCGCGCAGTGTGGGGCGGGTCAGTTCTGCTCCGATGCGGGCACGTGCCTGTGCAACAGCACGTCGTGCAACGGCTGCTGCATGGGCAACACGTGCCTGCCGGGCACCGACGCGGGCGCGGCGTGCGGCATCGGCGGCGCGGCGTGCAGGGCGTGCGCGGCGCCGCAGGCGAACAGCTGCGCGCTGGGCAGCTGCCGGTGCGGCAACAACCTGGCGTGTGGGCCGGGTCAGCGGTGCGACGTCGACGCGGGCGTGTGCGTGTGCAACGCGGGCACGGGCTGCAGCGGCTGCTGCTCGGGCAACAGCTGCGTCGATGCGGGCAGCACGACGGTGGGCTCGTGCGGCATGGGCAGCAACGCGTGCGCGCCATGCGACTCGCGGTTCGCCGACAACTGCGCGGGCGGCAGCTGCAGGTGTGGCGCGGGCAGCGCGTGCGGCCCGGGGCTGTTGTGCATCGCGGGCGCGTGCGTGTGCAACCCGCAGTCGGGGTGCAGCGGCTGCTGCGCGGCGAACGGCACGCAGTGCGTGACGCTGGCGCAGACGAGCAACCCGCAATGTGGCAGCGGCGGTGTCGCGTGCGCGGCGTGCACGAACGGCAACCAGTGCAACAACCAGGGAGCGTGCCGGTGTGGCGGCAACGTGTGCACGGGCAGCAGCGGGTGTGTGCTGAACCTCGGCCTCTGCCTGTGAAGCTGGAACTGGAGCACGGCCGGCGTAGTTTCACGGCGTGCTCCTCTTTCTGAGCGTCGCTCTCGCCGCCGCGCCCGACGTGAACCTGCTCACGCTCGAGGCGGGCACGGTGCCCATCGAGCAGCCGGCGACGTACGGCGGCGCGTGGTCGCTCCCCGCGATGTACGACGGGGTGCCCAGCAGCGGCTGGTGCAGTGCGGCCGATGCGCGCGGGCCGTTTCAGCTGACGTTCGAGCTCGAGCAGCGCAGCCTGCTCAGCCGCGTCGAGGTCGACAACACGGGCGCCGAAGAGTCGAGCAGCCCGGGCATCGCGGCGAAGCAGCTCGAGGTGTGGAGCGCGACCCTGGCCGCTTCGGGGCCGTACACGCTCGTCGGCAAGCTGAACGTGCCGAAGAACGGCAGGGCGGCCGTCGAGGTGCCGAAAGAGACGTTCGCGCGCTGGGTGCGCGTCATCGTGAAGAGCAACTGGGGCAACCCGCAGTACACCGAGGTGATGGAGCTCGTCGTGCGCGGCCACCCGCTCGAGCCGGGCGTGCGTCGCGCCGCGCTCGGCACGTGGAGCCTGGAGCACGGGCCGACGCTGCAGCTCGGCGAAGGCGGCGGCTGTGAGGTCGCGACGAACGACGCGTGGTCGGTGAAGACCGAGAGCGTGAACGGGCGGGTGACGCAGCTCCAGTGGTCGCAGGCCGGCACGGGGTCGAGCGGCACGGCGACGGTGGTGGTGGCCGACGACGGCGCGCTGCACGGCGCGTGGCGTGGCAGCGGCAACAGCCTCGGTGGCGCGTGGCTGGGGCGACCGCTGAAAGCGCCCATCGACTGCCGCACGGCGCTCGAAGACGCGCGCTTCAGGGCCCGGCTGCAGGCCGAGAAGCGCGGCCTCGTGCTGCGAGGGGTGACGTTCGCGGGCGACGAGCCGAAGCTCGACGACGACAACGAGCTCGCCGTGGTGCGGCGGGTGCTCGCGTCGAGCGCGACGACGCGGGCGCGCGTCACGGTCTACGGCAAGGCGGCAGACCCGGCGGCCGACGAGCTGAAGCGCTGCGAGCGGCGGGCTCAAGCCGTGCTGCGCTGGCTGCTCGCAGGCGGTGTCGCGGCCTCGCAGGTCGAGGTCGGTTTCGGCCTCGTGCGCACCGGCTCGGTGGTACAGCTGGAGCCCCGTGTCGAGGTCGAGCTGGAGCGTTGAGCCGTCAGTCGCAGCCGTGGCGCTGCTCGTGGCCTCGTCTGCGTTCGCGAACGCGCTCGACCACCTGCGCACCACCGACGACATCGGGCTCAACAAGAACCCGCACCTCGGGCAGTCGCGGCTGCTCGTGATTCCCTCGCGCGTGGGGCGTGACCTGACGCCGGCCGAGCTGCAGCGGCTGCAGGCGGCGTACGACCCGGCCGGGCCCGCAGGCTCGTTTCGCGCGTACTGGCGCACGACGTCGGTGGGCAGGTACGACCCGGTGCCGACGGTGGTGCAGCCGGTCATCTACCGCGACCGCTGCCCGCTGCCGGGCAAGACGATGGCCGACTGCCGGTTCACGCTGACCGACCTGGGGCTCATCACGCAGGGCGGGCTGCGCGTCGCGTTCGAAGACATCATTCGTCGCGTGCGCGACGAGCAGGGCATCGACCTGACCCAGTTCGACGTGAACGGCGCCGACGCAGGGGTCGCCGACGGCTACTTCGACGGCGTCATTCTCGACACCGACATGTACAGCGGCATCGCGGTGCCGCTGGCGGCGCTGGTGAACAACACGGTGGTGATTGGTGCGTGGCCTCAGCCGCTCGACGCCGGCGTCGACGACGCAGGCACGGCCGACGCGGGGCCGACCCTGCGCTGCGGCATCGTCGGGCTGATACCGCCCGACGAGCACGAGTACGGGCACACGCTCGGCTTCATCGACCTCTACAACGGGCCGCGGGTGAACGACCTGATGGCCGACGTTCGCGCGACGCTCGGGCCGTTCAGCCGGCAGCAGATTGGCTGGGGCGACGTGCTGCACGTCGACGGCGGCCTCGAGCTCGACCTGAAGCCGGTGCTCGAGGGCGGGCCGGTCTTGCGCATCGGCGACGGGCCGAAGTACCTGATGCTCGAGAACCGCGGCGGGCCGAAGCACGCGACGTACGAAGGGGCGGCGCCCGGCATCTGGGTCTACAGCGTCGACGAGACGAAGCTGCCGACGGCGCCGCTGGGGTTCCTCGACATCGTGAACCAGCGGCTCTACTACCCGAACGAGGCGGCGCCGTACCTGTACGTGAACGTGCCGCTGAACTGCCAGCTCGGCTCGCCGACGACGCCGGGCACGTGCGCGCTGACGACGTACGACGAGGCGCGCGTGCTCGCCGACTCGGCGGGGCAAGAGGTCGGCTTCACGCTGCGGCGCTCGCGCACGGTCGATGGGGGCACGATTCGAATCGCGCTCCGTGCGGGCACCGAGCTGCCGCCGTCGTTCACGCCGCCGGTGGTGCCGCCGCCGGTCATCGTGCCGGCGGTGCCGATGCCGTGGGAAACCGTGCCGAGCGGGTGCGGCTGTCAGTCGGCGGGGGCGGGTGTCGGGCTCGTCGTGTTGGCGCTGCTGTTGCGCCGTCGCCGGGGCTGAAGACGCAACTCTTGCGCGTGCGGTGGCGGCGCCCCAAGGCGAGCCGCTGGCGGCGGTCTTGCAACGCGGAGCCGCCCCATGAAGAGCTACCTGCGGCACACGCGCGCGCGCATGTTCGAGAGTGAGGTGCTCGAGGTCTTCTCGAAGACGCACCCCGTGATTCCGTTCGTGTTCTGGGTGCCGGTGGCGGTGGCGCTGCCGGTGTATGCGGTGGCGACGGGCATCGCGGGGCTGGGTGAGGTGGCCGGGTTCGGCGCGCTGGGAGCGCTGGGCTGGCAGGTGACCGAGTACTTCGTGCACCGCGACTTCTTTCACTGGCAGGGCATCGGCCCGCGAACCCGGCGCCTGCACGACATCGTGCACGGGTACCACCACAAGTACCCCGACGACCCGGGCCGCCTGGTGATGCCGCTCGCGGTGAGCCTCTTCATCGCGGTGCTGCTCGCCGGCGCGCTCGCGCTGCTCGAGCGGCCCACATTCACGGTGCCGTTCTTCACCGGCTTCTTGTGGGGCTACCTCTGGTACGACTTCATGCACTGGTCGACCCACTTTCGAGCCCCGTTGACGGCGTGGGGGCGATTGATGCGCGCGCATCACATGGCGCACCACTTCGCCGACGTCGATTCGAACTTCGGCATCAGCCATCGCTGGCTCGATCGCTTGATGGGAACCCGGCGCCGATGATGCTGACCGACCCGACCGCGGCGCCCGCCTACGGTGACGGCTGGCTGTCGCGGGCGCTGCGCACGCGGCTCTTCGACCCGAGAGACGAGGTGTTCGCGCGGCTCTCGCTGTCGATGGTTGCGACGATGACGTCGGCGATGGTGGCGCTGGCGTACGTGCTCACGCAGACGCGCGCGCCGGCGGCGGTCGCGATGGCGGCGTACCTCACGCTGTGGGGCTGGCTCGCGCCGCCGGTCATCTTGATGCTGCACAACACGATGCATCGGCGGTTCATTCGTTCACCGCGCGCTGCAGACCTGGCGCACCCGTTCGTGATGTCGTTCTTCTTCGGCATTCCCACCGGGTACCGGGAACATCACCTCGGCATGCACCACGCCGAAGACAACCAGCCCGATGACCTGTCGTCGACGGTGCGCTACCGGCGAGACAGCTTCGCGAGCTTCCTCGTCTACTTCTTGCGCTTCTTTCTGCTCATCATCGTCGAGCTGCCGCTGTACCTGCTGCGCCGGCGGCGCCGGGCGATGGCGTGGCGCGCGCTCGTGGGCGAGCTCGCTCACCTCGCCGTGATGACCGCGGCCTGCGCGTGGGACGTGCGCTTCGGCCTGACGGCGTTCGTGGTGCCGTTCGTGGTGACCCGCTTCATGATGATGGCGGGCAACTGGGGGCAGCACGCGTTCATCAACACCGAGCGTGAGAACGACGGGCTGTCGAACTCCATCACGTGCATCAACAGCCCGTACAATCGCCGCTGCTTCAACGACGGGTATCACATCGGCCACCACCTCAAGGCGAGCCGCCACTGGTCGGAGCTGCCGGGTGACTTCATCGCCCACCGCGACCAGTACGCGCGCGCGGGTGCGCTCGTCTTCGAAGGTCTCGACTTCTTCGCCGTGTCGCTGCTCCTGTGGCTCGGCCGGTGGCAGACGCTCGCGCGCCACGTCGTGAGCCTCGACGGCGCGCCGCGACCGGTTGAAGAGGTCATCGAGCTGCTCAAGGCGAGGGTGAAGCCGGTGCGCCTGGGCTCTGGCGAAGGGCGGCCGGTGCGCGACGCGCTGCTCTAACCCCGGGTCGCCGCCGCGCTTGGGCCGCGCATGCGAAAGAGCACGTACGCCATGCAGAGGCCGCCGAGGCCGAGCCACGCGGTGAGGTCTGACCACCCGAACGTCGCTGCGGGCAGGGTGAGCGCGGCCGAGCGCAGCCGCAGTGCGGGCTTCACGACCCAGAACACGTCGACGAACTGCATCGCCAGCACCCAGACCGAGAGTGCGGTCAGCAGGTTGCGGTTGCGCCGCGCCGCCCTCGAGAGCAGGGCGATGAACGGCAGCGCGAAGCGGCCCACGCCGAGCAGCGCCGTGACGGGGAACCAGGTGGGGCTCGTGCGCGCCTGAAGCCACGAGACCTCGGCCGGCAGGTTCGCGCGCGAGGTGACGAGCCACTGCGTGCCGGCGACCCAGCCCCAGAGGCAGGTGCAGACGAAGAGCACCGCGGCGAGGTGTGCCACGTGCTCGTTCGAAGCCTTCGCGGCCGGCAGGGTCGGGTCGACCGGCACGATGACGACGAGCAGCAGCATCGCGGCGGCCGACGCGAGCGAGCCGGCGACCCCGTACACGCAGAACGAGGCCGAGAACCACTCGGGCTCGAGCGACATCAGCCAGTCGACGGCGGCGACGGCCAGGCCGAGCGCGAGCGAGAAGAGCGCGCCGGCCGAGAGGCCGCGGGTGGTTTCTCGGCGGCGTGAGGCGCGGTCGAGCAGCAGCCAGACGCCGACGAAGAGGGCGAGCACGATGGCTCCGCGCATGATGAAGCCGGGGGCGTTGAGGTACGGGCGCCGGTGCTGGAGCAATCGCCGCGCGGCTTCAGGCAGGGTCTCGATGACGTGCTCGTCGGCCCAGACGTAGAGGTGCTCGAGACCGAGCGCGACGCCGATGAAGGCCGCGGCGCAGACCACGAGCGCCGACGCGTGGTGCTCGAGCTGGCGGCGCAGCACCGTGAACCACTTCGCCGCGGCGGCGTCGAACAGCGCGACCCAGAACAGCGAGGCCATTGCCAGGCCCGCCCAGTAGACGAACGCGACGAGCCACGAGCTGGCCGCGAGGGCCGGGTGAAAGTGATGGCCGACGCCGGTGAGCGCAGTGCACACGACCCCGACGCCGGCGCTGGCGAACATCAGCGTGCGGCCACCGGTGAACGGGGTCATGTGTGGGGCGCCTCGTGCTCGACGACGATGGTGACGTTCGTCGCGCCGAGCGCCTCGAGCCGTGTCTTCGCGCGCTCGGCGTCTTCGGCGATGCGCGTGCTCACCGACACCCAGAAGCCCGAGCTCGAGGCCGACAGCACGAAGAGCGGGTGCGCAAAGGCCGGGTGCTGGCGCCCCGAGAGCATGACCCCGAGCGCGACGACACCCGTCAGCGCTGCGCTCAGGAGCGCGACGGCGACGACCGAGGTCCCGGGCAGCTGCAGCGCCGCGCCGGCGAGCGCGCAGGCGCAACCGCCCGCGAACGCCCACCACGCGACGGTGCTGCGCGAAAGCCCGAGCGCCTCGTCGAGCCCGTTCACGGGGTACGGCGTGTGGGTGTCGAGCTGGCGCACGTGCTCGCCGCGCAGGGTCGTCACCGCGTCGAGCAGCGCGCGGGGGCTGGCGAGCTCGCCGAGCACGACGTGCAGCGCGGCAGGCGGCGTCATGTCGCGTGCTCGCGCTCGACGGCGGGTACGAGCCTGAACAGCAGCGCCAGGCCCGTGAAGAAGAACGACAGCGAGCCCACGAGCATCGCGGCGTCGACGGCGGTGGGGGTGACCAGCGCCCAGGTCGACGGCAGCCAGCCGCGATGCTGCGAGACGACGACGAGCACGAAGCGGTCGAGCGCCATGCCCAGCAGCGCCAGCACCGAGACCGCGAGCACGACCGTGGGTCTGCTGCGCGCGCGCGCCGACCAGAACAGCTGCGGTGCGACGGAGCAGCAGAACAACATCGCCCAATACGCGAGCGCGTACGGCCCGCGCGGCCGTGTGTCGAAGTAGAGCCGCGCGTCGGTGTCGCTGCCCGAGTACCAGGCGATGAAGTGCTCGAGGGCGTGGCTCCACGTGACGGTCAGGGCGGCCGCGAGAATGACCTTGCACAGCGCGTCGACGTGCCTCGGCGCGACGAGCTGGCGTGTCGCGGGCAGAAGCGCAACGACGGCCACCACCATCGCCGAGCCGCTGAGCACCGCGCCGGCGACGAAGTGCAGCGGCAAGAGCGTGCTGTGCCAGCCGGGCACATTCGTGACGGCGAAGTCGAGCGCGACCATCGACTGGGCGCCGAGCGCCAGCGCCGCCGAGACGGCCGCGAGCAGGGCGTAGCCCACCTTCCAGTGTGACCACTGCCGAGCGCTGCCCCGCCAGCCGAGCGCGAGCACCCCGTACACGCTGCGCGCCCGGGCGCCGGGCGAGCCGTCGCGGAGCGTGGCGAAGTCGGGGATGAGCCCCAGGTACCCGAACGACAGCGACGCGACGCCGTACGCCGGCAGCCAGGGCGCCAGCCACCCCTCGAGCCACGGCCGACCGGTCTGCGCGGCCACGTAGAGCAGCGCACAGGCGAGCGCGAACGGCGTCATCGCCTCGGCGACGCGGCTGACGCCGGTGCGCCAGGGCTGCTGGGCCAAGAGCAGCACGGCAGAGAGCAGCGTGCCCGCGAGGCCGAGGTCGAGCCACCACACGAACGCGACGGTCTCGAAGCCCCAGCCGGCCGTCTGGTTGCTGCCGAACGCGCCGATGAGCGCCGCGGCGCCTGCGAGGCCGGCGGCGACGAGCCACGTCGACCCGCGGTTCGCCGGGCGCCACAGGGGCTCGAAGCGGGCGTCGTCGCTCACGCGAGCTCGGGGTTCGGGTTGCGCACCTTCACCAGGTAGGCGTTCTTCGGCCGTGTGCCGAGGCCATGCAAGAGCTCGTAGCGCCTCGGGTCGGCGTGCTTCTTCGAGACCTCGGTGCGCGCGTCGTGCAGCGAGCCGAACGTGATGGCCTGCGTCGGGCAGGCCTGCTGGCACGCGGTCACCACTGCGCCGTCGGCGAGCTTCCGCCCTGCGGCCTCGACGCGCGCGCGCTCGATGCGCTGCACGCAGAAGGTGCACTTTTCCATCACGCGCTGGCCTCGCACGGTGACGTGGGGGTTCGACGCCAGCCGTTCGATGGGCTTCAGGTCGCGCTGGTAGTCGAGGTGGTTGAAGCGCCGCACCTGGTACGGGCAGTTGTTACTGCAGTGCCGGGCGCCGATGCACCGGTGGTAGGCGACGGTGTTCACGCCTTCGTCGCCGTGTGTGGTCGCCGACACGGGGCACACGTGCTCGCAGGGCGCGTTCTCACAGTGCTGGCACGTCACCGGCTGCGAGAGCACCGACTCTGGCTCGTCGAGCGAGCCGGTGAAGTACCGGTCGACGCGCAGCCAGAACATCTCGCGGTTCTGGTGCACACCGTCTTTGCCGACGACGGGAATGTTGTTCTCGGCCTGGCACGCGGTGACGCAGGCGCTGCAGCCGGTGCAGCGGTTCAGGTCGATGGCCATGCCCCAGCGGTAAACGCCCGGCGTCGCCTCGAGAACCGGGAGCAGCGTCGGCTGCGGGCCGTTCAGGTGTGCGAGCCGCTCGCGCACGCCGGGGAGCTCGGCGACGGCCGTCTCGAGGGCGAGCTCGCGGCCCTCCATCTTCCCGTGCTGCTGGGTGGTGACGAGCGGGTGACGGCCGGCGACGGGGGCCACCTCGACCGCGCAGAACCACGGCTGCTGCGAGTGCCGCAGCGCGTAGGCAGACACGCCGACGCCGTGCGCCACCTGCTCGCCGGCGCCCTCGCGCCCGTAGCCGAGCGGCAGTGTGATGCTGTCGTCGGCGTGACCGGGCAGGGCGAAGACGGGCGCCTCGAGGGTGCCGGCCCACCCACGCGGGCCCGTCACGGTCAACCGCACGCGCGGCGCGCCGCTCGACCACGAGGCTTCGCCCGGCACGCCGACGTCGAGGCCGAGCTTCTTCGCGGTCGCGGGCGAGATGAGGGCCGCGTTGTCCCAGACGAGCTTGGTGATGGGGTCGGGCAGCTCCTGGAGCCACGCGCAGTTCGCGAAGCGGCCGTCGTGCACCTTGGCGTCACGCGCGAGGGCGAGCTCGAGGCCGGCGATGGGCGTGCCGGGCGGTACGGCGGCGATGGCGTTCAGGTCGATGGGCGGCGTCTCGAACGGCGACGCGCTGTTCGGCACGGCGCCGGCTTGAACCCAACCGGCGAACGCGAGTGAAAACGTCGCGCGCTGCACGGGGTCGCCGGCGTCGACGCCCTGGCGTCTCGCCCAGCTCTCTTCGAGCACGTCGAGCGGCTTGCGCTCGCCTTCGCCGACGAACGCGGCGAAGAGCTGCGCTTCGCTGAGGGCGTCGGGGTGCAGCGGCTCGACGAGGGGCTGCTGCAGCAGCACGCTGCCGTCGAGGGCGCGCGCGTCGCCCCACGCCTCGAGGGCGTGGCGCTGGGGCACGAACCACTGGCTCACCGCGGCGGTCTCGTCTTCGTAGGGCCCGAGGTAGAGGGTCTTCGACCGCTTCATCAGGCCGGCGAGGTCGATGTTCGTGTAGGTGCTGTACGCCGGGTTCGGCGCGGTGACGACGAGCAGGTCGACGCTGCCCGAGGCGAGCTCGTCGGCCAGGGCCTTCAGCGGCTGCGGGCCGACGTTCGGCTCGGCGTGCGCGGGCGAGACGAGCTGCACGCAGTGGCCGAGGGCGCCGAGCTCGGCGGTGAGGGCGTGAGCGAGCGCGTGCACGACGGGGGGCTGGCGATCGCCGACGGTGACGAGCGCCTCTCGGCCGGCGGCGACCAGGTCGCGCGCGAGCGCGGTGACCCACTTGTCGCGGGTGGCGTCGAGCTTCGGGGCGTTCGCGGCGAGCGGCTTGAGCGCGGGCCGCATGCGCGCGACGGCGGCGGCGAGGCCACGCAGCACGACCTCGACCTCGGTGCCCTTCACCCGCAGGCGGTGGTCAGCCGAAGCGCCGGTGAGGGTGAGCGAAGGCTCGACGGCGTAGAGCCGTGCCATGTCGGGGCCGGGCGTGCGGCGGTTCGCCCAGCCGCGGGCGGCGCCGAGGTTCGCGCCGAGGGGCGAAAGAAAGTCGTGGTCGAACGAAGCGACGACGCGCGCCTTGTCGAGGTCATAGAGCGGCTCGAGGGGGCGGCCGAACGCGAGGCGGGCGCCGTCGTAGCGCGCCTGCGGAGCGAGCGGCGACCACGCGACGAAGCGGGCGTTCGGCAGCTGCTCGAGAATGCGGGCCTTGAGCGTGCCGAGCAGCGGCGAGCCCGACGGCTCGGTGAAGAAGCGCACGCCGCGGCCGCCGTCTTTCGCCGAGAGCTTCTTCACGAGCGCCGAGACCTCGTCGAAGAGCTCGCGCAGCGAGGTGGGCTGACCGTTGCGCTTCAGCGCTCTCGCGCGCTGTGGGTCGTAGAGGCGCAGCAGCTCGGCCTGCTCGATGGGCCCGCTGCCGCCGCGCACGAGCGGGTGCTCGGGGTGGCCGTCGACCTTCACGGGCCGGCCGTCGCGCGCGGTGACCAGCAGCGGGGTGCCGACGCCGCCGAGCGTGATCGAGGTCGCGTAGCGCAGGGTCTTGCCCGCCACGAGGGTCTCGGGCGGCAGGTGCTCGGCGGCGCGGCGCTCGCAGCCTGCGAGGGCGGCGGTGGCGCCGAGCAGCTTCAAGAAGTCGCGGCGACCCGGCTCGTCGAGGTGATCAGAACCTTCGTCGGGGGTCGCCATGGGCAGCGCCCAAGATTTCGCCGCCTGATGGGCTTCGCTGCAACTGATTTTCAGTTACGGTCAGCCGTGTGGATTCGCTGTGGAGCCGATTGACCTCGTCGGGCCCGGGCTGGGCGTGGTTCGTGCCCGCGCTCTTCACCGTTCACGTCGTCAGCTACTGGGGCACGTACGCCGTGTTCCAGGCGATGCACCGCGCTGGTGTGTGGGCGAAGTGGCGGGTGGCGAACGGCACGCCGCCCTCTGAGGCGCTGATGAAGAAGCTGTACGGGCGGGCCATCGTGAGCACGCTGAGCTTCGGCGGCGCGGCGTTCGTGGTGTACGGGGCGCTGACGTTGCGCGGCGTCGACTTCAGCGCGCCGCTGCCCGCGTGGTGGACGGTGGCGTGGCAGCTGCCCGTCTTCGCGCTCGTCACCGACACGACGTTTTATTGGCTGCACCGAACCCTGCATCGGCCGTTCTGGTTTCGCCGCATTCATCGGCTGCACCACGACTTCCGGTACGTGCGCGGGCTGTCGGCCGAGTACAGCAACACGCTCGAAGACCTCGGCAACTTCATCACGAGCTTCGCGGGGCCGGTGCTGCTCGGCGCGCACCCGTTCACGGTGCTGGTGTGGTTCTTCTTGCGCATGCTCGAGACGGTCGATGCGCACTCGGGGTACGCGGTGCCGTGGAGCCCCTGGGCGAGCCGGCACGCGTACCACCACGAGTTCAACCGCGGCTGCTTCGGCGCGTTCTTCGCGCTGTGGGACCGTGCGCTCGGCACCGACAAAGACTGGCGCGCGTGGAAGGCGAAGCAGGCCGAGCCGGCGAAGCAGCCGGTTCAGCCGGCCGCGTCGTAGTGCGCGTCGACGTCGTCGGTGGCGGCGCGGCCGAGGCGCGTTCGGTTGTTACGTAGTCGTCGGTTCCATGGTGCTTCGATTCGGAGTGCTGCTCTACGCGGGCGAGCGAGCGCTCGCGGTCGGCGAGCGCCTCGTCGCCATTCCGTTCTCGTGCTCCTTCGGGCGAGACGTGGCCTGAACGACCGCATTGGAAGTTGGCCGGCTCGTTTCGTCTGCAGCGGCATGAGAACACAAACCTGCCTGCTCGCCGCTGTCTCGCTGTGCCTCGCCTGTGGAACCGCGGAGCTCGAGGTGGCCGCGCCGGCCGCCGACGAGCCCGTCACCGGCGCCGACGCCCTGACCGGCAACGTCGCCATCGGCTCGACGCTCGAGACCACCGACGCGCTCAACCTGCGCTCGCAAGCCTCGACCTCATCGACCGTGCTGCGCGTGATGCCGGCCGGCGCGCGCGTCACCACCCTCGAGCGAAGCACGCCCAGCAACGGCTTCTACCGCGTGCGACACCAGGGCATCGCCGGCTGGGCGCACGGCGCGTGGCTGAAGCTCACCAGCTCGGGCTGCGGCGACTTCGCTGGCTACACGGTCTTCAATTGCAGCGCCGACGGTCGCTCGCGGCTCAAGTGCTCGAACGGCGTGCTCGTCACCGAGACGTGCGCCTCGGGTTGTTCCGTCATGCCCGATGGCACCGACGACCGCTGCAGCACCGATGCGACGCCGCAGCTCGACACCATCGCCGAGGCCAACACGTTCTTCGTGAACCAGTGGGGCCCGACGGCGTTCACGTCGGGCGGCGCGCCGTACGGCTACAGCGACTGCGTGCCGACGAGCGGGCTCATGGTGCTCGGCGCGCTCGGGCTCGTGCCGCACCCGTCGCCCACGGAGGCGCTCGGCGCCATCGACCGCATTCGCGACCTCGCGCTCGGGTGGAACAGCTCGTGGTCGCAGCCGATGAACATCTCGCAGCTCGACGCGGCCTTCCGCTTCTACGGTGCGCCTGCTGGCACCTGGCGCGGCACGCAGGTCTCGGCGCTCGACGGCATCTTCCAGCGCGGGCACTTCGCGGTCGCGGCCGGGGGCCCGTGGCCGGCCTGGGGCTCGGCGCTGAACGCGCAAGGCAAGTACCTCAACTTCAGCGACCCCGGCCCGCACGCGGTCGCGGTGCTCGGCAAGACGTCGAGCGGCGGGTACCTGCTCGCAGACCCGCTCTCGACGAGCGGCACCATCACGGTGACGGCGTCGCAGCTGACGACGTTCTTCTCGTCGGGCTACCCCGGCATCTACGAGTACTCGCGCTGACGGGTGGCGCGAAGTGTCCCGGGCCTGGGGCCGGCGTGATGGGCCGAGCGCCGGTGTGGGCTATGGTGCGCGGCCATGAAGACCTTGCGCCCCGAAGGCCCCCCCGGTTCCTCCGCCGCCTTCCCGACTCCCGCCGCACCGCCGAAGGCGCCAGTCGCGACCGAGACGCCTGCCGCGAAGCCGCCCGCGTCGCAGTTCAATGACCCGAAAGCGCCGCGCGGCGCCGACCTCGAAGGCGCTCGCCGCGGCTACACCTCGCCCACGCAGGTCGAGAGCCCGTTCACGCCCGACGAGAAGGCGGCGCTGTCGAAGAAGATTCCCTGCCCGGCGCTCGCCGGCATGTTCAACGCGGGCATGCTGAAGGTCGAAAAAGACGGCACCGTGAAGATTCCCGACCTCGAGCGTGCGCTCAGCCAGCTGGGGCCGAGCTCGCTCGTCACCAAGGTGCTCACGAAGGGCGCCGACGGCACCGACGACATCGCGGGCTCGTTCAACCTGTTCAAGCTGAACGGCTCGAACCTCGACCACACCGGCAGCACGGGCATTCGGCAAGACGGCGTGCACCCCGAGCGGTTCGACCTCTTGTGCTCGTTCAGCAAAGACGGCGAGACGCTGACGGCGAAAGACCTCGCCGACGCGGCTGATCAATTCGCGAGAGAGAGCCCCGGCCTGCGGGGCCGCATCACGCAGCTCGCCGAGATGAACGCGGTGCTGCAGGTGTTCGGTCACAAGCGCAGCGACGGCGTGTTGTGCTTCACCTTCGCCGAGGCGAAGTCGCTGTTCGTCGACGGTCAGATACCCGCGAGCTGGTCGCCGCCGGTGGTGCCCGGGAAGATTGGGCTCGGCGACGTGCTCGGCTCGACCGCGCTGGGGCTCTTTCGCCAGCTCGTGAACGGCAAGTAGCAAATGCTGCTAGAGCGGTGCGAATGCGCACTGCCCGGGTCGTCTCGCTCGCTCTCATCGTCGCAGCCTGCTCGAAGTCGCCCGACCCGTCGGGCACGGGCGGCGGTTCTGCCACGGCTGGCGGCAGCACGGCGGGCGGCAACGTGGCAGGCGGCAGCGTGGCGGGCGGCAGCACGGGCCCGAACACGAACCCCGTCGCGAGCTTCACGGCGCCGATGACGGCAACGGCGCACGAGCCGGTGCTCTTCGACGCCACGGCCTCGAGCGACCCCGACGGCGACGCGCTCACGTTCAGCTGGCAGTTCGGCGACGGCACCCGCGGGGGCACCGCGAAGCAGGCGCACGTCTACGCGAAGGCCGCGAGCGTCACGGTCACGTTGACGGTCAGCGACGGCCGCGGCGGCAGCGCGACCACGACGCGCACGCTCACCGTCAACGCCGGCCCGGCCGCCACGCAGCAGTCGCCGCTGAAGGTGCGCGTGCGCAGCAGCGGCAACGCGCGGCTGCAAGGGGTCGTGCTCAAAGATCTCGGCGGCACGGCGACGGCGACCACGGGCGCGACCGGTGAAGCCACGCTCACGCTCGGCGCCGGCGTGGTCTCGCGCGTGTCGTTCACGAAAGAAGGCTACGCGAGCCAGGTGAAGGTCGTGACGGTGCCGACGGCGGTGACGGCGCCGCAGCTCGAGGTGACGATGTTGCCGCGCGCGGGCGCGGTGCAGATGGCGCAGGCCGAGCTCGGCGGCACGCTGACGGGCACCGCCGGCGCGAAGCTGACGCTGCCTCCGAACGCGCTGGTCGATGCGTCGGGCGCCGCAGTCACGGGCCCGGTCGACGTCACGCTCTCGCCGCTCGACGTGAGCGTCTCTCCCGAGGCGTTCCCGGGCCGGTACGAAGGTACGACGTCGAGCGGCACGACCAGCCCCATCGTCAGCATGGGCACCGTCGAGTACACGCTCACGCAGAACGGCGAGGCGCTGAACCTGAAGCCGGGCACGCGGGCGCAGATTGAAATTCCCATCTTCGTCGGCAAGAACATCGACGGGGGCGTCATTCAGGTCGGCGAGTCGATTCCCCTCTGGAGCCTCGACGAGGCCACTGGCGCGTGGGTCGAAGAGGGCGCCGGCACCGTCGCACTGGCCGCGAACGACCCGCAGCAGAAGGTGTTGCGCGGCGAGGTCGGCCACTTCTCGTGGTGGAACGGCGACTGCGTGCCCGACACCGGCAAGGCCCGCACGCGCTGCTGCTACGACCTGAACCTCGACATGGTCTGCGACAGCCCGTTCGAGTGCTGGGTGCGCGGCACGAGCAACTGCCCGAACGACTTCGGCGTGTGCAGCATCGCCAACGACTCGCCGCCGGCGTTCATGGCCGAGACGCTGCTCGCCGCCGGCGCAGAGCAAGAGCTCATCATTCCCGGCAACCAAGACCTCTACTTCGTCGCGTACAGCACCGACTTCGGCAAGAAGGGCTCGGCCAAGGTGCGCGTGAGCCCCGGCGCCACCCAGACCGTCACGTTCTTCGTCAGCGACGTCGTCACCGACCCGGGCGCCACGCCCATCGGAGTTCCGTGGGACGTGCAGTACCCCCTCTCTGCGATGATGCCGTACCCGCGCTACAGCCTCGACGTGAACGCCGGCCAGCTCGCGACGTTCACCTTCTCGCGGCTCGACGCAGGCAGCCAGCAGGGCGGCGATGTGCGCATGACGTGGCCCGACCAGGTCGTCACCGACTGGCTGCCCTTTCACACGGGGCCGGCGAAGTTCGCGCTCAAGTTCCCTGTCAGCGGCCGTTACGGGTTCGAGGTCAAGAACTACGGCCTGATGACCGGCGTTCTGCGCCTGCAGGTCGAGAGCGGCGCCCAGGTGCCGTACGTGCTCGAGACCTTCCCCGTCTGGGGCCAGACCGTGGCCGCTGACGCGGGCGTCGCGATTCGCTTCTCGAACGTGCTCGCGCCGATGTACCAGGCGAATCAGATCACGTTCGAGCGCGCCGACCTCGCGGGCGACATCCCGGGCCAGTGGGACGCCGGGGTCACGCGCGACTGGCTGTACTGGACTCCGTACAACGACCGCCAGCCGACGCCGGGCATGGAGTACGAGGTCAACCTCACGCAGTACGTGAGGGTCTCGGTCGACGGCGGCGCGCCGTTGCGCGAGCTCGGGGTGCCGTACCGCTTCCAGTTCCGCACGGCCGACGAGGTCGGCGCCGAAATTCGTTTTGCCGACTCGCACGACAACCGCGTCGCCGGCTTCGCCGACGGCACGCTGGTGGCGAGCAGCTCGAACTCCCAGAACACGCTGTGGGGCAACATCTACACGCCTGGCTTCGGCTGGAGCCGGGCCAAGACGCTCGAGACGTTCTCGGCGAATCAGCTGTTCCGCAACGGCTTCGCGAGCGACGGCGTCGACACCGTGATGCACACGTACTTCAAGCAGCTGCAGCTGCGCGCCCAGGTGTGGACGCGCGACGCCGGCTGGCTCGGCGTCGAAGGCAACCTCTCTGACGGTGGCCGCAACGACCGCGTCGCGCTCGGGCCCGGCGGCCGCGGCATCGTCACGTGGCAGGTGCCCTTCGGCTTCAACGACTGGACGAACCGTTACGCGCAGCGCATCCCGGGCACGCTGCAGCTCACCCCGGCGTCGGCGCTGCCGGCCACCGACGGAGGCGGCGCCGAGAGCGACCTGCCCACCGCCGCGTACGGCTCCGACGGCACCGGCGTCATCGCGTGGGGTCGCACGCCCAACGGCATGTGGGCGAGCATCATCGACAAGACGACGGGCGTGGTCGGCGCTCCGACCTGGCTCGGAGGCGGCTACGTCAACTCGAGCGTGGCCATCGTGCGCGACAACGGCGACGCCTTCGTGATGTGGAACGGGGCGCTCGTCGCGACCGCCGGCATTCGTGTCGCACGGTGGGAGGCCGCGACGGGCACCTGGCACCCGAACGAGCTGCTCAGCGGGCCGGCGGCGATGAACACGGCGTGCCAGTCTGACCTGCAGCTCCTCGACGTGAGCCCGAGCCAGGTGCTCGCCATCGGCTGCTCGAACAACAACGAGCTGTGGGCGCGCACCTGGCCGTCGGCCGACGGTGGCTGGGAGCCGAAGGTTCTGCTCCTCGAGCCGACCTCGATGCCGCACTACCTGGCCGCAGGCACCAACCACCGCGGCACCGCGTGGCTCTTGTCGCGCAACGCCACCGTCGGGCCCTCACTGTGGAAGTTCGACGGCGCCACCTGGAGCGCGCCCATCGCCCACCCCTCGGTCACCGGCGGCGCGCTCTACCCGTACGTGTTCGTGAACGACGCAGGAGTCACCGTCATTCACAACAGCACCGGCGGCAAGATGATGCGTCTGCCGTACTGAAGTGGGGTTGCTTCTCTTCCCGCGGCCGACGGCAGTTCCCGGTACTTCGTCCGGCTGTGACGCTATTGCGTCACCGCTGACCGTCGGCCGCTGGGTTACCGCTGAACCTGCGGTATCCACGCGCAGCTCGTGTCTTCCATACACGGCTCGAGCGGCACGTTGCCGTTCTTCAGGTAGTTGCCGAAGACGTTGATGATGAGCATGCCGAGGTCGAACGGCGCGTTCGGGTCGGGCACGGGGAAGCTGTGGTCGCCCTGCGGGTTCATCATCGGGAACAGCGCGCCGATGGTCTTCGTCGGGTCTGACGCCGCCGGCTTCAAGAGCCGAATCGGAGGCGACAGCCGCGGCGTGCCGAACCCGTCGTCGGCGTTCGCCACGCTCTGCAGCACGTCGACGTCGTACAGCACGTTGCGGCCGTTCGCGTCTTTCCACCGGCCCGTGCGCTCGACGCCCTCGACGAAGCCGGTGTCGATGAGCGCCTGCATGGCGGTCTTGCCATAGCGCGGGTCGACGTTCTTGTAGTCGAGCAGGCCCGCCGCGCGCAGCAGCGCCATCGCCGACGCGATGCTCACGCCCGAGTCGCCGGTCATGGGAATCATCAACGCGTGCGTCGCGACCTCTTGCCCGTCGGCCGCCACCAGCTTGCGCGTGCCTGCATAGTGCGGCGCCACGTTCGCCGGGTCTGCCGCCTCGAGGCCAATCTGCGCGAGCGACAACAGCCGGCGCAGGTCGGGCGACGCGCGGCGCATGCCGAAGCCGTCGGTGGGCGCCACGAACGTCGAGTCTTTCGCGTACGTCTTGCCCTCGTACTTGACCTCGTACTCGAACGTGCTGACCACCTTCCACGGCGAGAAGCCCTTCGTCTCGCAGCCCTCACGCTCACGCGACGGCAGCTCGGGGTTGTAGAGCTCGAGCTGCAGCTTGTCGTTCTCGTCGGTCGGCACCGAGATGCGCAGGTTGCCGCTCGGCTGCACGCGCGCGCAGCGCCACTCGCCCGTCGTCAGGTTGCGCGCCACCGCGATGCTGCCCGGCCGCAAGCTTGGCATGTCGGCCAGCTTCAGCTCGACCGACTCGTTGTGCCGCTTCGGCAGCGTCATCGTCAGCGCGCCGTTTCGAACGTTCATCAGCGGCGACATCATGCGCAAGATGAGGGCGTTGCGAATCTGACCGAGCGACGAGCGGGCCCCAATCTCAGACAGGTAGCCGCCCGGCAGAATCGGCACCATCGCGTCGACCTCGGGCTCGAGCCCGCCGACCAGCGAGCTCAAGATGCCGCCCAGCGATGCGCCGGCGAGGTAGATGGGCACCGTCGGGCCGCCCATGTCGACCTTGCCGTCGCCGTCGAAGTCGCCGGCGATGTCGGGCTCACCGTCTTTGTTCACGTCGTGCTCCCACCTGCGCACGCCGTCGAACGAGCGCAGCACGCGCACGAGCTGCATGGTGTCGACCGCGGTCTGCCGCACGGTGTCGCGCGTGTGCACGACGTAGCCCGTGTAGAAGTCGGCGCCCGAGTCGACGACGCCGTCGGCGTCTTGATCGATCGCGCGGCCCTTGATGATCGCCTTCATCATCGGCTCGAGCCCGTACGGCTTCACGATTTCGTTCACGACCTCTTGCAGCGTGTCATCGAGACCGACGCCGTGGCTCACCGCGTCGATGCTGATGGTCGCGATGCCGAACCGCGCCATCGGGCCCATCATGATGAGCCCGTCGAGCTTCGAGCTCGTGTGGCCGTGCACGAAGATGACGACCGGCGCCGGCCCGCTGCGGCCCTTCGGCGTCGCCGCGAAGAACGGCACGTTCTCGGGCCGGTTGAACGCGTGCCCCGTGGCGGGGATGACGTCCCACGTCTGTTTGTAGAGCGGCAGCCACTTGCCCTGCTCACTCTCGCGGGGGAAGAACTGCGGCGAGACGAACGAGCCCGACGTGTAGAAGTCGACGAACGACAGCGCGTCTTCGAGCACCTGCTTCGTGCCGGGGCCCGCGCCGGCACCGCCGCCGTAGAGCTCGAACAGCCGCGAGCCGAACGCGAGAAAGTCGTTGCCCGGCACGATGTTCACGTTCGTCGTGCGCGACGTCGCCCTGCGCACCGGCTCGAGCTCGATGACCGCCGGGTACTTCTCGTTCAGCCACTGCAGGCTGCCGCGGCCCCACAGGCCGTCGCGAATCGCCACCGTCTGCGCGTGCACCGCCTGGGTCGTGAACGTCCACGTGAAGGCCACGTCGTCGAGCGACAGGCCCAGCTGCCCGAGGCAGCCCGGCAGCGGCTTCAGCCACGTCGTCTGCATCGCGTGGTTGATGGCGGGGAAGGGTGACCGCACCTGCTCGCCGTCGGCCTTGCCGACGAGGCGGTTCGTGAGCACCACCGCGTAGGTCGTGCCCGGCCGCATCGGGTACAGCGGCTTCGCGATGAGCGTGTTCGTCTCGCGCTCGTAGAACGTCATGACGTCGAACGGGCCGGCCTGCCCGGGAATCAGCACGTTCGGGTGGTCGAGCACCCCGTCCATGTCGGTGTCTTCGCCGGGGTCGAGCTCGCCGTCGCCGTCGAGGTCTTCTTCTTCCTGGTTGAAGATGAGGTTCTCGTTCGCCTGGTGCGGCTCGTCGTTGTAGTAGTCCTTCCGGTCGAGCACGACGGGGAAGTGGCCCTGCCCGAGGTCGAGCAGCACCGGCTGGCACTTCTCGGGCGACGTCTCGTCGACGTCGATGACGTAGATGGCGTCGTCTTGAACGTCGGTCGGCGTCTGGTGACGGCGCGCGATGTCTTCGACGTCGAGCAGCTCCGAGAAGGCGACGCTGATGGGCGCGAGCGTGCCCCAGCCCGAAATCTTGTCGAGCTCGGCGCGGGTCGCCTTTTCCCACTTCGTGTGCGCGGCCTCGATGCTCGCGTTGATGACCCGCTTCGTCGGCGACCGGTCGTCGATGTCGGTCGCGTAGTCGTTCGGCAGCGGAATGTCGGGCAGCGGCTTGTGGAAGATGTCGAACTTCACCTTCGGGCCGGGGCCCTGCTTCGCCGCCATCAGGCCTTCGGGGGCCGGGGCAGCGCAGGCACAGACGAGCGCGAGGGTGAGGGCGAGGGCGAGGGCGAGGGCGAAGCGCATGCCGCCCTCTTACCGCATGCCTTGGCTGCCAGCGAAACAGGTGCATGCGCACGCGTTCGAGGTCTTTGGCAGCCGACGGTTCGCGGCCGGTGACGGCTCGTTCAAGCCGATCCGGGTCAAACTGTTGTGGCTCCGACGCGACCAGGGTCGAGCAGACCGTTGTTTGCAAGCTGGCTCTGCACGAGGAAAGGCGAGACGTCGAGCTCGCGGGCGAGCTGTTCGATGCGGTCGGCCTCGAAGTCGCCGTCGAGCGTCTGGCGAATCGACTCGATGGGTGCGAGCAGTTCGGCCGCGAAGGCGCGCTGCGCGCGTTGGCGCCAGGTCTTCGCGTCTGTCGCGACTCGCCAGTCTGACGGTTGGTCCGCGAGCAGGTGATCGCCGAGCAGCCGCGCAGCCTCGAAACGGCGACTGGTGCTCACGCTCTTCTGAAGCACGAACTTCACGTGCCCATCGGGTTTGGGGATCGCGACGGCCGGCCCACGACGTGGCGAAGCAGTGGCTTCGAACACGCTCGCGACGAGACCGACGAGGTCTCCGAGCTTGGTGTTCGAGACGGGGCCGTCGTTGAGACCGAGCTGAGCCCGTATGGCGCGAGCAGCGTCGCGGCCGCAATCCCAGGGGGTCGAGGGGAACGCGGTCGCGGGCAATGTCACTTCGAAGCTCCCCTCGACGCCGGAAAGTTGGGGGAGCGTAGCGACGTCGGCGTAGTGGTCCTCTTGCTGCGTGCCGAGCGCACCAGCGGCGAGCTCTTCGAGCGCTGACTCACCCGACGTCTGCGAGAACGAGACGAACTTGCGTACGAGCGCCTGATCTTCGTCCGGGTCGAGCCCGAGCCTCGCCTCGACTCGACGCTGTCTGGCTTGGGCGACGTCGCCTCGCTCAGAGCGGAGCTCGGCCAATCGGTCGGCGAGGTCGTTGGCGCCTGAATTGACGTCGGAGAGGCGTGTCGCGACGAGGTCGACGAACTGGTCGACGCCCGCTTCGAAATCACGGGCAGAGCACTCTTCGGTGAATCGCGCGATGTATCGAAGAGGCTCGTGCACTCTGCGGCTCGCAGTGTGCGCGCGTACCGTGATCGACTTGCCATCACTGTAGAGCTCGGCTGGGGGCCAGACGTAGCCGTGGCCGATTGCGGGGAGCTCATGCGTCATGCGCCAGTCCGGGGGCATCAGGTTCATCGAATCTGCGGTCGATTCCCAACGGAGTCGCCACCAGTTCGAGACGAGCCAGTGGGCGAGGGGATACGCCGACACTCGCACGGCGTCATTGACGGTCTGTCCAAAGAGGTCTTCGGCTCTGGTGAGAACCTGATCGTTGACGCGGATGGCTAGCAGCGCGGAGGTCGCCTTGATCTCGGGCGAGGTCTCAGTGGAGTCGAGCCATCTGTCGACGCTGATCCGGAAGGTCATTGTCGGCCCCACCGAAGCTGGACGTCGGCGCGCAGTGGGTCAGCGGCCTGTAATGGGTAGCCGTGGTAGGTGCCGAGGTCGGGGTTCTCGAGCATTGCCTCGAGCTCGACGCCGTTTGCAGCGACCGCCCACACGTTCTGTGGCCAACCGTTGCGTCGTTGAACGCTGATCAGACCCCTCTGGATACCATCGGTGAGGAGCTGTTGTGCCTCGGCGCGCGTGAAGACCTCGGCGTCGTCGCACAGGGTCTTGCCCTCGCGCGGGGCGGCGGGAGGCCGCAGTCCGAAGTCGCCCGGGTTCTTCTTGTGGGCAGGATTCCCGCCGTACCGCGCCCGAGCAGACCAGTCGCCAAGTTGGGCAGCGAGTGCGGGCAACTCCCCGGCTGGCACGAGGCGGCGTTTCGGATTCGGACGGCGGTCAGGCACAACGGAGAGTCTATAGCTCAAGCGGCTGCTGATGTGCCGTCGAGGCGTGTCGGCGGCTCGGCGTCGTGCCGTGAGTTGGCGGAAATTGCGTTTCGTGACCGCGACCCAAACAACCGATTGGGGCCGGCCGTACTACGAGCTCGGCCACGGCGAGGCGCTGCTCGTCAACGCGGTGTTCGGGAAGCTGAACACCGAGGCCCCGTTCAGCGGCCCTGCCGTGTTCTCACGGGGCACTCGTGAACCGAGAGTGAGGCTTGAGCTCCGTCGGCCGCGGGGGAGGCGCAGGCGAATGCGCTGCTGAAGCCGGGGCTCAACCGCGGCTCAGACGAAGTCCAGCCAGCTCTCGCGGAAGCCAGATATTGCTCGAACGTGTGCCAGCGCCTGGCCATGCACACCAGCTGGGCCTTGCGCCGGCGTTGTGCACTCAGAGGGGAAGTGATGGCTCTCGCGGCCTCGAGGAAGAACGTGCGCATGGTCCTCGCCGAGCACTGAGCCAGGAAACTCGCGTACACGGTTGCGCGTGTCTCAGCTGCCAGTGGCCTCGAGCTCAGGTCGCCGGTGAGCGCATCGATCGCGTGCCCCAACTCGTGCGCCGCGATGAGCTCCAGTCGAAGCATGGGCCCCAGCACCCTGAGATCGTACGAATAGAGCGCCTTCGCGTCGCACGCGCCTCTGTAGAGACGAATCGGAAAACGTCGTCGATGTACCTCGATGCAGCCATAGAGTTCCCGCCCCTCTTCCATCGGTGACTCGAACTCCCACGTTGGCTGTTCGACGTGGGTGAAGACCGTCGCCATTCGCAGTTGCACTTCGTCAGGGCGAAACACGCGCTCGCCGGCATTGCTGAGCGCCTCGCGCGCGACGCGGCCCGACGCCGCTGGCAGCTTCATGACCGCCGAGAGAAATGGCTCTTCGTGGAAGATGTCCTTGCAAACCGAGTACTCCCCCTCGTTCCAGAATTGGTCCGAGAACGTAATGGGCTCGGCGGGGACCCGCGGAGGCAGGTCATGCCCCATGGGGTCAAACGGGACGACCTCGAAGACCTCGGCGAGGCCCTGACTCCAGCGGTTTACTTCGCCCCGTTCATCGGGGCAGATCAACGTGCGGTCATCAATTGGGTCTGGAGTTCTCTCCAGCAGCGCTAGGCACTCGCTATCGGTGAACGAGTCCAATCCGACCTGACCCATGGAGGGATTCGCTGCGAGCGCGATAAAAAGGGCGAGCACGCGGCTCATCGAGTCCGCACCGCAGCCAGATAGTCGCCCAGAGGGATCTGCACGCCGAGGCTGACCCCGAACTGTGGAGAGATCGTCGTGCTGCTGGCTGGGTACAGCAACAGCGTGGGCGCGGCGTAGAGCTCCAGCTACTCATAGAAGTCCGCCGCGAACAAAACACCTGCCATCACCGCGTCCGACTCCCTCGAGTCGAGAACCAACCGGTAGAGAATTCCCGAGAAGAACCCGGCGACCTTGAGCGTCAAGCGCCCCTGCCCGTCGATGGGCTGCGCGTACCCTGCGCCGATCTGCTCGGAAACCTGCGGTGTCCAACGGCTGCTGGCACCGCTCTGAGGCGGCAGAAAGGACCAGAGCGCGCCCATGCCAAGCGTCAGGTGGAAGAAGAAGTGTCCGTGACTCTGCTGGCGAAAGCGGTCGCCGACGGTCGCGAGCCCGTCGGCGACCCTCGCGCCATCGAGCAAAATTCCATTGTCGGTCACCGAGATAGAGGATTGCACCACCTCAGCAAGCTTGAGCGACCAGCAGCCGGCGCTCGTGGCCGAAGCGCAGACGTCACTGTCGCCGTTCGAGAGAACTCTGCTCCATGCCCGAACATCCGCGGTCGTGGCCAGCTTCAGCCACGTGACACGGCTATCGAGCCGCCCCGCCGACAACTGCTGAATGACGGGCCAAACGAGCGCGAGGAACGCGCGCGTGCGTTCGTCATCTGCGAAGGCCGTGAAGCCAGTGAACACGGAGGCCAGGTCTCCATTGCCTGGGAAACCTTGGAGGCCGAAGACGAGACTCCTCGTGGCGTTCAGCTTCGTCACCAACTCGTTGGCTGGAGAGAGCTTCAGTGTGGGCACGAGCCGAGCCAGCTGCTCGTAGGAAGCCAAGGCGCGGAAAGCACCGTCAACCACCTTGAGCAGCTCACCCGCAGAAGGCAACGACCAGGCATCGAGTTTCGTCGCGTCCTTCGGCAGGTGTCGGGTATCGGCACGCAGTCTGTCGAGCTCGCGGGTCCAATGCCGAAGCGCCAGGCACTCTTCGAGCAGCCGGTTCGCCAGCTCGATTCGCTCGGCGATCAACTGAAGCTCCTCGACTGTGAATGGGCCGGGAGCGGGCCGTTCGTCACCACTCGCCCGCAGCTGATCAAGCCAGACCGTGAGGTCAGTGCTCACATCTAGCGGGAGGAGGTGGGTGAGGTCTGTCGTCGAGAGAGCCTTCAGCGCGGACGAGGCCGCGCTGCTGGTGTCTTTGAGGCGCTTACTGGCTTTCTCACCTTTGCTGAGGGAGTTCGCCACGTCTTGGAGCGCGGTCTGGAGAGCGAGACTCTTCTGCAGAAGGGGGCGCAGCTCGTCGACCTTCTTGGACAGGGTCTGCCATTCATTGCTGTTCAGGCCTGCTTCGTCCAACGACCCAAGTGAACCGCTCTTAAGAGCCGCAGCGAGCGCTGGTACGTCTACTTTCGCGCGGCTCGTCATGTGCCCCAGGAGGTCGAGAGTCGAGCGCAACGTATCAAGCCCGAGGCCGGCCTTCATGTCTGCATCAGACAACTGCGCGAGCTGTTTGCAGAAGTCGAACTCTGGCTTCGCCAGAGTCTCACCGCACTCAGGCCTCGGGCCGAGTGTGGGCCCGAAGAGGGAGGTCGTATGAAGGTAGGTCCATTCCACCAGCAGCGCCCGCGCACCTGCTCGATGATCACTCGGTGGTGGCGGAGTGCTGCTCCCGAAGCGGCTCTTCCACCGCTCACCCTCGAGAGCCGCGTCGTCGCCGAACGTGATCGCGACGAATGCACCGGCGAAAAAGGCATGCGCGAGATCACGAAGGAAAGCGTCGAGCGAGACCTTCTTGAGGGCGATCGCGTCCGAGATGACCAGCGCGCCTCCCTCCAGCAATGGTCGAACGAAGTTCCGCTGCGCGTCTCTACCGCCAGCGGTTTTGATGGCATCGCCGACCGCGAGCAATGCGACCCGCTGAGCGCGATCGCGTATCAGCTCGAGCAGTAGCTCGGCATTGATGCTCTGCTTCTGAAGCGCGAAGGGCTCGCCCATCGCGGTTGCACGCATCTTCTCTGCAGACAGCGCTGGAACTTGAATCGCAGCCGCGACCCGAGCTCTTCCTTGCTGATCTGCGAGAGCGCCTTGCTGAGCCCAACCGGGGGCCGCACAGCTCAACACGACGAACGCTACACCACACCCGAAACGTCGACCCACTTCTCACCCCCAAGCCCAGGTAGGAGCGTGACTGTGACTGAGGATTGACTCCCAGTGAAGCTCCAACCTCCGACGCCCGACGGCGCACACGGCCCGCTCGTCGACGAGACGCGCTTCGCCGAGGTCGAGGCGCAGAAGACCACGTTCGTGATGCAGCAGCTCGGCATGGTGCCGTGAGCTGGTAGAAGGTGCGGCCGTGACCGCGACCGACACGAACGCGTGGGGCCGGCCGTACTACGAGGCGGGCCACGGCGACGCGCTGCTCGTCTACGTGGTGTTCGGCACGCTGAACACCGAAGCCCCCTTCAGCCTCTCGAAGTACCGCGTGAATGCCGTGCGCCAAGACGTGGTGCCGACGCGGCGGCCCATCGAGCAGTCGACGGGCTGGTTCGACGTCGCGCCGTTCGCAAAAGACCCCGCGGTCGTCGCCGCCGCGAAGGCGAGCTCCGAGTGCATCGTGCTGATGGGCACCGTCGCCGACCCGCCCGACCTGGGGTACCTGCGCGACACCGTCGGCACCGTGCAGTGGCTGCTCGACAACGGCGGCGTCGCGGTGCTCGACCCGCAGACGTTCAACTGGCTCTCGGCCGCCGACTTCACCTCGACGTTCTTCGCGAGCGGCAAGCCCGAGGTGACCCAGCACGTCGACATTCTCGTGTCGAAAGAGCCCGGCGAGGCCACCGCCTGGTACCACACGCGCGGCCTGCGCAAGTTCGGCCGGCCCGACCTCAGCGTGCGCGGCGTGACCGAGGCGATGCAGAAAGACGCCGAAGAGGCGCTCAACCGCTTCATCTACTTTCAGCAGCTCGGCGGGTTCATTCGTGAGGGCGTCGAGCTGAACCTGCGCACGATGACCGGCTACGTCGCGAAGCACGGCGGCTCGCTCGACGACCCCGACTTCAACAACGTGCACGTCGAGCTGGTGAAGCCGTCGACGAAATAGTTGGGACGGCGCGTCACGCCGGGCCTCCTGTGGGTGCAGGGCGGGTTTTCCGCCCGCTTCACGAAGAGGAGACCCTCATGCCCCACCTCCGTCTCGCTGCCCTCGTCGCGCTCGCGTCACTCACGGCGTGTGGCGAAGGTGACGCCCCCGTCGAGCTCTACGAAGACGAGGAGCTCGACTGGGCCGCGCAGCCCGTCACCTGCAGCCCCGTGGTGAACGTCTACCCGGTGCGCGGCCGGCACAACCACGGCTACGACTCGCAGGCCGGCAACTCAGCGCTGTGGACGTGCAACGCCGACCGCTCGAACAGCGACTGGATTGCGCCCGGCAGCAACCAGCACGTCGGCAACGACATCTGGGCCGCGCGCGGCACGCCGGTCGCCGCCACCGCCGACGGCACCATCACCACGTCGGGCTACAACGGCTCGGGCCCCGGCTGGCGCATCGTGCTGCGCGACAGCTGCGGCTGGTACCACTACTTCTACCACCTCGACCGGCTCGCCCCGGGCACCGGCGTCGGCGCGCGCGTCTCGGCCGGGCAGACCATCGGCTACGTCGGCAGCAGCGGCGCCACCTCGAACGGCGTCGTGCACCTGCACTACAGCCTCGGCCGCGTCGGGAGCTGGACCCCGTCGCAGATGGTCAACCCCCACCCGTACCTGCGCGCGGTCGAGTCGAACGTGTGCGGCACGGCGAGCCCACCTCCTCTGGCGCAGGCCGCCGTCGAGTACCAGGTGCTGCAGGGCGACCTGAACGGCGACGGCCTGCAAGACCTCGTCACCGCCAGCAAGAACGCGAAGTGGGGGTGGAGCGGGTGGATGGCGGTCGACCTCTCGACCGGCTCGGGCTTCACGTCGACCACGTGGGCCGCCGCGACGCACGCGCACATGCGCAACGGCGGCAGCAGCTCCGACTACCGCGTGCTCGGCGGCGACTTCAACGGCGACGGCAGGCTCGACCTCGTCACGTTGAGCCCGAACGCCCTCGGCGCCTGGGCCGGCAACGTCGGCGTCGAGCTCTCGAACGGCAGCGGCTTCGACTTTCAGTGGTGGCCCGCGTCGACGCCGGTACACATGCGCAACGTCGCGCCCGGCTTTCGCTACCAGGTGCTCACCGGCGACTTCAACGGCGACGGCAAGACCGACCTCGCCACCGTCAGCCCGAACGCGCCGTGGGGCTGGGAGGGCTTCGTCGCCATCGAGCTCTCGACCGGCACCGGCTTCACCTCGGTGACGTGGAATGCGGGCCTGCCGCAGCACATGCGCGGCGGCGGGGTGAGCTCCGACTATCGGGTGTTCGCCGCCGACTTCAACGGCGACGGCAAGACCGACCTCGCGAGCGTCAGCCCGAACGCGCTGTGGGGCTGGGCCGGCTTCATCGCGGTCGAGCTCTCGACCGGCAGCGGCTTCTCGTCGGCGCCGTGGAGCGCCGCGAGCCCGCAGCACCTGCGCAACGGCGGCAGCGGCTCCGACTACCGCATCTTCGCGAACGACGTGAACGGCGACGGCAAGGCCGACCTGACCTTCGTCAGCCCGAACGCCGCCGGCGCGTGGGCCGGCAACATCGGCGTCGAGCTGTCGAGCGGCAACGGCTTTGGGTTTCAGTGGTGGCCCGCATCGACGCCCGTGCACATGCGCAACGTGGCGCCGGGGTTTCGGTACCAGGTGCTCACCGGCGACTTCAACGGCGACGGCAAGAGCGACCTCGCCACCGTCAGCCCGAACGCGCCGTGGGGCTGGGAGGGCTTCGCCGCCATGGAGCTCTCGAGCGGCGCCGGCTTCGGCTCGTCGACGTGGTCGTGCGGTCTGCCGCAGCACATGCGCGGCGGCGGCGGTGGCGCCGACTACCGCATCTTCGCCGGCAACTTCGGCGGCGACGGCAAGGCCGACCTCGCGACGCTGAGCCCCGACGCGCTGTGGGGCTGGGCGGGCTTCGTCGCCATGGAGGTCAGCTCGGGCGCGGGCTTCGGCTCGAGCACCTGGGGCTCGACCACGCCGCAGCACATGCGCAACGGGCGCTGACGCCCTGACGGCGCCCCACCCGCGCTGACACGGGCCGACAGCCGGCCGTGATTTCTCACTCCCCGCGCAGGTACCGTCTTCGTGCGGTCATTCAAGAAGGGGAGTTTCGAGCGTGGAGCACCTGGCGGTGCGCGCGGCGCGGCGCGCAGTCGAACGGGCAGCCCGGGTGCTGCGCAGCACCCAGCGCGCCGACGGCTCGTGGGAGGGCCCCTGTGACATGGGGCCCTCGACCACCGCGCAGGCCGTCGTCGCGCTCGCGCGCCTGAAGCGCCTCTCGCCCGAAGACGCCGCTTCGGCCGCGCGGTGGCTGCGCGCCCAGCAGCGCCCCGACGGCTCGTACCCGCTCTACCCCTCGGCCCGCGTCGGCCACCTCGGCGCGACCGCGTCGGCCTGGGCCGCGCTGCACCTCACCGCGCCAGGCGAGAGCGCCGAGGCCATCGCGCGCGCGCGCGCATGGGTCGATCGCCACGGCGGCCTTCAGGGCGTCGTCGAAGGCATCGAGCTCGGCGACCTCTCGGCGCTCTTCCTCGCGATGGCCGGCCTGCTCGACCCGCAGCGTCTGCCGCGCCCCAACATCGCGTTTCTCGGCGTGCCGCCGGTCGTGAAGGTGGTGCGCACCCGGCTCAACTCGGCGGTGCTGCTCACCGCGTTCGAGCTCGCCACGCTGTCGCGCACGCTGCGCAGCGAGCCGCTGTCGGCCGGCGACCGCCTCGCCCAGGCCGCCGGCCTCGAGCTGCTCACCACCTTTCAGAACGCCGACGGGAGCTGGAACGACAGCGTCGTCATCAGCACGCTCGCGCTGCTCACGCTCGCCGAGGTGTGCGGCCCGAACGACCGGCGCGTGCAGCGCGGCCTCCAGTGGTTCGAGGCCCAGGCCGTGCGCGGCCCCTCGGGGCTGCACTTCAACGGCTTCGGCTCCGAGGTGTGGGCCACCGCGTTCGACGTGCGCGCGCTGCTCGACGCCGGCGTGCCGCCCGCCGACCCCGCCGTCGCCCGCGCGCTCGACTGGCTCGCCTCGGCGCAGTCGCTGACGCCGATGCCCGCGTTCGACAACCGCAAGCCGAACGCCGTGCTCACCGGCGGCTGGGCCTTTCAGCGCACCAACCCCACCATGGTCGACACCGACGACACCGGGGTCGTGCTGTCGGCCATCGGCGCCGCCCAGCGCTGGAGCGGCCCCGGCGCCCTCGCCGGCGAGCTCGAGGCGCGGCTCGAGCGCACCGTGCGGCGCGCCCACGACTGGCTGCTCGACATGCAGAACCCCGACGGCGGCTGGGCGGCCTTCATCTGGGGCCTGCCTTCGAAGCGGCCGGGGCCTGCGATGAGCGAGACGGTGCGCGTGAAGCTCGACGACCCGCTCGCGATGGCGCGCCTCTTCATCGACCCACCGCCGCCGCTCGGCGACCCGTCGACCGAAGACGTCACCGCGCGCGTGCTGCACGGCCTGGGCGCCACCGGCTTCTCGGTGCGCTCCGAGCCGGTCGCGCGCGCCCTCGAGTTCCTGCAGCGGCAGCAGTGCCAGAGCGGCGCGTTCTGGGGCCGCTGGGTGCTCAACTACCTCTCGTGCACGGCGTTCGTGCTGATGGGCCTCAAGTCGGTCGGCGCCGACCGCGACGCGCACTGGGTGCGGCGCGCGGTGAGCTGGGTGCTGTCGAAGCAGAACCCCGACGGCGGGTGGGGCGAGACGCCTGCCTCGTACCGCGATGAGGGCCAGGCGGGCGTGGGCCCGAGCATGCCGCCGCTCACCGCGCTGGTGCTCAAGGGCCTGCTCGACCTCGGCGAGCGCTCGAGCGCGATCGACCGCGCCGTCGAGTATCTGGTGCGCACCCAGCACCCCGACGGCGGCTGGCCGAACCACGACTACCTGCACGTCAACATCGCCCCCGACACCTTCTTTCTCTACGCAGAGGCGACGCGCTTCTACCCGCCGGCGGCGCTCGGCACGTGGCTGCGGCGCGCGCAGGCCGCGGCCACGTTGCCGCCGCGCTTCTCGGCGCCCCAGCTCGAGGCGATGCGCGCGGTCGGCGACCCCGAGGCCGACCAGGTCGTGCGGGCGGTGTTCTCGAGCGGCGAGGCCGGGGCCGTGAACCGCCTGCTCGGCCGCCTCTTCACCGCCGACGGGCCGCTGCCGCCCGAGCTGCCCGACGTCGTCGAGCAGTACTTCGCCGCGCACCGCGCCCTGCCGTCGTGGGTCGACCCCGTGCGGCTGAAGCTCGCGCAAGAGCTCTTCGCGCGGCACGGCTGGCTCGTCGCGGCGGGTCTGTTCGCGTCGTCGCTGCCGCAGGCGTACTGCGCGGCGAAGGGCGCGCGCGTGCTGATGCAGTCGCAGCGCATGTCGAGCCACGTGCGGCAGCGCGTGTTCGAGACCGCGCAGTTTCTCTTCGACGTGTGCGACGTCGGCGCCTTCGAGGCCGGCGGCCGCGCCGTCGCCTCGACGCTGAAGGTGCGGCTGATGCACGCCGCCATTCGCCACCTCATCGCGCAGCACCCGCAGGGGTGGGACGCCGCGGCACTCGGCGTGCCCGTCAACCAGGAGGACCTCGCCGGCACGCTGATGACCTTCTCGGTCGTCATTCTCGACGCGCTGCCGAAGCTCGGCGTTCAGCTCACCGACGCCGAGGCCGAGGCCTGGCTGCACCTGTGGCAGGTGACGGGTCACCTGCTCGGCGTGCGGCCCGAGCTCGTGCCGCGCGACGTCGCCGACGGCGTGCAGCTGATGGAGCTGATTCGCGCGCGGCAGTGGGCGCGCTCCGACGACGGCGTGGTGCTCGGCCGCGCGCTCGTCGAGCTGATGCAAGAGGCGCTGCCGGGCCCGCTCGTCGACGGGCTCCCCGTCGCGCTCATTCGCCGGCTCGCCGGCGACCACGCCGCCGACCTGCTCGGCCTGCCCAAAGCCGACTGGACGACGGTGGTGCTCAACGCCGGCAGCGCGCTCGACGCGCTCTTCGACCTCGACGACGAGCTGGCGCGGTCGGCCGTGCTGGCGGGCTGCTCCCAGCGGCTGATGCAGGCCGTCGTGCTGTTCGAGCGCGAGGGCAAGCGCGCACGTTTCCGAATGCCTGTCGCGCTGCCGAAGGCGTAGAACGGTGGTGACTGAACGACCTCCTGCCGAACGACGTGCAGGTCCACGAGCTGGTGGAGCTCTTCGAGCTGGCCGGAGCGGCCATCGTGCAGCTCGACCCGGCCACCGGCCGCGCCACCGCGCTCGGGGCCGCCGGTGAGGCGCTGCTGAAGGCCGCCGCCGTCACTGCGCCGGGAGACCTCGTCTCGGCCGTGCCCGCAGGTCACCGCGAGCACCTGCGCGCCACGCTCGAAGCGGCCGGGCGCGACGGCCGCCCACATGCGCTCGAGCACCCGCTGTCGGTGTCTGGCGGGGCCGAGCGCCGCTACCGCACGACGCTGCGTCGGTTGGGCCAGACGCTCATCGCGGTGATGGTCGACGTCACCGCGGCGCACCACGACGAGCGACAGTGGCGCGAGGTCGAGTCGTGGCTCGCGACCCTGGCCGACGCGCTGCCGTTCGACTTCTACATCTGCGACACCGGCGGCCGCTGCGTGCTGCAGAGCCCCGCCTCGACGCGCACCACCGGCAACCTGCTCGGGCTGCGCTGCGCCGAGGCCCTGCGACCCGAGGCCTCTCGCGCGCACTTCGCCCGCGTGTTCGACCGGGCGCTCGCGGGCGAGCCGTCGCGCGACGAGCTCGAGTACGAGGTCGACGGCGTGCGGCGCACGTTCACCCGCGTGGTCGCCCCGGTCAGCGACGGGCGGCGCGTCACCGGCGTGCTGGGCCTCGACATCGACAGCACCGAGATGAAGCAGGCCCAGGAGTCGCTCTTGCGAAGGCAGCGGCTCGCCGAGCTCGGCGTGATGGCGGCGGTGGTGGCGCACGAGGTGCGAAACCCGCTCGGCTCCATCTCGAACGCGCTCGCGCTGGTGCGGCGGCACGTCGAGCTGTCGAACGAAGGGCGCTCGTTGTGCCGCATCATCGAAGACGAGATTCACCGCCTCGACGAGATGGTGGTGAACCTCCTCGACTTCGCGCGGCCGATGAGCGCGAACCTCGAGACGCGGCAGCTGTGGCGCCTCATCGACGAGGCGCTCGCGCAGTCGCTGCGCGCGAACGCGGCGGGGGCGCAGGTGCGGGTGTTCAAGAAGATGGACGAGACGCTCGAGCCGCTCGCCGTCGACAGCCGGCTGTTGAACCTCGCGCTCACGAACCTGTTTCGCAACGCGCTGCAGGCGATCGGCGCGGCGGGCGAGCTGCACGTGTCGCTCGAGCGTGAGGGTGACGGCGAGGGCAGCTGGGCGCGGGTGTGCATTCGCGACACCGGCTCGGGCATACCGCCCGAGGTGAAAGAGCGGCTGTTCGAGCCGTTCGTCACGACGCGCTCCACCGGCAGCGGCCTCGGGCTCACCATCGTGCGACGCGCGATCGACGCCCACCACGGTCAGCTCGCGTTCGTCAGCGACACCGAAGGCCAGAAGGGCACGACCTGCGTCATCAAGCTGCCACTGCGGAGCCCGCCGGCATGAGCGGCAGCTTCCGCGTCGACGACTCCCGCTGGCCGATCGCGGTCATCACGGTCGAAGGTGTGCTCGACGATGTGCAGGTCGACGCCTACGTCGCGGCCGGCACGCAGCTGCTCGAGCGCGGCGAGCCGTACGTGGTCGTCATCGACCTGCGCGCCATGGGCACCGTGACGGCGTACGCCCGCGCGCGCAACACGCAGTGGGCCGAGGCGCACCGCGAGCAGCTCCACCGCACCTGCCGGGGCTCGGTGTTCGTCATCACCTCGCCGCTCTTGCGCTTCGTCACCATGACGGCGCTGCTGCTCGCGCCGCTGCCGATGCCGTACGCGGTGCGCCGAGAGCTCGACGAGGCGCTGGTGTGGGCCGAGGCGCAGCGCGCGGCGAAGGGCTGAAGTTCAGGGCCTGGCTGAGAGCGCACCCGCCGCTGCCCGTGGCGGGAATCGGCGGGGTGGGCGAGAGTTGCTCTCGCATGCTCTTCGTCTCTGCCTTGCTGTTCGCCGCAGCCGCCGAGCCCGCCCCGCTGCCCCGCGCCCTCGAGGTGTGGGCGGCCGCCAGCGGCTTCAAGCTCGCCCCGGCCACCGAGTGCAGCACCGGCGAAGAGCTGCACTTCGGCGCGGCGGGCTCGACCTGCCAGGCGGCGAAGTCGACGAAGCCCGTCAAGGGCTCGACAGACCTCTTCCCCAGGCTGCGCATCATCGTCAGCCGGTATGCGAGCGAAGCGGCGGCGCGAGAGCGCATGAAGCGGTTCCGCGAGACCCCCGGCGGTGCGCGCGGCGAGCTCGAGAAGACCTGGCCGCTGCGCGGCGGCTTCCGCCTCGGTGATCGCGTCGTGCTCGTCACGACCGACGCGTTCGCGTTCGAAGGCGACGTGAGGGTTGCCGCCGCCGCGCTCGCCAAGGCGTCAGGCGGCACCGACCTCACGTGCTGGGCCGGCGCCTGCTGAGCGACCCCCAGGTACACCCCCGTCGTCACACAACCGTGACCTCGTCCTCACTCCGAGTTCACCTTCGCGTCGCGAAGGTCGCGAATGGGCCACGTATCTGCGTCGCCCGTGCTCACGACCCTCACGCTCGCGCTGTTCCTGCAGCTGCCTATGGCCACCGACCCGGCCGACGGCGGCGTCGCCGCGGCTCCGTCGCGAGCGCCCTCGTCAGACCTCTCGGGAGCGAGCGACGCCGAGCTCCGCGAGCGCTTGCGGCAGGCGCTCGACCTGCTGGCGCGGCACGAGGCCGAGCTCGAGGCGCTGCGAAGGCCGAGCGAGCCTGCCCCCGCGCCGGCAGCCCCACCGGCCCCCGAGCCCCCGACGCCATCGCACTGGTACGAGCGCCTCAACATCAGGGGCTACACCCAGGTTCGCGTCAACCTGCCCGGCGCGGTCTACAACGACAAGGCCATCAACGAGCAGGCCGACAAGTCGATGGGCGGGGGCGGCGGCTTCTTGATTCGCCGGGCCCGCGTCATTCTGTTCGGCGACGTGCACCCGCGCGTCTCGGTCTATTTTCAGCCCGACTTCGCGTCTGCCATCGACGACCAGCTCGGCGTGTCGATTCTGCGCGACTGGTACGCCGACGTCTTTCTCGACGCGCAGAAAGAGTTCCGCTTTCGCGTCGGGCAGTCGAAGGTGCCCTACGGCTTCGAGAACATGCAGTCGAGCCAGAACCGGCTGCCGCTCGACCGCAACGACGCGCTCAACAGCGCGGTGAAAGACGAGCGCGACCTCGGGGTCTTCTTCTACTGGGCGCCCGCTCACATTCGCGCGCGGTTCAAGCACCTCGTCGACTCGGGGCTGAAGGGCTCGGGCGACTACGGCGTCGTAGCGGTCGGTGCGTACAACGGCCAGACCGCGAACCGCCTCGACCTCAACAAGTTTCCCCACGTCATCGGGCGTGTCACGTGGCCGTTCGCGGTGGGCAGCCAGTTCTTCGAGCTCGGCGGTGGCGGGTATTGGGGGCAGGCGACGGTGAAGGTCGGCAAGCACCCCGACGGCACCGACATCGTCTCGATGCGCACGTCGAACACGTTTCGCGACGCGCGGGCGTTCATCACCGCGGTCTGGTACCCGAAGCCCTTCGGGTTCCAGTTCGAGTACACGGTCGGCGTCGGCCCGCAGCTCGGCCTGGGCGACCAGCGGTACGTGCTCGACGACCGGCTGCTCTACGGGGGGTACGCGCAGCTCATGTACAAGGTCGACGACGTGCTGGGCGCGGTGGCGCTCACGCCGTACGTGCGCGGCACGATGTACGACGGCGGCAAGAAGTTCGTGACCAACTCGCCGTACTACCAGGTGCGCGAGGTCGAGGCGGGCGTCGAGCTGCAGGTGAACCGGTCGCTCGAGCTCGTGCTCGCCTACCTCGTCACCGACCGCACCAACGACAAGACGTACCGGAGCGAGTACGGCCACTGGACGCGGCTGCAGGTGCAGGTGAGCTACTGAGGCGGCGACCGTGCGACGGCCACCGAGCTCAGTGACCGCGCGCGCCTTCAGGTTCGAACCCGCAGCTTGTCGGCTCGACCCGACAATCGCGCCGCGGTTGCCCTGAGGCACACCGTCGGAACTGCACTTGCACGGCGCTCAGCGCTCTCTCTCTCTGGAGCCCGAACCATGAAACGTCAGCAGCTGCTGATCGCCCTCGCCCTGCTCATCGGCTGTGGGCCGCAAGAGCTCGCCCCCGATACCGAAACCTCGGCTGCGTCGCAGGGCCTCACGCCCGCGGGGCACCTGGCCGCGCTCGCGCAGGCACAGAAGAACGAGCGCTCGGCCGCGCACGCACTTCAGCTCCTCGTCGAGCCGCGCCGCCGCGTCGCGCAGGACCTCGCCGTCAAGCGCATGCTCATCACGGCGATCGAAAAGAAGAGCCCCGGCGACCCGCGACTGAAGGTTGCCCGCGACTCGGCCGAAGACGACGCGAAGCGCATCGCCGACACCAAGAGCCAGGTCGCCAACCTCCAGACGAAGCAGCGCGACGCTGCGAAGAAGCTCGAGGCCGCGCTCGTCGATGCCCGCGCTGCGGCGCTGCCCCAGCTCGTCACGGTCGGCACCTCGGGCGCCTTCCCGCTCACGGTCGCGGTCTACGAGCTCTCGCGTGGCCTGAGCCGCCAGGTGCCGTCGCTCCACACCGAGGTTCAGTCGCTGTGGGCCGACCCGCGCTGCGCCGGCGACCTCGTCATTCAGGGCACCCTCGACCGCTACCTCAAGGCCGCGCTCCTCGAGAACGACGCCCAGGCGCTGCCGCTCATCGAGGCGCTGCAGCAGCACCTGAGCTGCCTGAGCCAACGCCAGCTGCGCCTGCTCGAAGGCGCGCTCGTGTTGCAGACCGAGCTCACCGTCGAGCGCATGCTCGCGGGCCGCTCGGCTCCGGCGTTCGCCTCGCGCTTCCGCCAGCTCATGGCGGTGCCGATTCTGCTGGTGGCTGATCAGACGCGCGCGTTCTCGACTTCGAAGCCGGGCCTCAATTGGCTGCTGCTGCACGGCAAGACGCTCGCGGCGGCCGCCGCGCAGCAGGGCTCGTTGCTTCACCGAACCGGCCTGTTTTTTCTCGACCCGCGCACGGGCCGCCTCGTCGCGATCACGAGCAAGGGTCAGCGCGCGACCGAAGACCTCAAGTCGGCGCTCTCGACGCGGCTGCTCGTCATGCGCGACGCAAAGGGAGGGTGGACGCCGAACCTGCTCCCCGCCGTGCTCGAGGCGCTGACCATGCCGTGCTTCGGAGTCGACCTGGTGCTCGACGGCACCGGCCTCGTCGGCGAGAAGCTGCGCTGCGATACGGGCTGCGGCGCCGCCCGCAGCGACCACCTCGTGCTCGGCAAGGGCCTGTCGACGCCGCTGCTCGTCTCTTCGGCCGCCGCGAAGAAGTGTGGCCCCAACGGCTCGTCGCCACCCCCGGGCGGCGCCGGCTCGCCCGGCGGCGGCTCATCGGGCTCGGGCAGCAAGGCGGGCGGCGGCGGCGTTTCGATTGGCTCCAGCGCGACCCGCGCGTCGTGCGTGCTCGACGCAGTGCGCGGCGACCGCAGCGAAGCGAGCCGAATTCTCGAGTGCACGGCGGCGCTGCAGCCAGGCTCGGGCGCAACGGGCGAGGTCGGCGGCGGAGTCGGCGGCGGAGCGAGCTGCAACCCGTTCGCCGAGGGCAGCGACGACGGGCGGTATACGTTTCAGATGTGCACGGTGAGGGGCGGCCCGTGTGAAACGTACGTGCGCCGACAAGACGACACCGACCCGAACACGTACAACTTCTACGTCGTCGTCGAGGGCACCGAAGTCGTCATCTACAACACCGACAACCCCGACATGTTTCCAGGCGACCCGGCGTCGGGCGCAGGCGGTGGCACCGGGAGCACGTCGGGGAGCGCCGGCAGCAGCGGCACCAACCCCGGCGGCACGGCGGGCAGCGGCAGCGGCAGCGGCACTGCGGGCAGCGGCAGCGGCACGGCGGGCAGCGGCAGCGGTACGGCGGGCAGCGGCAGCGGCACGGCAGGCAGCGGCTCTGCGGGAAGCGGCGGAAGTGGTGGCAGCGACGGCACTTGCGCGGGCGGGGGTTGGCCCTGCGAAGGTGAGACGTCTGACTGCGCGGACGACCCCGAGTGCAACAGCGGCGGCGCAGAAGACTGCGGCATGGAATCGGGCAGCTGCAACAACGGCTGCACGGGCGGCGACGACCCGAGCACGGCGTTCGCGCAGTGTATGGGGTGGCTGCCGAGCCGCGGGGGCACGCCGGTGCCGCCGAGCCAGCCCGACCCGGGCACCATTCTTCCCGCTCCCGACGACACGGGCACCAGCACGTTCCCGGGCTCGGCGCTGCTCTCGTGCGCGGCGGGCGGCGCGCCCATCGACTCCACCTGCGCCGGCCAGTCGGTCATGCTGTGCGCCGAAGAGAAACCGAACTGCAACTGCCCGCGCACGGGCGTCGTCGTGCCGAACCTGCCCGTCGCGCAGTGCGAGGCGATGCAGTGCGCGAACATGAGCGCGAGCGCTGCGGCGGGCGAGGCCGTGATGAGCTCGCCGATGGGCGCCGGAGCGTGCGGTTGCTCCAGCGTGCTCGGCGGAAGCTGACCCCCACCGCGCAACGCGGCCTCGACGTCGCACCGGGCGTCGAGGTCACGCGAGCGCCGCGTGCCCGACATCTTGAGCTGTCGCCAGATCCGCGATCTGCGCGTGGACGCGCTCGTCGCAACGCTCGCGGCGAGCACCGAGGTTCGCGAGGGCCTCTACCGCAGTAGTGACCCGGTGCGACTGCGCTCGTGACTCGCGGCGCCAGCGATGCACACAGCAAGCCGCCCACGTGTAACTGGTTCTGCGTGCGCGTATTTGCCGTCACATTCATCTGCACCCTCACCGCATGCCGATGTGAGCCGCCCGTGTCCCAGGCGCGGGTGTCGCTTCGCGCCGGCGCCCAGCTCGATTTCGGAGCCGTGCCCATGGGCGCCGTGCTGCACCGCGCGGTGTCGGTGCGAAACGAAGGTCTCGTTGACCTCCAGCTCACGATCTCGACGGCCGCACCCTTCGCGACCGAGCCGGCGCTGTCGCTGCCGGGTGGTGGTGAGGTGAACGTCACCGTCGCGTTCGCGCCCACCTCGCCCGGTGCGGCGGCGGGCCGGCTGCGGCTCGACAGCGAGGCGGGCCCGGTCGAGGTCGTGCTCCGCGGCGAAGGTGTCGCACCGTGCGGCACCATCGATGCGTGCCGCATGGCCTCGTACGACGGCGCGAACGCGCGGTGCGTCGAGAGCGTTCAGCCCGATGGCACGGCGTGCTCCGACGCGTGCGTGACGAACGGTTCGTGCACGGCCGGCGTGTGCAAGGGCGCGTTCGAGTCGTGCGACGACGGCGACGCTTGCACGGTCGACCTCTGTTCGCCCGAAGCGAGCACGCGCTGCGCCCACCTGCCGCGCGAGTGTGTGGTCGACGACCCCTGCCTCGTCGCCGCGTGCGACCCGGCGATGGGCTGCACGACGCAGCCGGTGACCGACGGCACACCGTGCGGTGAGGGCACCTGCGCGAGCGCCGCCGTGTGCCTCGCGGGGCGCTGCGAGCAGCGGCCGCGGCCCGGCGCCGGCGAAGACTGCAGCTACACCGAGCTCGCGGTCGGAGCTGCCCACGTGTGCGCTCAGGCGCGCAGCGGCAAGGTGCGGTGCTGGGGCACGCCGCTCGGCTGGAGCTCCGCGTTTCAGGTCACGAGGCCCCCGCAAGCCGTCGACTGGCTCGAAGGCATGCACGGCCTGTCGTCAGACTGGCTCACGACCTGCGCCATCTCGCAGAGCGGCGAGGTGAGGTGCTCGAGTGGTGAGTCGCAGTGGGCCTCGGCCGGGCCGGCGGTCGTGCCGTTCTCTGCAGCCGCCGTCGAGCTCGCCGTTCTGAATGGGGGTGTGACCGCGTTGCTCGCGAGCGGAGCCATCGAGCACTTCAACGGCACGTTGACGACGGTGGTCGACGCAGGCGCCGCCGACTTGTACAGCCGCGGCCGGTGCTGGGCGACGACCGACGGCGGCGTTCGCTGTGGTACCGGCGACTACGCGCCGTCCTTCAGCGAGACTCCGAGCGAGGTGGGTGCTCACCGACAACACCTGGGGCAGCGGCACCACCGCCGTGGCGCTGCTGCCCTCGGGTGCCGTCGAGGCAATCCGTCACGACGGCGGGCTCACCCTGCTCCACGACGGAGGCGTCGTCGCGCTGGCGAATGGCCCCGGCGCATGCAGGGCGCACACGGGAGGCGGAATCTCATGCGGGGTCCTCGCGAACGCGACGCGCCAACCTTCACCCGCGTTCGTGCGGTTGATCGGCTCGGAGCGAAAGGTCGAAGACCTGCTCGGGCTCTTGCACGTCGCGGCGGGAATGTGCGGTCTCACCGCTACGGGCGACGTCTACTGCCGCGGCGACAACAAGTTCGGCCAGCTCGGCGACCGCAGCGTTCAGCCGCGCGGCGTCGTCGAGGCGGCGACGCCAGGGCCGGTCGAGAAGTTAGGGCTCGGAAGAATGCCGCAGAGCATCGACGTCTTCGGCTCCTGGGCACAGACCTACGCCGTCGCGAACGGCCGCGTCTGGAGCTGGGGCTCGCCGGAACCACTGCCCGATGGTGGCATCGCGAACGGACTGCGCGACCTGGGGCCGGCCGCCTCCATCGCGGAGCTCAGCCCCCCGTGCCTGCGAACGACTGCGGGCGAGGTGAAGTGCTGGTCGGCGCCCGGCCTGAGCGTGCCGTTTCAGGGCATCGCGACCGATGCGCTCGCGTTCTTCGGCGGCAGCCTCGTCGCGCGGCGAGGCACCGAGCTGCTGCGCGGGGCCGACCACCGCGTCGGCGACGTTCGCCAGCACGCGACGCCGGGCTACGTGCTGTGGACGGACGGGGGCGTGAGCAGCGTCAGCGAGTGGCTCGAGCCCATCGAGTCGTTTGCGTTGCCGCGGCCCGCGCGCACGCTGTCGTCATCACAGTTCAAACAACAAGACCGCGAGCGCCGTGGTGCGTGCGCGGCACTCGACGACGGCAATGTCTGGTGTTGGGCGCTCGACCGTGCACCAGCGCCCGTGCCAGGGGCCCCGCTCTTCCCACGGCAGCTCGTGGGCAGCGCCGAGTACGGCTGTGCGCTCTACGGCACCAACGGGGTTCGCTGCTGGGGCAGCAACCTGTTCGGGCAGCTCGGCCGTGACGTGCCCGACGTGTCGGCAGCCGCGGTCGACGTCGCGATCAGCGAGCCGATCGTGTCGATCGAGACCAGCGGCTCTCACACCTGCGCGCTGACGGCGCGCGGCAAGGTGAAGTGCTGGGGCTACAACGGCGTGGGTCAGCTCGGCGTGCCGGTGATGTCTGGTTCGCAGAGCTTCGTACAGGTCGTGCAGTAGCTCATCGACTGGTGCGGGAGCAGCTCGGGGAATCGCGAGCAACTGCGCGGCCCGGAGTGGCTTGGCTGGGCAGCACGTCTTCGAGGGCGTGAAGTGGCGCGGGCCCGTCGCCCTGTCGACGAACGAGAAGCACCTCGAGGGCGATGGGCGCTGAGTCCACCGCAAGACCGCTCGCCTGGCTGGGCGCGTGAGGTTCTGCGGCGGTTGCCGCGGCCGTTCGCGACGGCAGGCGAATCGAGATGGAGCTCGCCCTCAGGGCGCTCAGCGCGTCGCGGCCGTCGCCGTTGCCGGCTTCGTCGCCTGCTGCTGCTGCGCGACCTTCGCCTTCAACGTCTTCATGAGCCCGTCGTAGCCGCCCTTCGCGAGCTGCTTCTTGAACTCGCCGCGGTACAGGTCGATGAGCGACGCGCCGTCGGTGACGATGTCGTAAATCTTCCACCCGGTGCCGCTCTTGCGCAGGTGGTAGACGACCGGCAGCGTGTCGCCGCCGATGTCGACCAGGGTCTCGACCGTCGCGCCGTCGTCGGCGAGCGTCTCGGCCCCGAACTTCGTCGCCTCGTTGCGATCGCCGCTGAGCAGCTTCTGCAGCCACGTCGCCTTGAGCAGCGACCGCATGGTCGAGACGACCTCTTGCTGCTTCGCCTTGTCGAGCTTCGCCCACTCGTCGCCCAGCGCCCGCTTCGACAGCTCGGCGAAGTCGACGTGCGCCTCGAGCGTGTCGACCAGCTTGTCGCCCGATACCGCAGCGCTGCGCTCGCGTGTCACCGTCTTGACGACATCAGTAGGGGAAGCTGCAGCGACGGACAGGAGCACCAGAGACAGAACCATGGGGGACGTGGGAAGTACCACGACCGCCCCGTGGTACTTCAAGCCCCCGACCGACGAACCCCATGAAGCTCGAGCACGGCGCACTTCTCGTCGTCATTCTCTTCGGAGCCACCGTCGTCGGCATGGGCTACATGGTCACGCGCACGCATGATCGGCGCACGACCGCGGCAGAACGCCTCGCCCACCAGGGCGAGTCGCGCAAGCTCGAGCCGCTCTGGGCGGCTCCCGACTTCGACCTGCCGGATCAGCGCGGCGGCCGCGTCAGCAAGGCCTCTCTGCAGGGCCGCCCCTGGGTCGTGAACTTCATCTTCACCACCTGCAAGAGCGTCTGCCCCCTGCTCACCGCCAAGATGGTGCAGCTGCAGCGCCGCCTCACTGAGGCGAACGTGCACTTCGTCTCGGTCAGCGTCGACCCCGCGCACGACGACGTCATGACCCTCGGCGCCTATGCCCAGAAGTGGGCGCCCGCCGAGAAGCGCTGGTCGCTGCTCGCCACCAGGCCCGACTCGCTCGCCGCCGTGCTCGAGGGCTTCAAGGTCACCGCCGAGGCCGCCGACTCGGGCGTAGACCCCATCGTGCACAGCAGCATCTTCGTGCTGGTCGACGCGGCGGGCGTCGTGCGCGGCGTCTACGACTCCGAGCACCGCGAAGAGTTTCTCGCGCTGGCCCGCGACGCCGCCCTGCTCGCGAAGGCCGGTGCGCCGCCCGCTCCACCTCGCGCCCGCACCGGCGAAGAGCTGTGGGCGCAGCTGTCGTGCGCGCCGTGCCACGACAGCCCATCGCTCGCGCCGCCCCTCGGCGGCCTGTTCGGCAAGAAGGTCGAGCTCGACAACGGCCTCGTCGTCGAGGCCGACGAAGGCTACCTGCTCGAGTCGATTTTGGTACCCGACGCCAAGCGCGTGCGCGGCTACCCGCTGCGCATGCCCACCTATGACGGGGTGATCGAGTCGGCCGACCTGGTCACGCTGCTCGCGTACGTGAAGGGCCTGAAAGAGACCGGGCCGCGCGTGGCACCACAGACCGCCGTCGACCCCGTCTGCGGCATGGAGGTCATGATCGACCCGCAGGCGCTGTCGGCCGAAGCCGATGGGGGCAGTTCGGGAAGCAGCCGGGTGTTTTTCTGCTCCGAATCGTGCCGCGATCAGTACCTCGGGCACCGCTGACGGGCACTATCAGTTTTGCTCCGAGCGGGGGCGTCAAAACCCTTGGCACCGGAAACCCCGTGTGCAAAACCGCCCGGCGAAAATGAGAATCGCACTTCCTCTGCTCGCGCTCACGGCACTGGCCTGTCACCGGCCCGACGGCGCGACTCCCGTGATTTCGGGCAAAGAGATGTTCCGCGCGTGCACGGCCTGTCATGGCGAGCACGGCGAAGGCAACGCGACGATTCAGGCGCCGGCGATCGCGGGCCTGCCCGACTGGTACGTCGAGTCGCAGATTACGAAGTTCCGCACCGGCGTTCGCGGCGCGCACCCCGACGACTACGAAGGCCTGCGCATGCGGCCGATGTCGCGGCAGATGATGAACCCCGCCGAGATTCACTCGGTCGTGCACTACGTCTCGCACGACCTGAAGCCCGTGAAGGGCGCGAAGCTGGTCAAAGACGGCGACGCCACCGCGGGCGCGGCGAGCTACGCCACCTGCATCGCCTGCCACGGCGTGAAGGGCGAGGGGAACCTGGCGACGAAGGCCCCGCCGCTGGCGCAGCTGCCCGACTGGTACATGCTGGCGCAGCTGCAGAAGTTCAAGAAGGGCATTCGCGGCGCGAACCCGAACGACGTGACTGGCAACACGATGCGGGCGATGAGCGCGGTGCTGGTCGACGAGCAGGCGATGAAGAACGTCATCGCGCACATCGGCACGTTGAACCCCTAAAGAGCGAAAAATGGCCGATCACCACCCGACCCCGAATACGAGCGACAAGTCAGACGAGAAGCTGTCGTGGAAGTTGTTCGCGCTGCTGTGCGCCGGCGCTGCGGCGTTCATCGGCGCGGCCATTCTGCTCGCGCCCTGAAAGAGGACCCTGAAATGATCTCGAAATACGTCGAAGAGGGGTCAACGTACGCAGGCGACATCGACCAGCTCATCTTGTGGATTCTGGTCATCACGGGCTTCTGGTTCATGTTGGCCCTGGGGGTCTTCATCGGCCTCATCGTCAAGTACACGGCGAAGCCGGGCGTGAAGGCGAAGTACGTGAGCGGTGAAGACCCGAAAGAGAAGCGCTGGGTCACCTGGCCGCACTACGCGACGCTGCTGTTCGACGTGGTGATTCTCATCGCCGCGGTTCGCGTGTGGACGCACGTCAAGATCGAGCAGCCGCCCATCGACGAGACGGTGCGGGTCGTCGCCCAGCAGTGGGCGTGGACGTTCGTTCACGCCGGCCCCGACGGCAAGCTCGACACCGACGACGACATTCGCCTCGTCGACGAGATGCACGTCGAGATGGGCAAGACCTACGGCTTCGAGCTGTCGTCGCGCGACGTGCTCCACAGCTTCTCGGTGCCCGTCTTTCGCTTGAAGCAAGACGCGATTCCCGGCCGCATCATCAAGGGCTGGTTCAAGCCGACGCTGCTCGGGCAGTTCGACATTCAGTGCACGGAAATCTGCGGCATCGGCCACGCGCTGATGCCCGGTCGCATCTACGTCGAAGACCATGACACCCATCAGGCGTGGCTGAAGGCCGCGTCGCCGGTGGCCGCCGTCGGTTCGGCGCCCGCTCCGGCCACCGGAGGTACGAAATGAGCAGCACCGCAGAAGCACACGGCCACGGCGGCGGGCAGCACGCGCACGGGCACGACCATGCTCAGGGTGACCACGGTCACCACGACCAGGGTTGGTTCATGAAGTACTTCTGGTCGACGGACCACAAGATCATCTGCTTTCAGTACCTGTTCACCGGCATGTTCATGGCGGTGATCGGCGGCTTCGCGGTCTACGTGTTCCGCATGCAGCTGGCCTTCCCGGGCATGCCGGTGCCGGGTTGGGGTCGCGTGACGGCGAGCGACTACAACGCGCTCATCACGACGCACGGCAGCGTGATGATTTTCTGGGTCGCGATGCCGGTGCTGATCGCCGCGCTGGGGAACTACCTCATCCCCCTGATGATTGGCTGTGACGACATGGTGTTCCCGCGGCTGAACCGCCTGAGCTACCAGATCTTCCTCGTCTCGGTCGTCATCCTCATCCTCTCTTTTCTGGTTCAGGGCGGCGCGTTCGGCGGAGCGTGGACGGCGTACCCGCCCCTCTCTGCGAAGAGCGCCTTCAACCTGACCCCGATGGGCTCGACGTTGTGGATCACGGCGGTCGCGCTCGAGTTCGTGGCGTTTCTGCTGGGCGGCATCAACTTCGTCACGACGCTGATGAACTCGCGTGCGCCGGGCATGAAGATGTTCGACGTGCCGATGGTGGTGTGGATGATCATCATCGCCTCGATTCTCTTCATGGCCTCGGTCGGCCCGCTCGTCGCCGGCGCCGTGATGCTCATCTTCGACCAGCAGATCGGCACCGCCTTCTTCGACCCTGCGAAGGGCGGCGACCCGATTCTGTGGCAGCACCTGTTCTGGTTCTTCGGTCACCCCGAGGTGTACGTCGTGCTGCTGCCCGCGATGGGCATCACGGCCGAGGTCATCACGGTGCACGGCCGCAAGAAGCTCTTCGCGTACCGCACGGTGCTCTACACGGCGATCGCGACCGGCATCATCAGCTTCTTCGTGTGGGCCCACCACCAGTTCATCGCCGGCATCGACCCGCGCATGGCGAACATCTTCACGGTGACGACGCTGATCATCTCGATTCCCGTCGCCGAGATGGTGTTCGTCTACATCGCGACGCTCTACGGCGCGTCGATTCGCCTGACGACCCCGATGTTGTGGGCGCTCGGCTTCATCGGCGAGTTCTTGATGGGCGGCGTGACGGGCATCTTCCTGGGTGCCTCGGGCGCCGACATCTACTTCCACGACACGTACTTCGTGCTCGCGCACTTCCACTACACGTTCTTCCCGATCGCGTTCATCGCCACGTTCGCGGCGATCACGCACTGGTTCCCGAAGATGTTCGGGCGAATGATGAACGAGGCGTGGGGCAAGGTGCACTTCTGGGTCACGACCATCTCGTTCAACATGATTTTCATTCCGCTCTTCCTCCTCGGAGCGCGCGGCGACCACCGCCGCATCTACGACCCGACGCACTTCCCCGAGCTGATGCGGGCAGGCATGCAAGACCTCCGCGTGCTCGCGACGGTCTCGCTGCTGATTCTCATCTCGGTGCAGGTCGTGTTCGTCGCGAACTTCATCTACAGCATCTTCTGGGGCCCGAAGGCCGACAAGAACCCGTGGCGGGCGAACTCGCTCGAGTGGCACGCGCCGTCGCCGCCGCCGCACGGCAATTTCCCCGAGGGGCTGCCGAACGTGTACCGGGGGCCGTACGAGTACGCGCACCCCGACCGGGGTGAAGACGACCACTGGCCGCAGCACGAGCCGCCTCCGGAAGGAGCCAAGGCGTGAGCTTCCCCCGACCTGTAGCGACGATGCGTGAAGCGACCGGCATGCCCACGGGGCGGCTGGCGGTGTGGTGGGTGATCGCCTCCGAAATCGTCATCTTCGGCGGCATTCTGGGGTCGTACATCATGCACCGGCTGGGGCACCCCGAGTGGGCGCACCAGTCGATTCACACGAACACGTGGATCGGGGCCTTCAACACGTTCGTGCTGCTGACGTCGTCGCTGTGCGCGGTGTTGGCGCACCAGGAAGCCGAGAAGAAGAACGGCCCGGGCGCGGCGCGGTACCTGATGTTCACGACGCTGGGCGGCCTCACGTTTCTCATCGTGAAGTCGATCGAGTGGACGAACGAGATCAAGCACGGCTACACCATCACGTCGAACACCTTCTGGTCGTTCTATTACACGGCGGCGGGGCTGCACGGCCTGCACGTGCTGGCGGGCATGGTCATCATGCTCATCGTGGCGGCCGACGCGCGAAAGGGCAAAGAGCTGCAGCGTGTCGAGAACATCGGCATCTACTGGCACTTCGTCGACGTCGTGTGGATCTTCCTCTTCCCGCTCCTGTACATCGCCAAGTGAGACCGACCCATGTCTGCTGACGCTCACGCTCACCCGTCGTACGTAAAAATCTGGGGCATCTTGCTCGCGCTGCTCGTCGTGAGCGTGCTCGGCCCGCTGCTCGAGATTCGCGTCATCACGCTCATCACCGCGTTCGGCATCGCGGTGGTGAAGGCGTACATCGTCGTGCGGTACTTCATGCACATCAACCTCGAGAAGAAGTACGTCGCCTACATGGTGGGGTCGATGATCGTGCTGATGGTGCTGATGGTCGGCGCGGTCACGCCCGACGTCATGCACCACGACGGCGCCAACTGGTACAACCAGGCGGCCGCAGACGAAGTGAAGCGTGGCATGGCGGCCGGCGAAAAAGACGAGCATCACTGAGATGGAAGCGGTGCTGCCTCAGCCTCAGCGTGGCTCGCCGCAGCGGCTGCCCCAGCGCCGCCCGGTCGTACCCAGCGCGATGCTGGGCATGCTGGTGTTCATCGTCACCGAGATCATGTTCTTCGCCGGGTTCATCTCGGCGTTCACCATCTCGAAGGCGAACGCGGTGATGGGCATGTGGCCGCCGCCGGGTCAGCCGCGGCTGCCCGCCGAGGCGACGCTGCTGAACACCGCCGTGCTGCTCGTCAGCGGCGTGCTGCTGTTCGTCGCCTACCGGCGGTTTCGCGTGAACGCGCCGTCGAAGTCGCTCTACCTCGTGGCGTTCGTGCTGGGCGCGGCGTTCGTGGGCTTACAGGGCCGCGAGTGGGTGATGCTGCTGGGCGCGGGCATGACGATGACCTCGAGCACGCTCGGCTCGTTCTTCTATTTGATTGTCGGCACGCACGCGCTGCACGTCGCCGTCTGCATCGTCGCGATGGGCTTCGGCTTCGTGCGGCTGCAGAAGGGCACGCTGTCGCGCGAGTTCTTTCTCGCGACGCTCTCGTTCTGGGTCTTCGTCGTCGGCGCGTGGCCCATCATCTACCTCAGGGTGTACTTCTGATGCTGATGCCCGCGCTCATACCCCTGGTGCTCGCGTGCCCGGTCTGCGGCCAGGCGAGCGAAGAGACGTCGGCGGCGTACGTCGCGATGACGGTGGTGATGTCGCTGCTCCCGCTGAGCGCCATCGGTGGCCTGGTGTGGTGGGTCGCTCGCAACATGCGCGAGTGACGTGAAGAAGCTCCTCCAGGGCAACCGCCCCTTCGTGCTCGCGTTCGTGCTCGGCGCCGTCGTGCTGACGGCGCTGCCGCTCTTTCAGAAGAAGCTCCTGAACGCGCCAGCGCCGGTTCGCGCGCTCAAGGGCTGGCCCGCCGGGCGCGTGAGCGTCGTGTCGTTCTTGCCGTCGCCGTGCGACGACGCCGCGTGTGTCGAGCGGCAGGTCGCGTTCGCGCGCTCGAAAGAGCACCTCGACGACACCGACGGCGGCGTGGTGTGGGTGACGCTCTCGCCGGCCGACGCGGGCGAGCTCATCGAAGAGCTGCGCGCGGGCTGGGTGCAGTGGGCCGGCACCGATGCGGGCACGACGCCCGAAGAGTTCGCACGGCTGCCGGGCGAGGCCGTGGTCGATCAGACCGGCGCGCTGCGCGGCTTCTGGAAAGACGACCCCGAGGGCCGCGGCAACGCCATCAACGCGGCGCGGCTGTTGTGGCGGCACGGCGTGAAGCCGTGATGCGCTCCGTCTCGTGGCATGTCCGAGGTGCTCCCGGTCTCGGTCGACGCCGACACCGGCCCTGCTCGAAGAGCGCAGGCGGTGACGCCTCGGTGCCGCGGTGGTCGGTGAATTCGTTTGAGCACCAACGAATCGCCCGCTAAGAGCGGGTGCCGTGTCTGACCGCACCGTCACGCTGAAGCTGAGCTTCCCCGGCGAGCCGCCGACGACCGTGTCAGCCGTCGTGCACGAGTGGTCGATGTTCGACCGGGTGAAGCGCGCCGCCCTCGGGCTCGCGTTGGGCTGGTGTGCCGCGGGCCTGGCGGTCTTTCTTCCTGTCGTGCACTTCGTGCTCGTGCCGGCGCTGCTCGTCGGCGCGCCGGCGTTCGCCATGCTGCGCTTCACCGAGGCTCGCCGGCTCAAGTCGATGAAGGGCAGCTGCCCGCGCTGCAAGAAAGACCGCGAGTTTCAGCACCTCGAGCTGAGGTTCAACGGCCCGCGCAGCTTCACCTGCGACGAGTGCGGCAACCTCATCGCGCTCGCGCCCGCGGGGGCGCTCACCAGCTCACGCTGAAGCCGCCCGAGACGCCTCCGGTCACCGGCACGAGGTACACGGCCGGCAGGTTCTGCGAGCGGTGCACGCCGTAGACGGCGACGCCGATGACGCCGACGCTGAGCGCGAGCCACGTCGCGAGCCCGCCGACGGCGAGGCCATCGTGCCGATGCACCAGTGAGTCGACCAGAAAGCCGGTGGCCGAGAGCGCGCTGATGCTCGAGAAGAGCAGGGTGCTCCAGCCGCCGATGGCGAGCGCGTGCTCGTTGTCATGGTAGAGCCCCCAGCCGAGCACCGCGTGGCTGGTGACGACCAGCGCGGTGGCGAGCACGATGCCCGCGGTCGCCGTGCACTGGGCGTCGCACGTGCCCAGCTGAGCCCAGGCCAGACGCCCCGTGAGCGCGAGCGCGACCGCGAACATTCGCATGCGCGTGCCCAGAGCAAAGGCTGCACCGCGGCGATGCGCTCGAAATCGCGACGCACGGCCGCACGGGCCGCGACATCGCTGTCAGCGCGGGCATGATGCCCGGCGTGCGGCCCGCGCACCTGCCTCGAACCGAAGACGACCTCGCGGTGTGGCGGGTCTACGCCGATGCGCTGCTCGAGCGCGGCGACCGCCTCGGCGAGCTGCTCGCCTTCGAGCTCGCGCTGCCGCCCGAGCCCGACGAGCTCGCCATACAGCGGCTCTGGGCGCTGGCGCGAAAGCGCTGCAAGGTCTCGGGCGCCCTGAGCGCCGGCTGGAGTCTCGGCCACGCGCGGGTGCTGCGGGTCGACGCACAGGTGCGCGAGAAGGTGCGGCCCGGCGACCTGGGCACCCGTCACGAGCCGCTCGCCGACCTCGCCGCGTTCTTCAAGCGGCCGACGGCAGCGTACGTCGAGCGCGTCGACGTTCGCCTCGAAGCTCCCGACGCCCGAACGTTCGCCGCCGCGATGAAGGGCGCGCCGCCGACCTGCCGCGAGGTCGGCATCGAGCCGAGAGGCGAGTGGAGCGCCGAGGCCGTCGCCGACCTCGTCAGCTTGATGCCCGCAGGCGTCACGCACCTGTCGATGCCCGGCGGGCTCGACCCGGGCTTCGCGACCGACCGCTTCGAGGTGCTCGACGTGAGCGGCGCGTGGCTGACGCAAGAAGAGCAGGTCGGGCGCGTGCTGTCGCGAACCCGCACGCTGCAGCTCGTGCTCGGCGGCGTGTACAGCGCGCCGCGGGCCTCGAAGCTCGAGCGGGTGCAGCTGGGCCGGCCGGGTGATGCGGGCCTGTTCGAGCCCGAGACCGGGGCGCTCACGGTCATCGCGCGGGCGCCGCTCTACGAGGTGCAGCGGGGGCGCAACATCGTGGGCGTTCGTTCGCAGCTGCGCCGGGCAGCGGCCGAGCGGTACCGCCCCCTCGTGGCGAGCCCCGCGGCCGGCGGGCCGGCGCGGGCTGAGCCGTTCCCGAACCTCGAGCGGCACGCCGATGGCCGGTGGACGCTCGTGTTCGAGCCGCACCACAAGCTCGTGACGGGCAGCCGCATCACGTATCAAGACCGAGAGCTCGTCTTCCTCGAAGACGTGCAGGCGTGGCGAACGTACGCGTGAGCCGCCCGGCCCCGTCTTTGCCGAACGAAGCACGAGCGTGAAATTCGAAGTCGTGCCCGTGCCCGTCCCCGGCCCCGGCCCCGGCCCGGTCCCCGTCTTTGACGAACGAAGCACGAGCGTGAAATTCGAAGTCGTGCCCGTGCCCGGCCCCGGCCCCGGCCCCGGTCCGGTCCCCGTCTTTGACGAACGAAGCACGAGCGTGAAATTCGAAG